>DASRGI010000107.1:0-12744 GCA_035651095.1 Acidimicrobiales bacterium | reverse complement strand
ATCTCCTTCGGCGTGTAGGTGACACCGATGCGTACGTCCACGCGCTACTCCTCTCGCTCGGGGGGCGCGGCCATCGTAGGCGGCTCCTCGAGCTCCTCTGGCGGGGGCTCCGACTCCCCTTGGTCCCACCGGCCCCACCGGGGCGTGCGCCGGACGAAGGCCAGGTGCCACAGGCAGAGGGCCACGACGATGACCGAGGTGATCTGGCTCCCGGTCAGGCCGATGTAGCGCTTGTCCTCCCGCAGGAAGTCCTCGATGATCCGCTCGATGCCGTACCAGGCGCCGAACACGGTGATGAGGAAGCCGTCGTAGCGCTCCTTCTTGCGGAGGTACAGGAGGAAAGCCAGGAGGAAGGTGACGAAGATGAAGTCGTACAGAGCCGTCTGGTGGACGATCTGGCCGGGGATGCAGGGCGACGCCGTCTGCACGCCCAGCTTCGGGCACTTGTAGCCGAGGAAGAACGACGTCTGCTTGCCCAGGTGGTCGGCCACGATGAGGTCGCCGATGCGGCCGACGAACACGCCCAGGGCCATGCCGGGGGCGGCCGCGTCCATCACCTTCCAGAAGGACAGGCCCCGCTTCCGCATCTCGGGGAGGGCGAGGAGGATGGCGCCGATGAAGCCGCCGAGGAGGGAGATGCCGCCCTGCCAGACCTTGAAGACGTCGACGATGCTCGAGTAGTCGCTGATGTGGTTGATGACGTAGGCCACCCGGGCGCCGACAATGGCGCCGATGGCCGCCCGGGTGAGGAGGGCGTACACGTCGTCGTCGCTGATCCCCCGCTTGCGGGCGGCCGGGAGCATGAGTTGGGCGCCCAGCAAGAAGCCGATGGCAATGCCCAGCCCGTGGGGGGAGATGCTGAGGGGCCCGATCTTGATGTGGACGAGCGGGTGATAGGAGATGGACGCGAGAACCTCGGCAGCCGCCAACACCTCGCCATTCTTGCCTGCCCGACACTGTCACACC
The DNA here is from genome assembly GCA_035651095.1 of Acidimicrobiales bacterium. Classification (GTDB taxonomy): domain Bacteria; phylum Actinomycetota; class Acidimicrobiia; order Acidimicrobiales; family JAUTXP01; genus DASRGI01. The sequence goes on along the minus strand of DASRGI010000107.1, from coordinate 11,778 downwards.
CCCTCGGTACGGTTGGAGGCATGTCGAACAGCCGATCAGAGGCATGGGTGGCGACCATGGAGGGGGTGGCCTCCGGGGCGGTGCGGCGCGCCCACGGGGACGCGGTCGCCAAGGTGGGGGCCGGCGTCGGCGGGGGGTTCGGGCGGGAGGAGCGGGAGGCATGGGAGGACGGGTGGCTGGCGCCGGGCGGCACCCGGGCCCTGGGGGCGGGCCAGCGCGCTCGGGACGAGGCGCCCGATCCGGCTCGCACGTGCTTCGAGCGGGACCGGGACCGCATCCTGCATGGCACCGCCTTTCGCCGGCTGGCGGGCAAGACCCAGGTGTTCGTGTTCCCGGAGGACCACCAGCGCACGCGCCTCACGCACGCGCTGGAGGTAGCCCAGGTGGCCACGGCCATCGCCCAGGCGTGCCGGCTCAACGTGGCGCTGACCGAGGCCATCGCCCTGGGGCACGACTGCGGGCACGGGCCCGGCGGGCACGCCAGCGAGGACGCCTTCGGGCCGTACGTGGCCGGCGGGTTCGACCATGCCGTGTGGGGGGCCGACGTGGTCCTCGCGCCCCTCAACCTGTGCGCGGAGACGCTCGACGGCGTGCGCAACCACTCGTGGTCCCGCCCGGCGCCGTTCACGCCCGAGGGCGAGGTGGTGGCCTGGGCCGACCGGATCGCCTATGTGTGCCACGACTTCGAGGACGCCGTGCGGGCGGGCATCGTCACCCCGGGCATGCTCCCGGCCGTGGTGCGGGAGCGCTGCGGGCTGGCGTCGCGGGGCCAGCAGCTGGGCGCCTTCATCGACGGTGTTGTGTCGGCCACGCTCACCACGGGCGAGGTGGTCATGAACGAGGGCATGGCCGAGGCCCTGGCCGCGTTCCGGGCCTTCAACTACGAACGCATCTACATGCGGCCGGCCTCCGTGGCCCAGGCCCAGGCGGTGATCAAGGTGCTCCGGGCCCTGGTGGAGCACTACGCCGACCGGCCGAACTCACTCCCGCTGCTGGGCATGGATCCCCCACCCGGGTTCGTGTCCGGGAGCGAGGACGCCGTGCGAGAGGCGGTCACCTACGTGGCGGGCATGACCGACCGGTACGCGTTCTCCCTGGCTGTCACCCAGCTCGGGTGGGACCCCGCCCGCCTGCCCCCGGGGGTCGACGTGGCCGGGCGCTAGCCGTCGCCCAATTTTGGGCGCGTTTGACTACCGAATCGGTAGTTCAGCGCGCCCAGAACGTCGTTTCGGGCCCGCCGGGCCGACGCCACGTCGGTCAATCGCGCCCAGCACGCGCCGGTGTGGCCGGGGCGGCCGGGGCGACTGGGTGCCAGCGGGGGTGGCGGCGGCGGGCCCAGTCCGGGTCGACGTTGCCGCCGAGCATGCCCTGGAGCGCCTCGGGCTCGGACAGCGCCTTGCCGATGTGGCCCACGATGGCCACGAACAGCAGCACGGCGATCCAGTCGTGCACGAAGGTCGCGCCCGTGCGCCAGGCCAGCGGGAAGGGCTTGTACCAGCGCATGATCGACCCGGACAGCAGCATCACGGGGATGGCCCCGGCCACGAAGGCGGCGTTGAGCTTCTGGCCCGGGTGGAACTTGTCGAAGCGCACGCTGCGGTCCCGGCCCAGCGAGCGGAACCAGCGCCGGTCGTCGGCCAGCCACCGGTTCAACCGGCCCACGTCGGCCCGCAGGGCGCGCCCCCGCCGGGGTGACGCCAGCCCCAGTACCAGCGGCACGGGCAGGGCCAGCCCGCTCCACACGTGCACGGTCTTCACCAACTCCCGCCGCCCGACGACGGCCGACAGCGGCCCGATGTACAGAGCAGCCCCGGTCGCCACGAGCACCAGGAACAGCGTGGCGTTGGCCCAGTGGACCACCCGCTCGGTGCGGTCGAACCGGGTCAGCAGCACAGGCTTCACACCGGGGTGTCCGACCGCCCGTTGGACCGGCCGATCCACCCGTCCACGTCGTACCCCCGCCGCTCCCAGTACCCCTCGATCACGTCGCTGGTGACCTCGATCCGGGCCAGCCACTTGCACGACTTGTAGCCGTACATGGGCGCCACGTACATGCGCACGGGCCCGCCGTGGACGGACGGCACCGGGCCGCCCTGCATCTCGTAGGCCACGATCACGTCGGCCCGCCGGGCCTGGTCCATGGTGAGGCTCTCGGTGTACGAGCCGTCGAACGACCAGAACCGCACGGCCCGCCCACCGGCCTGCACGCCGGCGGCGTCGAGCACGTCGGCCAGGCGCACGCCCGTCCACGGCACCTGGTGGACCCTCCAGCCGGTGACGCACTGGAAGTCCTTCACCAGGTGCGTCGGGGGCATCGCCTGGAGCTGGGCCAGCGACAGGGTGAGGGGCGTGCCGACCAGGCCGTCGACCGTCAGCTGGTACTCGGCGTCGGTGCGCTTGGGCAGGTACCCGACCACCGAGTAGATGCGGAACCCACCGGCCCCCGGGAACAGGTCGGAGATGCCCAGCCGGTCCCGGGACGTGATGGGCGCCATGACCCGCCCGACGAGGTCCGACACCTTGGCGCCCACGAGCACGCCGCCCACGCCGAACCCCAGCATCCCCAGGAAGATGCGACGCCCGACCGGGGTACCCGCGGACGGAAGCGCGTCAGTACCCATCACATCGAGGGTACGGCGCCCGACTCGCTAACGGATGGTCAGCTCGGGCCGGAACACCCGGCTGGCGCCCAACCCGTCGAGCTCCTTGGCCAGGGCCTCGAACGCCTGGGCCGCCTCGCTGGTGGCGTCGGCCGCCACCACGGGCACGCCCACGTCACCGCCCTCGCGCAGGGCGGGAACGAGTGGCACCTGGGCCAGCAGGGGCACACCCAGCTCGGCCGCCAGCGCCTCGCCGCCACCCGAGCCGAACAGCTCGTAGCGCTTGCCGTCGTCGGCCGTGAACCACGACATGTTCTCGATGACACCCCGCAGCGGCAGGTTGATCTTCTTGGCCATGTAGGCCGTGCGCTGGGCCACCCGCTGGGCGGCGGCCTGCGGGGTGGTGACGACGTACACCTCGGACCGTGGCAGGTACTGGGCCATGGACAGGGCCACGTCGCCCGTGCCGGGGGGCATGTCGATGACGAGGTAGTCGAGATCGCCCCAGTACACGTCGGTGAGGAACTGCTCCAAGGCCTTGTGCAGCATGGGTCCCCGCCACATGACGGGCTGGTTCTCCTCCACGAAGAACCCGATGGAGATGACCTTCACGCCGTGGGCCACCGGGGGAACGATCATGCCGTCGATGACCACCGGCTCCTGGTCGATGCCCAGCATCTTGGGGACGGAGAAGCCGTAGACGTCGGCGTCAAGGATGCCGACCTCCTTGCCCATGCGGGCCAGGGCCACGGCCGTGTTCACGGTGACCGACGACTTGCCCACGCCGCCCTTGCCCGACGTCATGCCCAGGATGCGGGTGCGGTTGTCGGGGGCCATGAACTGGTTGGTGCGGCCCTCCTCGTGCCCCAACCGCTGCTGCCCGCCAGGGGCGGCGTGGGCATGCCCGCCGCCGCCACCGCCGCCGCCGCCGCCCAGACGGGTCCGCAGGGCGGCCCGCTCCTCGTCGGTCATGACCGTGAGAGACACCTCCACAGCGTCGACGCCGTCCAGGGGCGCCAGCGCATCGGTGACCCGCCGCTCGATCTCGGCGCGCAGCGGGCAGCCGGCCACGGTGAGGGCCACCGACACCGACACCTGGCCCCCGGTCACACCGATGGACTTCACCATGTCCAGGTCCACGATGCTCATGTGCAGCTCAGGGTCCTGGACGGGACGCAGGGCTTCGAGGACCTGGGCTTCGGTGACGGGCATGGGGCTCCTGAGAGGGGGAGGGAATTTCCACTACGTGCATAGGTAGAATACTGGGCGTGGCCGACGTATCCCTCAGCGAGCGCCCTCTCGACGACGGGGAGTTCGCGGCTGCCGTGGCCGCGGTCAGCAGCGCCTTCGGCGATCCCACCCGGCGCGCCATCTACCTGTTCGCCCGGGACGCCGAGGACGGCGTGACCGCCACCCAGGTGGCCGAGCGCTTCGAGCTCCACCCGAACGTGGCTCGCCACCACCTCGACAAGCTGGCCGCCGGTGGGTACGTCGACGTCGCCGTGGGCCGGTCGGGCTCCGCCACCGACACCAGGGGCGCGGGGCGCCCGTCCAAGCGCTACAAGGTGGGCCAGGCCCACCGGGACGGCGGGCTCACCTTCCCGGGCCGGCGAGACGACCTGCTTGTCACCCTTCTGGGCCGGGCCCTCGCCCTCATCCCGGCCGAGCAGGCCGAGGCCATGGCCGAGCAGGTGGGCGAGGAATACGGCCGCTCGCTGGCCGCCCACATGTCGCCGGACAACGGGCAGCGCAGCTTCCGGGCCGCCCTCCACGCAGTGGCCGACGCCCTCACCGCCCATGGCTTCGCCGCCCACGCCGAGGCCCGGGCCGGCACCCTCGCCATCATCTCCGAGCAGTGCCCGTTCGGCGACGCCGCCACCCAGCACCCGCTCATGTGCGCCGTCGACCGGGGCATGGTGCGGGGCATGCTCAGCGGCCTGTACGGCGACACCACGCCGGCCACCACCGCGTCTCGCGCCCTGGGCGACGACGCGTGCGTCACCAGCCTGAGCTGAGGCCCCGGTGCCCCGGCATTACCTCGACCACGCGTCCACCTCGCCGGCGCGCCCGGAAGTGATCGACGCCATGCTCCCGTGGTTGTCGGCCGCCGACCCCGGCCGCGTGCACACCGAGGGCCGCATGGCCCGGGTGGCCATCGAGGACGCCCGGGAGAAGGTGGCCGCCCTCTTCGGGGCCCGCCCCCGCGAGGTCGTCTTCACCAGTGGGGCCACCGAGGCGATCAACGCTGCCGTGTGGGGTGCCACCGAGCGCATGCGCGGCGGCGTCGTGGTCATGGCCGACGTCGAGCACTCGGCTGTCCGGGAGGCCTCTGAACGCCTGGCCCCGATCACCACCATCGCCGTGGACAGGCTGGGCCGCGTCGACGCAGACGCCATCCCCGTGGGCAACGGCGTTGCCCTCGTCCACTGCCAGTGGGGCAACCACGAGGTGGGCACCCTCCAGCCTGTGGCCCGAGTGGTCGAGCGGTGCCGGGAGGCCGGCGTGCTCGTGCACGTGGACGCGGCCCAGGCCGCGGGGCGGGTGCCGGTGTCCTTCGGCGACGCCGACCTCATGTCCGTGAGCGCCCACAAGTTCGGCGGACCCAAGGGCGTGGGCGCCCTGCTCGTGCGCCGGGGCCTGCGCCTCGACCCCTTCATCCTGGGCGGCGAGCAGGAACGAGCCCGGCGGGGCGGGCTGGAGAACGTGCCCGCCATCGTCGGCTTCGGCGCGGCCGCCACCCTGCCGCTCGAGGTCGGCCGCCACCGCGCCCTCACCGAGCAGGCGGCCCGAGCCGCCCTGGCCATCCCCGGTGTCACCCGGTACGGCGACCCCGACGAGCGCCTCCCTCACATCGCCTGCCTCGGGGTCGAGGGCGTGGAGGCCGAGGCCGTGCTCCTCGGGCTGGACCAGGCCGGCATCGCCGCCCATTCGGGGTCGGCGTGCTCGTCCGAGTCGCTGGAGCCGTCGCCCGTCCTCCAGGCCATGGGCGTGGACGCCGAGCGGTCGCTGCGGGTGTCCACCGGGTGGTCGACCACCGAGGAGGACGTCGACGCGCTGGCCGACGCCCTGCCCCGCGTGATCGAGCGCCTACGCGCGCTCCGCTAGACGCAAGGCGCTACTTCCAGAACTCGACGGCCTTGGCCGGGTCGGTGGTGGCCTGCCAGCACTCGAGCGTCTTGCCGTCCTTCACGTGGTACACGTGCACGGCGCTGTCCGACATGGACACGCCCTTGCGGGTGGCCGACACCGTGCACAGCACGGTCACATGGTCCTCGTTGGCGAGGATGTCGTGCACGTCGATGCGCAGGGTGCCGTCGGTCTCCTGGAAGCTCTGGAGGAAGAAGCCGAAGGTGGCGTCCCTCCCTACGTAGTCGCCGTCGAGCGGGCCGCCGCCCTTCACGTGCCATACGCAGTCGTCGGCCAGGAGCTCGGTGAGCACATCCATGTTGCCGGCGGCGAAGGCCTCGTAGCCCCGGCGGGCGTTGGCGATGTTCTGCTGGGTCACGGACACGTCGAGGGGCGCGGCCCAGAAGGCGTCGTAGGCCTCGATGTCGGGGACGGTGTGCCACGCGTCGGTGACCTTGCCATCGAGGATGTGGAACACCAGCGCCTCGCGGCTGTGGTACGTGGTCGACCCCCGGCGAGCGGTGGCCGTGTGGATGGCCGCGGCCTGGTGGTCGTCGGCGATCACCTCTTCGACTTCGACGGCGAACTGCCCACCGGTGAGCTGGATCAGTTGCCCGAACATGGTGAAGACCGCTTCTTGACCCTTGTAGTCACCGGCCAGCGGAGCCGTGCTCCCACCGGCCTCGTGCCACTGGATGTCCTGGGTGAACAGCTCCGACAGCTTGGCCAGGTCGCCCCGGCTGAAAGCGGCGTACCCCTCCCGGATCAGCTGCGCGTTCGGGTGCTCTGCCATACCCATCCCCCTCTTCGCTTGCCTGTGCGTTGGACGGTACGCCCCGGCCTTTGCAGCCGGTAGAGGGGCAATCCACGCGGCCGGGTCAATCCCCCCAGTAGCGCTGTTCGAGGAACGGGTCGCCGTACATGTGGTAGCCGTTGCGCTCCCAGAACCCGGCGCGGTCCTCGGCCATGAACTCGATGCCCCGTAGCCACTTGGCCGACTTCCAGAAGTACAGGTGGGGCACGAACGACCGCAGCGGGTACCCGTGCTCGGGCTCGAGGGGTTTGCCGTCGAACTCGTAGGCCAGCAGGCAGCGAGGCTGCCCTTTGGCGTCGGTTCCCCGCAGGTCGTCGAGGGGCACGTTGGCGGTGAACCCGTACTCGCAGTGCCACAGCACGTGGGTGGCCGACGGATCGACGTCGACCAACCGCAGCACCTCCTCGAACGGCACGCCCTTCCAGGGAGTGTCGAACTTCGACCACTTGGTCACGCAGTGGATGTCGACGGTGACCTCGGCGGCGGGCAGCACGAGGATGTCCGCCCACGACAGCGTGCGCCGTTCGCCCACCAGCCCGAAGAGCTCGAAGTCCCACTGCGACAGGTCCGGGTACTCGGGGACGCTGCCGGCGTGGAGTACGGGGAAGCGGTCCGTGAAGTACTGGCCGGGCGGCAGCCGGGACGGATCGATGCCTCGTCCTTCCAACTCCTTGCGGTTCCGGTCGAAGAAGCCCACGTCCCTATCCTTCCATCGGTGCGACACCCCAACCTTCGTGCGGTGGTCGCCGCTGCCGTCCCGGTCATGGCTGCGCTGGTCGTGTTCGGCGTGTCCTTCGGCGTGTTGGCGGTGGCCGGTGGCATCCCCGGCTGGCAGGCCGTGCTCATGTCCGCCATCGTCTTCGCCGGCTCGGCCCAGTTCGCGGCAGTGGCCGTCATCGCCGGCGGGGGCACGGCCCTGGCCGCCATCGTGAGTGGTGGCCTCCTCAACACGCGCTACATCGCCACCGGGGTGGTGGCCGGGCGGGTGCTGCCGGGCGGGCCCGTGCGGCGGGCCCTGGAGGGGCAGCTCATCGTGGACGAGAGCTTCGCCCTGGGCGTGGCCGCGTCGGGCGACCCGGGCAAGCCCGACCCCGAGGCCACCTTGATCTCAGGCGCGCTGCTGTGGGCCAGCTGGGTGGCAGGCACGGCCCTGGGCGCCCTGCTCGGTCCCGTGGTGGGTGACCCCTCGCGGTACGGGCTGGACGCCGCCTTCCCCGCGCTGTTCGTGGCCCTGCTGTGGCCGCTGCTGGCGTCCCGGCGGGCCGTGCGCTGCGCGCTGGGCGGCGCCGTGGTGGCGTTGCTCCTGGCACCGTGGACGCCGGCGGGCGTGCCCCTGGCCGGCGCTGCCGTGGCCGGGCTGGTGCTGGCGTGACGCTGACCATGGTGCTGGGCCTGGCCGCGGTGACCGCGGTCTGCAAGGGGATCGGGCCGCTGCTGCCCGACGTGCCCGAGGCCGTGGCCCGGCGCACGGCCGGGCTGGCACCCGCCCTCCTGGCCGCTCTGGTGGTCACCGAGCTGGCGGGCGCCGACGGCGTGCCCCGGGTCGACGCCAAGCTCGCCGGTGTGGCCGCGGCCGTGCTGCTTTCGTGGCGGCGAGCGCCGTTCGCCGTGTGCGTGGTCGCCGGAGCGGTGGTCGCCGCCCTCCTCCGCGCCCTCCCCTGAGCCCCCCCGAGCCCCCCCTGAGCGTTCTCGTTGCGGTTACTCCCGCCTTCCGAGAGAAGACGCAACGAGAACCGCCGGGCACCAGTCAGGAGACGCAGAACTCGTTGCCCTCGGGGTCGAGCAGGGTGACGTGGTGGTCGTGGATGGGGCCGAAGTCGCCGTCGTGCTCGTGCAGCACGGTGGCGCCCAACCCCACCAGCCGAGCCACCTCGGTGGCCAGCTCGCCCTCGGGCGCCTTCACGTCCACGTGCACGCGGTTCTTGCCCGCCTTCCCCTCGGGCACCCGCTGGAAGTACAGCCGCGGTCCCGCGCCAGCGGGGTGGACGATAGCGCTGCGGGCGCCCACGTCCTGGGGTGGCAGGCCGCCGTCGAGCATCCACTGGGTGGTCTGCTGGTCCCACTCCCACTGGAGCTCGTAGCCCAGCGCCGCCGCCCAGAAGCGAGCCACCCGCTCGGGGTCGGCGCAGTCGAACACGACCTGCAGTCGGCCGACGGTCACGTCTCCCTCCAGGGGTCAGCGGGCGGGCGAACTCGGCGGCGGGCGCCGGCGGCCACCTCGTCGGGCACGTCGATCTCCATGCGCAACAGGGCAGCCCCGTGGGTCTTGCCCAGGTTGTCGCTGCGCAGGCTCCGCGGCGCGCCACCCCCCAAGGCACCGTGCATGACGAACTTCAGGGCCAGCACGTTGGGCGCTTCGTAACGCTCGACCTCGCCGTGCACCAGCGGGCCGAAGTGGGCCTTCACCCGCTCGGCCGTGACCTCGGCCCTGATGGCTTCGTAGGCGGCCTGGTCGTCGGCAAAGAGCGACAGGTCGCTGATGTCGCCCTTGTCCCCGGAGCGGGCGCCGCACAGGTCCCGCAACACGATGCGCGCCATCGCCTACACCTCCTCCACGTCGACGCGCACCTGGGCGTCGACCGCCGCCTTGTCCACGAAGAAGGGCTCGACGGCCAGCAACTGCGTGGGCTTGCCGTCGCGACCCCGCCCCGTCCCCGTGATGGTGGGCGGCCCCGACAGGCCGAGCACGCCCACCCCCCGACTCACCCGCGCCGCCGACTCCGGGTCGGCCGTGCGCCAGGCCAGGCGGGCGATGACCTCGGGCGGCTCCGCCCCGTCATCCCGGGCGCCCCAGTAGGCGCCCGCCCCGAAGTACTCCTCCCACCACTCCTCCACGGGCACGCCCTGGGCGTCGGACTGGTGGCGCAGGAAGGCCACCGCGGCCCGGGCCTTGGCCTCGGCGTCGGGCCACGAGTAGGCGATGCGGGCCTCGCCCGCCCAGCCCGCGGGCGTACACACCAACCCCTTGTACGACTCCGGTGCCGGCTCGCCCCGAGCCCCGCTCACCCGCACCCGGTCGCCGCCCTGGTCGTCGACGGCGAGCGACGTGAAGTCGGCCACCACGTCGGGGTTGAGGTAGCGGCGGGGGTCGTGGACCTCGTACAGCAACTGCTCCCGCACGGTGTCGAAGGTGACCATGCCCCCGGCCGGCGCGGGCTTGGTGATCACCGCCGACCCGTCGGCCTCGCACTCGGCGATGGGGAAGGCGACGCGGAACGGGTTCGGGTTCTCCCACCACGCCCCCGAATAGTTGCCCCCCGCCACTTGGCCGCTGCATTCCAGGAGGTGGCCGACGGCCACGCCCGCGGCGAGCCGGTCCCAGTCGTCCCACGACCAACCGAACTCGTGCACGAGAGGGGCGACGAACAGGGAGGCGTCGGCCACCCGGCCGGTGATGACGATGTCGGCGCCCCGGGCCAGGGCGTCGACGATGGGCCGGGCGCCCAGGTAGGCGTTGGCGAACAGCACGTCGTCCGGCAGCGCGACCGCCCCCGCAAGTGGCCGCACGTCGTCGCCTACCACGGTGGCGATGCGCAACCCCGTCGCCCCGGCCGCCTTGGCCGCGGCCACGGCCGCCCGCCCGGCGGCGATGGGATTGATGCCTCCTGCGTTGGTGATGACCTTGGTGCGACCGTCGAGCACGAAGGGCAGGGCGGCCCGCAGGTACAGCGGGAGATCGCGCGTGTAGCCCAGCGACTCGTCTCGCTGGCGGTCCTTCTGGAGGATGGCGAGGGTCAGCTCGGCGAGAGCCTCACACACCAGGTAGTCGACCCCGGCGTCGAGCACGTCGGCCACCGGGCCGATGCCATCGCCGTAGAAGCCCTGGCCGCCCCCGATGCGTACCGTCACGCGGGCGAACCTAGCGGCCTCCGGCTTACGCGACCACCGTCAGGATGTCGGTCAGGCCGATGTCCTCGAACGCCTGGTAGGTGGCCGGGCGGGGCGAGCGCACGATCAGCTCCCGGCCGCTCAGCTGGAGGCGCCGGGCCGCCCGCACGATGGCGCCCAAGCCCGCCGCCTCGATGAGTTCGAGCTCGGACAGGTCGAGCACGACCGTGGCCACGGCGTCGCGCAGCAGGGGCTCGAGAGCCTCGGCCAGGGTGGTGATGTCGCCCTCCCGCAGGGCACCGCTCAGCACGAGGCCGATCGCCCGGCCGTCCTGCTCGCGCACGTTCACGCCATGTACGGGGTAAACGCTGAACGGCGCCGGCGAGGCGATGCCCTCGCCCTCGCCCTCCACCAGCGTGAGCGCCCACCCGCGCTCCTCGCCGTGGCACAGCGCCTTCAGCGCCACCAGGAGGTCCTGGGCGCCAGTCGTCCGCTCGATGACGTAGTCGGCGCCCCGGCCGTAGGCGGCGGCCTCGGCGTCACCCTCCACGTCGGGCGAGTACACGACGATCTTGGTCTCGGGCGCCCGGCTGGCGATCTCGGGGATGGCGCTCAGGCCGTCCACCTCGGGCATGGTGCCGTCGAGGATGACGGCATCAGGACGCAGGGCGTCGGCCAGCACGATGGCGTCGGCGCCGGTCTCGCCCTCCCCTACCACCTCGAAGCTGCCGTCCAGCTCGAGGGCGAGGCGGATGAGGTCACGGAGGAACGAGTGGTCGTCGATGACGAGCACCCTGACCCGATCGGCAGCGGCCCGATCGGCAGCGGCCCGATCGGTAGCGGCCCGATCGGGCGGGGCATGAGGCGTGCGATCCTCTCTGCGTTCCACGGGGACTCCTTACGAGATGGGGGCGACTTCCAGGGGTGCGGCGGGGAGGGTGCCGTCGAGCAGCCGTTCCATGGCCTCGGCGTCCACCGGGAGGGAGAAGAAGTTGCCCTGGCCCGAGTGACACCCGGCCCGGCGCAGCTGCTCCAGCTGGCCGGCGTACTCGATGCCCTCGGCCACCACCCGCATCTGCAAGGTGAGGCCCAGGTTGACGATGGCCCGCATGAAGGCCGGGCCTTCCAGGGGGGAGAGCAGCACGCTGTCCACGAACGACTTGTCGATCTTCAAGATGTCGACCGGGAACTTGCGCAGGTAACTGAGCGACGAGTACCCGGTGCCGAAGTCGTCGATGGCGAGGCGCACGCCCAACGCCTTCAGGCAGTGAAGCTTGCCGATCACCGCCTGGGCGTCGGCCACCAGCGTGCTCTCGGTGATCTCCAGGACCAGGCGCTCGGGGTCGAGCCCGGACTCGTCCAGGGCCTTGGCCACCTCGTCGACAAAGGTCGGCTCGTGCAGCTGTCGGC
>DASRGI010000106.1:0-6696 GCA_035651095.1 Acidimicrobiales bacterium | reverse complement strand
TCGCCGATGAGCACCGGGTTGTTCTTGGTGCGGCGAGACAGCACCTGGATGACGCGGCGGATCTCCTCGTCGCGCCCGATGACGGGGTCGAGCTTGCCCTTGCGGGCTTCCTCGGTGAGGTCCCGGCCGTACTTCTCCAGGGCCTGGTACTGCTCCTCGGGGTTCTGGCTGGTGACGCGGTGGCTGCCCCGCACCTGGCGCAAGGCGTCGAGCAGGTGCTCCCGGCCGACGCCCACCTGATCGGCGAGCGCGAGCAGGACGTGTTCGATGGACAGGTACTCGTCGCCCAGCTCGATCCGCTGGCCGTCGGCCGCCTCGAGGATCTCGCGCAGTTCCCGGCCCATCTGGGCCTCGCCGCCGTAGGGCCCACTCCCATACGCACGGGGGAGCTTGGCCAACCGGTCCTCGACCTGGTTGCGCAGGGACAGGGGAGCCACCCCGACCTGCTGGAGGACCGGGAGCACCACCGTCCCCTCCTGGCTGAGCATGGCAGCCATGAGGTGGGCCGGCGTGATCTCGCCGTGGCTGCGACCCTGGGCCAGGGCGGCAGCGGCGTTGAACGCCTCCTGGGTCTTCAGGGTCCACCGGTTCGGGTCCAGTGCCATATGTGCCTCCGTGGAACAGTTCCGCTCAGAAAACTTGATACTGAGTGTAGCAAGTTCTGGCGGGACGGAGGCCCTGCCTGGGATCGGCTCTTACAGCACGGGCACCCGGATGTGGGTGAGGTTGACCGTGAACTGGCCGGCACCCCGATAGGTGGTGTGGGCCAGGCCCGTGGTCGAGACCTCGAGGTCCAGTGGGTGCCCGGCGGGCAGCAGCTCGGCCACCCCCACCAGGTCGACCGAGAAGGTCTGCACGTCGGCGGGGAGCAGGAAGGGCCCGTCCACCCGCAGCGTGGCCGCCTGGAAGTCGATGACTTGGTTGTCGGTCCGGTCCACCAGCTTGAAGATCAGGTTGGTGCCCGGGCCCACACCGCTGATGGTCCCCCGCACGTGCCCGATGCCGACGATCTGGCGGTCGGCCGGGCTCGCGGGCAGGACGTTGACGTTCATGGTGCCGGGCTCGCCCAGGGTGGAGGCGTCGGTGACCACGGGGCCGATGCTCCCGCCGGCGCCGGGGTTGGCGTTGCCCGGGTTCACCACCGTGCCCGAGCCGCGGGCGTCGGTGAAGGTGGCGGCGCCCGGGTCGGCCAGGGTGGGGAAGGTGTCGGCGTCGTGCCAGGTCCCGTCCTTGAGCGAGTAGTGCACGGCGCTGCCCGTGTCAGCCGTGGTGTCGCCCTTCAGGTACTTGGCGAACCACGTGAGGATGGCGGCGTCGGCCTCGGACCGGGAGGTGGCGTTGTCCTTGTACCCGGGCACGCAGCCAGCGTGGCCGTCGCAGTAGGCCAGCAGCTTCACCGGGGCGCCCGTGGCCTTGACCGCCTGGTAGTTGGCCCAGGCCTCGTTGAGGTCGAAGAGCGTGTCGGTCTTGCCCTGGATGAGGAGCGTGGGGACGCTCACCGGGTGGTCGACGCCGTAGGTCTTCAGGCCCTGGGGCGAGAAGTTGGCCTTGGACTGAGCCGTCGGGTAGCCGAGGGCGGCGCCGGTGACCTCGCTCTCGTGGATGATCGGGGAGTAGCTGCCCGTCTGAATGCCGGCCGTTCCGCTGGGGGACAGGCCGCTGGTGGTGGCGGTGGCCAGGCCCGAGCCGTACAGCAGTTCACCCCAGCCCAGCTTGATGACGTCGCCCTGCCACAGCGACCGGTTGAGGTCGTTCCACGTGATCTCGGGGGCGATGGCGTCGACCCGGTGGTCGAAGGCGGACAGGGCCAGCTGGATGCCCCCCGCGTAGCTGCCGCCGGTCATGCCGATGACCGGGTCGGTCTGGGCCGCGTCGGACTTCAGGATCTCGGGTCGGGGCACGAGGATCTTGTCGATCAGGGCCTCGGCGTCCTTCACCTCGTAGTCGGGATGGTCGATCCAGGCGTCGCCACCGGACTGACCAAAGCCCCGCTCGTCCCAGGTCAGCACCGCGTAGCCGGCGTTCAGGAGCTTGGCGCCCGTGCTGCTGGCGCTGAACGTGGTCTCGCCCGACCCGCCCCAACCGTGGGTGCGCATGATCACGGGCGCCGGCGAGGTGGCGGTGGCACCGGGCGGGAGGAAGAGGTTGTAGACGATCGGCGTGCCGTCGAACGAGGTGATGAACCCGCGCTCCATGGACGCCCAGGGCTGGGTGTCGGCGTGGGTGGCGGGGATGAGTGTGGTGAGGAGCCCGGCCAGGGCGGCCAGGATCACGAGGCTTCGGCGCATGAGGGACAAATTGCACGCGCCCTGCGGTGAATCCTTCCTGTTCCTGACCGTTCCTGATCCGAACGCGAACAAGCCACCGGGGGGCAGCCCGGCGGCTTGTTCGCGATGACCCCTCCGTTGGTACCTCGGGTCGAACTGGTGTCAGGCGGTGGTGGCGGCTGCCGCCCGGCGGCGGCCGAGGTGGGCCAGCAGCGTGCCCATCAGGACCAGGGCGCCGGCCACGACCGCCAGCGGGATGAGGTTGGCGCCCGTGACCGGCAGGCTGCCGCTCCGGGTGATGGCAACACCCAGGACCTTCACGCCCGCAGCCGGAGCGGCCGGGGCCGGATCGGTGGCGGTCGTGGTCACCACCGGCGCCGGCCGTTCGATGGTGTTGCTCAGCACCTCCGGAGGGTTCACGACGGGGGGCGGGGGGCTCTGGGGCGGGGGCGGGCCCTGCGGGGTCACGACGGGAGGCCGGGTGGTGGGCGTGGGCCGGTCGCAGTCCTTGCCGCCGCGGCCGCCCTTGGAGCCCTTGGCCTTGTCCTTGCCCTTGTCCTTGCTGGCACCCCGGCTGTCCGAGCCCTTGGTGCCGGCGCTCTTGGCGTCGGCGGTCTGGCTCGCGGGGCCCTTGCTATCGGGGCCCTTGCTCTCGGTGCCCTTGCCGGTGCCTGCGCTCTTGTTGTCTGCGCCCTTGGCATCCGGACTCTTCGAGTCGGTGCCCTTCGAGTCGGTGCCCTTCGAGCCGTTGCTGTCGGAGCCCTGGCCCGCACGCCCCTGGCCGTCCGACCGGCTGTCGGAGCGCCCGGCGGAGCGGTTGTCGGAGTGGCTGTGGGACGACGAGCTGTCGCCCCGGCCGCCGGTGGAGGCCGCGGCCGGGAGGGCGGTGACGGCCACGAAAGAAATCGCTAAAGCCGGCAGCGCAACAAGCCGACACACTCGATGGCGGAGGGAGTAGGTCACGGAGCGTGAGAATATCGACCACTCTCCGTGCTGACAACGCTCCCTTTCTTCGCGTCAGTGAGCGAACTCGGGCAAACCCGTCCGAAGTTTCTGGGATTTCTGCCTTGACGGCGGCGCACTCTGGGCCAAATGCCCGTTTCGTGTGCACTCCCTCGCGACCACGGCGAGGACCTGCACACTGAACGAAGAGTTAGCGGCGCGCCCCCGGGCGGTACAGCACCGGGCTCTGGTTCAGCGGCACCAGGTCCCGCCGGTACTGGCGGTGGGTGCGCTCCACCGCCTCGAGGGCGTCCAGCCGGGCCTGGGCCAGCTGCTGGCGCAGGTGCTCGTTCTCGTCCTCCAGCTCGATCACCCGGCGCACGCCCTCCAGGTTGAGCCCGGCGTTGGTGAGCTCCTGGATGCGGCGCAAGCGGTCGATGTCCCGCTCGCTGTAGCGGCGACTGCCGCCGCCGGTGCGGGCCGGGTCGACCAAGCCCCGCCGCTCGTAGATGCGCAGGGTCTGCGGGTGCATGCCAGCCAGCTCGGCGGCCACGGAGATGACGTAGACGGCCAGGTTCTCGCGGTCCATCACACCCCCAGGTGTGCGCGGGGCGAGTCGGGAAAGGCGACGGCCAGCTGCTCGACGGCCTGACGCTGGCCGTCGTCCAGCTGCTCGGGCACGGCCACTTCGACGGTGACCAAGAGGTCGCCGCCACCGGGCACGCCGTGGCCCCGCACCCGGAAGGTACGGCCCGAGCGGGTGCCGGGCGGGATGCGCACGGTGACCGGGCTGTCGAGGGTGGGCACCTTGACCGACGCGCCCAGGGCGGCCTCGGCGAAGGTGATGGGAACGACGAGGGTCAGGTCCTTGCCCTTGCGTCCGAACAACTCGTGCGGGGCCACGCTCACCACCACGTACAGGTCACCGGCTGGACCCCCATTCTGGCCGGCACCGCCCCGGCCCTTGACCCGGATGCGCTGCCCGTCCTCCACGCCCGCAGGAATGCGGACCTTGACCTGGCGGGGCCGGTGCTCGAGCCCCGTGCCCCGGCACGTGGGGCACGGCGTCTCCACCTTCATGCCCGTGCCGCCACACCCCGAGCACGGCTGGCTGAACGAGAAGAAGCCCTGGTTCTCGTCCCGCACCCCCCGGCCCCCGCACAACGGGCAGATGACCGGCGACGTGCCCGGCGCCGCGCCGGTGCCGTGGCAGCTGGAGCAGGCGGCGTCGCTCACGACGTTGACCGAGGTGGTCACGCCGTGCACGGCGTCGAGGAACGACAGGTGCAGTGCCGCTTCGAGGTCCTCGCCCCGGCGAGGACCGGTGCCCGGGCCGGCACCGGGGCCGCCCCGGGAACGACCCCGGCCGAACAGCCCACCGAACAGGTCGCCCAGGTCCTCGACGCGGAAGCTGGTGAAGCCCGCGCCCGGGTTGTCGCTGAAGGGCCGGAACCCACCGGCGCCCACCGGGCCCAGCCGGCGGACCTCGTCGTACTCCTTGCGCTTGGCCGGGTCACCCAGGACGTCGTAGGCGGCGGAGATCTCCTTGAAGCGCTCCTCGTTCCCGCCCCCGGCGTCGGGGTGGTACTGCTTGGCCAGCTTGCGGTAGGCGCGCGTGAGGTCCTTGTCGGTGGCCGTGTCGGGCACACCGAGGACCTTGTAGTAGTCCTTCTCGAACCACTCGCGCTGGGGCACTCGCTACCCGGTGACCTTCACCATGGCCGGCCGGATGACGCGGCCCTTCCACCGGTACCCGGCCCGCATGACCTCGGAGATGTGCGGCTCCGCCGACTCGGCGTCGTCGGCCGCGGGCTCGTGGGCCACGGCCTCGTGCTCGTTGGGATCGAAGGGCCGGCCGGCCGGGTCGATGCGCTCCAGGCCCTCTCGAGCCAGGGCGTCGGTGAGGGCCAGCCAGACCTGCTCGACGGCCTCGCCGCCGCCGTGGGCGACGGCCAGGTCGACCGTATCGAGCGCGGGCAGGAGCTTGGCGACCAACTGCTCGGCCGCCCGCTCCAGGTGCTCGGTCTGCTGCTTGAGGATGCGCTTCTTGTAGTTCTCGAAGTCGGCCTGGATGCGCTGGGCCAACGCCTTGTACTCGTCGCGCTCGGCCGCCAGGGCGGCGGCGATGTCCTCCTCCACCGCCTCGGCGGCCTCTTCGGCCGTCGGCTCGTCGACTGTGGGTTCCTCGGTGATCGCGGGATCGCCGTCGGCCATGCCTTAGGCCCCCTGCTCGTCCACGATCTCGGCGTCGACGACCTCGTCGTCGTTGGGAGCCGAACCGCCTGCGCCCGCCCCGCCGGCCGCACCCGAGGCGCCGGCCTGGTCGGCCGCCGCGCTCTCGTACAGCTTCTGGGCGAAGCTCTGACTGGTCTGCATGAGGGCCTCGGTGGCCGTCTTGATGGCCTCCAGGTCCGACCCGGCCAAGGCGTCCTTCACGTTCTTGACCGCCGCCTCGACCCGCTCGCGCTCGTCGGCCGCGATCTTCTCGCCCTGCTCTCGCAGGAGCTTCTCGGTCTGGTACACGAGGGTGTCGGCGTTGTTGCGGACCTCGGCCTCTTCCTTGCGCCGGCGGTCGTCCTCGGCGTGGGCCTCGGCGTCCCGGACCATGCGGTCGATGTCGTCCTTGTCGAGCGAGGACTGGCCGGTGATGGTCATCGACTGCTCCTTGCCCGTGGCCCGGTCCTTGGCCGCCACGTGCACGATGCCGTTGGCGTCGATGTCGAAGGTGACCTCGATCTGGGGCACGCCGCGGGGCGCGGGGGGCAGGTCGACCAGCTGGAACTTGCCCAGCGTCTTGTTGTACATCGCCATCTCCCGCTCGCCCTGGAGCACGTGGATCTCGACCGACGGCTGCATGTCCTCGGCCGTGGTGAAGACCTCGGTACGGCGGGTGGGGATGGTGGTGTTGCGCTCGATGAGCTTGGTCATGATCCCGCCCTTGGTCTCGATGCCGAGGGACAGCGGGGTGACGTCGAGGAGGAGGACATCTTTCACCTCACCCTTGAGCACGCCGGCCTGGACCGCGGCGCCGATGGCCACGACCTCGTCGGGGTTGACGCCCTTGTGGGGCTCCTTGCCCGTCATGCTCTGGACGAGCTCCTGGATGGCCGGCATGCGGGTGGACCCGCCCACCAGCACCACGTGGGAGAGGCCGTCCTTGGTGATGCCGGCGTCCTTGATGGCCTGTTCGAACGGGCCCCGGCACGCTTCCACCAGGTCGGCGGTGAGCTCCTGGAACTTGGCCCGGGTGAGCTTGAGGTCGAGGTGCTTCGGGCCCTCGCTGGTCGCGGTGATGAAGGGCAGGTTGATGGTGGTCTCCTGCACCGACGACAGCTCGATCTTGGCCTTTTCGGCCGCCTCCTTCAGCCGCTGCAGGGCCATCTTGTCGTTGGACAGGTCGACGCCCTCGGTGTCCTTGAACGTCTTGACGAGCCAGTCGATGACCCGCTGGTCCCAGTCGTCACCGCCCAGATGGGTGTTGCCGCTG
>DASRGI010000105.1:0-8674 GCA_035651095.1 Acidimicrobiales bacterium | reverse complement strand
TACATCCCGATCACCGACGACGGCCTGCTCGACCTGACCGACCTCGACCGCCTGATCGACGGCGTCAAGCTGGTCGGCGTCACGTGCATGTCGAATGTGCTCGGCACGATCAACCCGATCCGCCAGCTGGCCGACGCGGCCCACGCCGCCGGCGCGGTCATGCTGGCCGACGGCGCGCAGTACGTCCCGCACCTCGGCACCGACGTGCGCGAGCTGGGCGTCGACCTGTTCGGGTTCACCGGCCACAAGATGCTGGGGCCCACGGGCATCGGCGTGCTGTGGGGCCGGGAGGAGCTGCTCGACGCCATGCCCCCGTTCCTGGGCGGCGGCGAGATGATCAGGGACGTCCGGCTCGACGGCTTCACCCCCAACGAGATCCCCTGGAAGTTCGAGGCGGGCACCCCGCCCATCGCCGAGGCCGTGGGCCTGGGCGCGGCCATCGACTACCTGGAGGGCCTGGGCATGGAGGCGGTGCGGGCCCACGAGATCTCCCTCACCGGGTACGCCTTGCGCACCCTGAAGGGGCGCTTCGGCGACACCATAACCATCTACGGACCGTCCGAGCCCGCCCAGCGGGGCGGCGTGGTGTCGTTCACCTTCACGGACATCCATCCCCACGACGTGTCCCAGGTGCTGGACCAGGCGGGCGTGTGCGTGCGGGCCGGCCACCACTGCGCCAAGCCCCTCATGCGGCGACTGGGTGTCGGTGCCACGGCCCGGGCCTCGCTGTACGTCTACAACGACGAAGCCGACGTGGACGCCCTGGCTGACGCCTTGGCGGACACGGCCGAGCTGTTCTCGTAGGATCGCCGCCGCCATGCCCGGCCTGCCGACCTGCCCCAAGACATTCTGGTTGCGTTTTCGCTCGCCCTCCGAGACTCTTGGCAACGAGAACGGTGGAGTGAGCTGATGCCCGGGCTCGAAGACCTCTACCGTGAAATCATCCTCGACCACTACCGCAACCCCCGGAACCGGGGCGAGCTGCCTACCCCGCCCGCTCACCGGGTGGAGGGCTTCAACCCCCTGTGCGGTGACGAGATCGTCGTCTTCCTCGACGTGGAAGACGGGAGCGTGGTCGACCTCCGCATCAGCGGGCAGGGCTGCTCCATCAGCCAGTCATCCGCCTCGATGATGTCGTCAGCCGTGAAGGGCAAGTCGGTGGCCGAAGCCCGGGCCCTCATCCGGGCCTTCAAGGCCATGATGTCCATCCACGAGCAGCGCCTCGATGCCGACGGCGAGCCGGCAGAAGCGGACGAGCCGGCAGAAGCCCACGAGCCGGGCGTGAAGCTGGGCGACCTCGAAGCCCTCCAGGGCGTGGTCAAGTTCCCGGTGCGCATCAAGTGCGCCACCCTGTCCTGGAACACGCTCCAGCAGGGCTTGGACGAACTGGCCACCTAGGCCTGCCTGCCACCTCGATCGACGTGGTTGGGTGGGCCGCCTCCCGTACGGCCCACCACAACCACAGGGGGAGGTGCACGGCGCCAGCGGCGCTGCGAGCCGAGCGCGGCCGGCGCGGACCAGTTCCCCCGAACGATCTCCCCGAACCGGTACTACGACGGCGGGTCTGCTGCGTGTCAGGAAATTTTCCAAACCACGCGCTTCTAACCTCGGGACCACTGTGAGCAACCGCTTTGCGAGCCTCCGGCCGCTGGGCCATCGGGACTTCGCCCTCCTGTGGTGGGCCAGCCTGGTATCCAACGTGGGCACGTGGATGCAGACAGTGGCGGTGGGCGCCCTGGTCACCGCTCGCACCGGCAAGGCGTCGTGGGCCGCGCTGGTGGCGGCCGCCGCCTTCCTCCCGGTGGGCGTGCTGTCGCCGGTGGGTGGCGCCCTGGCCGACCGGCTGGACCGCCGGCGCTGGCTGGCCATCGGCAACCTCGTCCAGGGGATGCTGGCCGCCGTGTTGGCCTTCGCCGCGGCGGCGGGCCGGGCCACGCCCGGCGTGGTCACCCTGCTGACCTTCGGCGGCGGGTGCATGGCCGCCCTCACCCTCCCCTTCCAGATGGCGATGATCCCCGACATCGTGCCCCGGGAGGACCTGCTGGCAGCCACGTCCCTCGGCTCCGCCCAGTTCAACATGGGCCGGGTGATCGGGCCCGCCCTGGCCGGCGCCGTGATCGCGGCCACGTCCTACACCTGGGCCTTTGCGGTCAACGCCGTGTCCTTCCTCGCCGTGATCGTGGCCCTGGTGCTGATGCACGTCCCGGCCGTGCCCAAGGCCGACGAGCACCGGGGCCTCTGGCACGGCATCAAGGACGGCGTGCGGGTGGCCCGGGCCGAGCGCGGGTGCCGGGCCGCCATCGGCCTCATCGCCGCCGTGGCCTTCCTGGCCGCCCCCTTCATCGCCCTCATCCCGGCCAAGGCCAACCTCCTGGCCCACGCCGCCGGCACCCGCGCCCTGGGACAGACGGCCGGCATCACCGGCATCCTCACCACCGCCCAGGGCGTCGGGGCGGTGGTGGGCGCCCTGCTCATCGCCCCCCTGGCCGCCCGGGTGGGCCGCCGGCGAGCCATCGAGTTGGACGTGTTCGTCGCCTGCCTGGCCCTCGCCCTCTACGCCTACGCGCCCAACGTGCCCGCCGCGGCCGCCGCCCTGGCCCTGGTGGGAGCGTCGTACATCGGCGTGCTGTCGGGGCTCAACACCGTGGTGCAGCTGCGGGCGCCGGCCGTCTACCGGGCCCGGGTCCTCAGCCTGTTCTTCGTCGCCCTGGGCGTCGTGTACCCGCTCGGCGCCCTGGTACAGGGTGCCCTGGCCGACCATCTCACCCTGGCCCGGACGACCACCACCGGTGCCATCCTCCTGGCCGTGCTCGTCGCCGGCCTGGCCCTGGCCCGGCCCCAGACCCTGGCCGCCCTGGACGACGACGCCCGGCCCGTCACACCTGAAGTGGCAGCAGCTCCGCAGCCAGCTCGCTGATCTCGGCCTCCCACGACTCGGGCTCGGCCGCGGGCACGAGCACGAACTTGGAGAACCCCCGAGCGATGAAGCGCTCGAGCAGGGACCGGGCCCCGTCCCACCCCACGGCCACCACGTCGGCGGGTTCGACGCCCGGGCGGCGCTGGGCCAGGGCCAGGGCCACCCGCTCGGGGATGGCGTCCTTGGCGTAAACGATCAAGGCGCCGAAGTGCTCGGGGTCGATGGTCCGGCCCTCCTGGGCGGCCGCCTTCTCCACCTCCACCCGGCCGGCGGCAGCGTCGTCGGGCGTGCAGAAGCTGGGCAGCCAGCCGTCGCCCAGGCGGCCCACCCGCCGCAGCTCGCTGGGGGCGAGGCCGCCCAGCCACACGTCGAGTGGGCGCTGGACAGGGCGGGGAAGGACGGTGAGCTTGTCGTACCGGAAGCGGGGACCGTGGTGGTCGACGGGCAGGCCCGTCCAGAACTGGCGCATGAGAGGGACGGCCTCGTCGAACCAGGCCGCCCGCTCCCCCCGCTCCACCCCGAACGCCTGCTGCTCGGCCGGCCGGGCCGCGCCCAGGCCGAAGGCGGGGAGGAGGCGGCCGTCGGAGAGCACGTCGAGGCTGGCCAACTCCTTGGCCAGCAGGGCCGGGTTGCGCCCGGGGACGACCAGCACGCTGGTGCCCAACTTCAGCCGGGTGGTGCGACCGGCGGCCACGGCCAGGCCGATCAGCGGGTCCGGCGCGGGGGCGCCCACCCGCTCGGACAGCCACAGCGAGTCGACCCCGTGGTCCTCCAGGGCGTCGACCAGCTCGGCGAAGCGGCGCTCGGGATCGGTCAGCCCCTCCACCCCGAGGCCGTACCCGATCCGGACCTTCACGGGAAGCAAGCCTAGGGTTCCCGGCATGCGCGTCGTGGTGGACTTCGACCGGTGCCAGAGCAACGCCCTCTGCATGGCAGAGGCGCCCGAGGTCTTCGAGGTTCGTGAGGATGGCTTCCTCTACATCCTGAACGACATGCCGCCCGACGAGCTGCGAGGCAAGGTCGAGGCGGCGGCGCGGGTGTGCCCCACCCAGGCCATCACCGTCGAGGACTGAGGGCCGGGCGCTGGAGCGCATCGTCGTCGTCGGCGCTTCCCTGGCCGGCGTGCGGGCGGCCGACGAGCTGCTGCACGCGGGCTTCGACGGCTCGCTCACCGTCATCGGGGCCGAGGCCGAGCTCCCGTACGACCGGCCGCCGTTGTCGAAGCAGGTCCTGGCCGGCTCGTGGGACCCGGAGAAGACCCGGCTGCGGGTCGACCCGGCCGTGCGGGAGCGTTTGCGCCTGGGCGTGGCCGCGACCGCACTCGACCTGGTCGACCGCACGGTGGTCCTGGCCGACGGCGAGCGTGTGCCCTTCGGCGGCCTGGTGATCGCCACCGGCGCCGCCCCTCGCACCCTGCCGGGTACGGAACGCATGGGCGGCGTGTTCGTACTGCGGACGCTGGACGACTGCCGGGGCCTGGCCGCGGAGCTGGACAAGGGCCCCAAGGTGGCGGTGATCGGGGCCGGGTTCATCGGGTCCGAGGTGGCGGCGTCGTGCCGGGCGCGAGGGCTGGACGTCACCGTCATCGAGGCTCTCGACCTGCCGCTGCTGCGGGTGCTCGGCCCGGTGGTCGGCCAGGCCTGCGCCGACCTGCACCGGGACCACGGCACCGACCTGCGGCTGGGCATCGGCGTGGCCAGCCTGGAGGGCGGCTCGCGGGTGGCCCGGGTGCGGCTGGCCGACGGCACCGCGGTCGAGGCCGACGTGGTGGTGGTCGGCGTCGGCGTGGTGCCCGTGACCGGGTGGCTGGAGGAGTCGGGGCTGGCGCTCGACGACGGCGTGGTGTGCGACGCGTGGTGCCGGGCCGATGGCGCCGACGCAGTCGTCGCCGCCGGCGACGTGGCCCGCTGGTTCCATCCCGGCTTCGACGAGTCCATGCGGGTCGAGCACTGGACCAACGCCGCCGAGCAGGGTGCCTACGCGGCCCGCTCGTTGTTGGGCCTCGCCACCGAGCCGTTCGCCCCCATCCCCTACTTCTGGTCCGACCAGTACGACACCAAGATCCAGTTCCTCGGCCGGGCCACGGCCACCGACGAGTTCGCGGTGGTGGAGGGGTCGCTGGAGGAGCGCCGGTTCGTGGCCGCCTTCGGCCGGGGCGACCGGCTGGTGGGGGCGCTGTCCATGAACATGCCCCACCGGATCATGGCCTGGCGGTCCCGCATCGCCGCCGCCGATTCGTTCTCGGGCAACTGACCGCCGTATACGGCGCTCGGTTGCAACAGAATGCGCCGGTGAGCGACGGCCCGCCCCAGCCCGTGCGCTTCGGCACCCCGGAGGGGCGCTGGGTGCTGGTGGCCACCGTCCTCGGGTCGGGCGTGGCCGCCCTGGACGCCACCGTGGTCAACGTGGCCCTGCCCGCCATCGGCCGGGACCTGGGCGCAGGC
Organism: Acidimicrobiales bacterium; assembly: GCA_035651095.1. GTDB lineage: Bacteria > Actinomycetota > Acidimicrobiia > Acidimicrobiales > JAUTXP01 > DASRGI01. The sequence goes on along the minus strand of DASRGI010000105.1, from coordinate 3,313 downwards.
GTGTCCGGGCTCCAGTGGGTCATCGGCGGCTACCTGCTCACCCTGGCCTCGTTCATCCTCCTGGGCGGGTCGTTGGGCGACCGCTACGGCCGCCGCCGGGTGTTCGTCATCGGCGTCATCTGGTTCTCGGCTGCGTCGCTCCTGTGCGGCCTGGCCCCCAACCTCCCCGCCCTCATCGCCGCCCGGGCCTTCCAAGGCGTGGGCGGGGCCCTGCTCACCCCGGGCAGCCTGGCCCTCATCGAGGCCAGCTTCGCCCGGGAGGACCGGGGCCGGGCCATCGGCGCCTGGTCGGGCCTGGGCGGCATCGCCACCGCCATCGGGCCCTTCGCCGGCGGGTGGCTGGTGTCGGCCGTGTCCTGGCGGCTGATCTTCCTGCTCAACCTGCCCTTGGCCGCGCTGGTCATCGTGGCCGCCCGCCACGTCCCCGAGTCGGCCGACCCGGCCGCCGCCCACCACATCGACGTCACCGGCGCCGCCCTGGGCGCCCTGGGCCTGGCCGGCGTGACCTACGCCCTCATCGAGGCCACGCCCCTCCCCGGTGTCCTCGGCGTGATCGCCCTGGCCGCCTTTGTTGCCCACGAGCGCCGCCAGCCCGACCCCATGCTCCCCATCGACATCTTCGCCAACCGCCAGTTCGCAGCGGCCAACCTGTTCACGTTCTGCATGTACGCGGCCCTGGGCGGGACGTTCTTCCTGCTGGCCGTCGACCTCCAGCAGGTGCTCCGCTACTCGCCCGTGGCCGCCGGCGCCTCGCTGTTCCCCATCACCCTGATCATGCTGGCCCTGTCGTCCCGGGCGGGCGCCCTGGCCCAACGCATCGGCCCCCGCCTGCCCATGACGGTCGGCCCGCTGGTCGTGGCCGCCGGGCTGCTGCTCATGGGCCGCATCGGTGCCGGTTCCACGTACGTGCGTGACGTGTTGCCCGCCGTGGTGGTGTTCGCGTTGGGGCTGGCCCTCACCGTGGCGCCCCTGACCGCCACCGTGCTGGCCGCGGCCGAGGACCGCCACGCCGGCATCGCTTCGGGCGTGAACAACGCCGTGGCCCGGGTGGCCGGGCTCATGGCCGTGGCCGTGCTCCCCCTCACCGCCGGCATCCGGGGCAACGACTACCGCAACCCGTCCACCTTCTCCGACGGGTTCCACCTGGCCGTGCTCATCTGCGCGGCGCTGGCAATGACCGCCGTCGGCATCGCCTTCGCCGCCATCCGCAACGAGCCCGCCGAGGAGGCGGCCTGCGAGACGCAGTGCTCCCTGGACGCGCCCCCGCTCCGAAGCGCGAGCTAGGCGATGTGCTCCCCGACCAGCCGGGCCAGCTCGTCGGGCTGCTCCAGGGGGAGCATGTGGGCGGCGCCCTCCACGTCCACCAGCCGGGCCCCGGTGATGCCGGCCGCGTAGGCCTCGGCGTGGGCTCGGGGGATGAGGCCGTCCCGGGTCCCGTGGACCACCAGCGTGGGCGCCGTCACCCGGTACAGGCGGCGGGCCAGCTTGGGGTTGTGCAGGTACGGGTCCCACGCCAGCTTGGCGGTGGCCGCCAGCGACTGGAACACGGGCCGCAACAGCTCGAACGGGAGGTCGCCCGGGTCGGCGGTGGTGGCGGTCGAGAGGGACGTCATCAGCTGGGCCACCGGGTGCTGCTCGTCGGCGAACAGGTCGCGCGCCAACTCGTCCAGGGGCCGCCCGAAGATCTCCTTGATCTCCTGGCCCGGGATGTAGAGCCCGGCCGGGTTGACCAGCACCAGCGACGACACCCGCTCCGGGTAGCGGGTGGCGATCTCGGCTGCCATCCACCCACCCAACGACAGCCCGACCACGGCCGGGGCGTCCAGACCGAGCACGTCGAACACGTCGAGCAGGTGGAAGACGGCGTCTTCCATGTCGTCGATCTGCTCGATGCCCTCGGACTCGCCGAAGCCTGGGAAGAGGGGCGCCACCACCTCGTGGCTGTCGGCCAGTTGCTCGAGAACGGCCAGGCCCGGCGTCTCCCCCTGAGCGCTGTGGAGGTACACGATGGGCGCGCCTGCCGTACCGCTACCGCCCCGGTACACCTGGACCTTGCCCACCTGGGTGGACACCCGCTCCTCGGCCATGGTCGCCATCAGGCCACCGCCGCCTGATTGCCGAGCACGGGCTTGCCTTCGGGGAACTCGGCGCGCAGGGCGGGCATGACCTCGGTGGCGAACAGCTCCAGGTTGCGCCGGGTGAGATCGGCAGGAAGGGTGCCCAACTGGAAGAGGCCGAGCAGGTTGCCGGTGCCCAGCCGGCGCAGGTACTCGGTGAGCTTCTCGGTGACGGTCTGGGGCGAGCCCACGATGGCGTAGCCGCCCTCGACCACCTCGTCCCACGTCTCCAGGTTGAGGGCGAACGTCTTGGCTCCCTTGAGGATGTTCTCGATGGAGCGGATGGACGTGTAGCCGGGCGGCGAGATGTTGATGCCGGGGAGCAGCCGCTTCACGAAGTAGAAGAAGTGCTCCTCGTACTGGCGGCGGGCCTCCTCGTCCGTCTCGGCCACGTAGATGGGCGTGAGCCAGCCCGCCTGCAGCGGGTCGTATTCGTACCCGGCCCGCTCGCACGCCTCCCGGAACATGCGGAAGGTGCGGTCGAACACGCTCATGTGGAAGTAGGGGATGCCCATGTACGCGTACCGGTGCTGGGCCACGAAGTCCATGGTCTCCAGCGACCCCGCGCCGGGGATCCAGACCTCGGGGTGGGGCTGCTGCACCGGCCGGGGCCACGTGTTGACGTAGCGGAGCTTGTAGTGCTTGCCGATGAACTCGAACGGCCCCGGCTCCGTCCACGCCTTCATGATGATGTCGTGGGCCTCGGCGAAGCGCTCCCGGGCGTGGGCCGGGTTCATGGAGAACGAGTAGTACTCGGGCCCGCCACCCACCACGAAGCCGGCGATCAGGCGGCCACCGCTGATGTTGTCGATGAGGGCGAACTCCTCGGCCACCCGCGTGGGCGGGTCGTACAGCGGGAGGGCGTTGCCCACGATGGCGATCTTGGCCCGCTTGGTCTGGCGGGCGAGGATCGAGCCCATCAGGTTGGGCGACGGCATGAGCCCGTAGGCGTTCTGGTGGTGCTCGTTGACGCACACGCCGTCGAAGCCCAGCTCGTCGGCGTAGACCAGCTCGTCGAGGTAGCGGTTGTAGATCTGGGTACCAACCGTGGGGTCGTACAGCTCGTTGGGGCAAGTCACCCAGGCGGGCCCGTCGTACTCCGAGGGCAGTGCGGGATAGGGCATCAGGTGGAAGCTGAAGATCCGCATCGGCGCGAACTGTATACCTTGACCGGTCGGTCAAGTTCGACGGGGCCT
>DASRGI010000104.1:0-14256 GCA_035651095.1 Acidimicrobiales bacterium | reverse complement strand
GCACGGCGTTGCGCCCGATGTTCAGGCCCTGGCTGCCCACCTGCATGACACAGCCCATGATCACGTCCTCGATGAGGGCGGGGTCGAGCCCGTTGCGCTCGACGAGGGCCTTGAGGACCTCGGCGGCCAGATCGGACGGGTGCCAGCCCGAGAGCTTTCCGTTGCGCTTGCCGCCCGGAGTGCGGACGGCATCGACGATGACGGCAGTAGGCATTGAGGCTCCCTCTTGGTGAACTAGACCGACTGGTCAAGTCTGCCGCTGCACCGCCGGTAAGGTCAACCGCGTGAAAGACATGAACCGCTGGCTGGGCGACGGCGGCATGGCGATCATCGCCGCCATCGGTGCCCGCTTCGACTCCTACGGCGACGCGTGGGTGGACGGCACATGGGTCCCCACCGACCTGGCCTGCAACCCCCACGGCATCGTCCAGGCCGGCGTGCACTCGGTGGTGCTCGACGCGGCCATGAACTTCGCCATCAACGCCGGCCTCGACGGCAAGGACCGCACCCGGGCCACCCTGGAGATGAAGGCCGAGACCATGCTCCCGGCTGCGGCAGGCACGTCCTACGCGGTGCGGGGCGACGTGGTGCGCATGGCCAAGCAGGTGGCGTTCGCGGAAGCGACCGTCCGGGATGCGGACGGTCGCCTCGTGAGCCGGTCAACCGGCACGTTCCTCTTGCACCGCGAAGGGTGAGCTACTTGGGCTGGGCTACTTGGGCTGAGCGGTGGTGCGCAGGTAGGGCTTCACCGTCTTGAAGCCGGGGAAGCGCTTGCCGGCGTCCTCGTCCGACACGGCCGTGGTGATGATGACGTCCTCGCCCGGCTTCCAGTCCGACGGGGTGGCCACCTGGTGCTTGGCCGTGAGTTGCAGCGAGTCCAGCACCCGGAGGATCTCGTCGAAGTTGCGGCCCGTGGAGGCTGGGTAGGTGAGGGTGAGCTTCACCTTCTTGTCCGGCCCGATGATGAACACCGAGCGCACGGTGAGGGTGTCGTTGGCGTTGGGGTGGATCATCCCGTAGAGGTCGGCCACGGTGCGGTCCGGGTCGCCGATGACGGGGTAGTTGAGAGCGTTGCCGGTGACGTCCTGGATGTCCTGGGCCCACTGGTGGTGTGAGTCCACGGGGTCGACGCTGACGGCCAGGACCTTGGTGTTGCGCTGGTCGAACTCGGGCTTCAGCTTGGCCACCGCGCCCAGCTCGGTGGTGCACACCGGGGTGAAGTCCTTGGGATGCGAGAAGAGGATGCCCCAGCCGTCACCCAGGTACTCGTAGAGGTTGATCTTGCCTTCGGTGGTCTCGGCCGTGAAATCCGGCGCTTCGTCACCCAGTTGGAGTCCCATTGGACGCTCCTCTGCTCTCTGTCGTGCGGTCGTGACCCACAATAACCGACCTGCGAGGTCGGGAATTCCGCTGCTTGAATATGCAGGTCAACGTAAGGGGGAGACGTGGCCCAAGAGGTGGGACAGAAGGACGAGATCGATCGCTTGGTCGCCGGACAGACCGTCGCCGAGCGGTTCGCGGCGACGGTGGCGGTTCACCCGGATGTCGTCGCGCTGCGCTGGCAGCAGCCCGACCAGTCGTGGGGCGAGCTGACCTTCCGCGAGTACGCCGAGCGGGCCGCCCGCCTGGCCGCTGGGCTGCGCGGCCTGGGCGTGGGCCGCGGCGACCGGGTCGTCCTGATGATGCGCAACCGGCCCGAGTTCCACGTGGCCGACATGGCCGTCATGTTCTGCGGGGCCACGGCCATCTCGGTGTACAACTCCTCGTCGCCCGAGCAAGTGCAGTACCTGGTGTCGCACTGCGAGGCCAAGGTCGCCATCGTCGAGGACGCCGGCTTCCTGGAGCGCTTCGTCAAGGTCCGGGCCGACCTGCCCGCCCTCGAGCACATCGCCGTGATCGAGGACCCCAACGGGGCCGAAGGCGTCCTCCGCTACGACGACCTCCTGGCCCATGACCCCGTCTCCCTGGTCGAGGCCGCCGGCGTGGCCCAGCCCGACGACATCGCCACGGTCATCTACACCTCCGGCACGACGGGGCCGCCCAAGGGCGTGATGCTCTCCCACTACAACATCGTGTGGACGGCCCAGAGCCTGCGCCTGGCCTACGAGCGGGACGACATCGTGGGCCTGCGGCTGGTGTCGTACCTGCCCATGGCCCACATCGCCGAGCGCATGACGAGCCACTACCAGGGCGTGATCTTCGGGTACTCGGTCACCACCTGTCCCGACCCCGGCCTGCTGGGCGGCTACCTCCGCGAGGTGCGGCCCCAGGTCGCCTTCGGCGTACCCCGCATCTGGGAGAAGCTCCACGCCGGCGTGCAGGCCGCCCTGTCGGCCGACCCCGAGCGCGCGCAGAAGTTCGACGAGGCGGTGGCCGCGGCCATGCCCATCGCCCGCAAGCGCACCGCCGGCGAGACCCTCACCGACGAGGAGCAGCAGACCTGGGACTTCCTCGACGCCGTGGCCTTCAGCCAGGTGCGCCAACTGGTCGGCCTCGACGCCCTCGAGTTCGCCATCACCGGCGCCGCCCCCATCCCGCCCGAGCTCATCGACTGGTACCGCGCCATCGGGGTCCCCCTCTCCGAGATCTACGGCATGTCCGAGGACTCCGGGCCCCTGACGTGGGAGCCCTACCGGGTGAAGGTGGGCACGGTCGGTCGGGCCCTGCCCGGGGTCGACGTCGTGCTGGGCGACGACGGCGAGGTGCTGGGCCGGGGTGGCAACGTGTTCGTCGGCTACCTCAAGGACCCGGAGAAGACGGCCGAGGCGCTGGATGCCGAAGGCTGGCTGCACACCGGCGACATCGGTGAGTTCGACGACGAGGGCTACCTCAAGATCGTCGACCGCAAGAAGGAGCTGATCATCACCGCCGGCGGCAAGAACATCTCGCCCGCCAACATCGAGGCCGCCCTCAAGTCGTTCCCCCTCATCGGCCAGGCCGCGGTGATCGGCGACAACCGGCCCTTCATCAGCGCCCTCATCGTGCTCGACCCCGATGTCGCGCCGGCGTGGGCCAAGCAGCAGGGAGTCGACTCCGCGACGATGGCCGACCTGGCCCGCCACCCGGTCGTGCGGGCCGAAGTGGAGCGGGAGGTCGAGGAGGCCAACCAGCGCTTCTCGCAGGTAGAGCGGGTGAAGAAGTTCACCGTCCTCGACGAGGAGTGGCAGCCCGACTCCGAGGAGCTCACGCCCACCATGAAGCTCAAGCGGCGGGGCATCAACGCCAAGTACGCGGCGGAGATCGAAGCCCTGTACTCCCGCTGAAACACGATTCGTACCGGACGGGCGCGGCGCTGGCCATCGCCAGCGCGCTGTCGTTCGGCGTGACCATCGTGGTGAACCGGTCGCTGGCCACCACGCCTCTCGGCGTCAGCACCGTGCTCGGCGTGCGCTTCGCCATCGCCGCCGTGCTCCTGCTCTTGGTGCTCGCCGTCCGGCAAGCGCCTCTCCTCCCCGTCCGAGGCGAGCGGGCGCGGGTCGTGCTGCTCGGCGCCGTCGGCTACATGCTCGAAGCCACCCTGTTCTTCATGGGTCTGGAACGGGGGACGGCCGCGGCCGTGAGCCTCCTCTTCTACTCGTACCCGGCCATCGTCACGCTGCTGGAGATCGCCGCCGGCTGGGAGGAGCTGCAGGCGAGGACCCTGCTGGCGCTGGCCCTGTCGGCCGCCGGCGTGGTCGTGGTCGTGGCCGCGGGGACGGACGTGTCCATCAGCCCCGCTGGGGTGGCGCTCTCACTGCTCGGTGCTGCTTCCTTCGCCGTGTACCTCCTGGCCAGCGACCGCCTGGTGCGCGACACCAACTCCCTCACCACCGGGGCGTGGGTGGCAGCGGGGGCGAGCGTGTCCTTCCTGGCGCGGGGTGCGCTCACGGGCGCTCTGCGCTCGCCCAGCCCCCACCTGGGCGCGCTGGTCCTCGACGGGGTGGCCACGGCCGCGGCCTTCGTGCTGCTGTTCGCCGCCCTGCGCCGGCTGGGGCCGACCCGCACGTCGGTGGTGATGACCCTCGAGGCGCTCTTCGCCATCGTGCTGGCCGCCGTGTTCCTGGGCGAGGGCATGCGGCCCCTCCAGCTCGCCGGGGGCGCCGCCATCCTGGCCGCCACCGTGCTGATGACCCGCGCTACCCCAGCAGGCGCTGCACCGCCCCGGCCTCGTCGGGGCGAGCGAGAAAGTAGCCCTGGGCCCGATCGCACCCCAGAGCCGCCAGGGCATCCCGTTGGGCCGCCGTCTCCACGCCCTTGGCCGTGACCGACACGCCCAGGCGGTGCCCGAAGTCGATGGCGGCCGCCGTCACCGCTTGGCCCTGCCCGCCCTGGCCGAGCGCCTGCACCAGGCCCGGCTCCAGCTTCAGCTCGTCCAGCGCCAACCGGGCGAGCAGGCGCAGGGGCGCTCGGCCCGCGCCGAAGTCGTCGACGGCCAGCGACACGCCCAGCTCGCACACCTCGGCGAGCACAGCCGCCATGGCGTCGCCGCCCCGGGCCAGCACGGCCTCGGTCACCTCGAGGCAGACGTGTTCGGGGCCGGCACCGGTCTCGTTCAGGATGCGGCGCAGGTCGAGCACCAGCCGGCGGTCGCCCAGTTGGCGCCCGGACACGTTCACCGACGCCACCAGCGCGGGCTTCACCAGCTGGTTCCACCGGCCCACCTGGCGCACGGCCTGCTCGAGCACCCACGCCCCGATGGCGCCGATGAGCCCGCCCGCCTCGGCCGCGGGGAGGAAGTCGGCCGCCGGCACCAGGCCTCGCTCGGGGTCCTCCCACCGGACCAGGGCCTCGACGCCGCGCATGGTGCCGTCGGCCAGGCCGATGATGGGTTGGTAGTGGAGCCGCAGCTCACCCCGCTCCAGGGCCTGACTGAGTGCCGCGGGCTCGGCCACGGCGGGCGACGCTAGTCGGGCAGGCCGTCCCAATCGGCGGCCCAATCGGGGGTGGGTGGGATGGCCTTGCCGGACGTGCGGTCGATCCACTTGCGCTCGATCAGGACCACGGCGGCCACGATCCCGGCACCCACCCCGAGCGAGATGGCGATCGACGCCCGGGCCAGGGTGGGGGCGTAGGTGAAGGCCAGTTGCGAGCGGCCCAGGCTGGCCAGGTCGCCCACACCCCCGAGGAAGGCGACGCCCACGCCGAGCACGCCGGCACCCACCAGGCCGCCGGCCCGGCCCCGGAGCAGGGCGGGCACGGAGGCCAGGCCGGCCACCCAGACGGCCACGGAGAAGAGGCCGCCCAGAGCGACGCGGCCGAGGGTGAGGGCGAGCGAGGTGCGGCCGTAGGCGGCCAGGCCAATGGTGTGGACGAGGTCGACGAGCACCAGGGCGGCGGCGGCGGCGGCCAGGGGCTTGCCCCAGCGCGGGGTGAGGCCGATGGCGGCGGTGGCAACAGCGAGGGCGGCGGCCAGCACCCACCAGGGCAGGGTGGACGGGGGCGGCACCCACACGATCTGGCCCCGCACCACGGCGCTGGCGGTGTCGCCGTCGAGGTTGCCGATCGCGGGGTTGCCGATCGCGAGGTTGACTGTCCAGTTGGCCACGACATGCTCGGTGGACGTGTTCGCCCGCACGGCTGGGGGCGTCGCTCCCTCCCAGCGGGTGCGGTGGTCCCGCCAGCGCACGGTGTCGCCGGACCCCGTGCGCCGCCACTCGGGCGCAACCGTGGGGTCGGCCGTCTTGGGGACCACCGGCTGTTCACCGGCGGGGAGGAGGCGGTTGAGGTACACCGCGGGCGAGCGCTGGTTCTCGAACACGCCCTTGGGGCCCACCCGCAGGTAGGGCTCGCCCTGGTAGCCGAGGACGGTCACGTCCTGGGCGGTTCGATTGCGCAGCTCGACGCGCCGGCCCAGGTCGAGGAGGCGGACCTCGATGCCGGGCAGCTGGGGCACCATGCCGAGGATGGTGCTGCGGTAGTCCGTGGGCTGGGTCCCGCCCAGGGCGTGGGCGGCCGCCGGTCCGGCACTGGCCACGACAGAGGCCATGGCCAGCAGGATGGTGGCCGGCAACCGTCGCAGCAGGGGGTGTCTCACCGACCGGGCACGGTAGGTCGCCGGCCCGGTGATGGCCGAGTCAGGGGCGGCTCTCGGTGAGACTGCTGCGGCTGCTGGTCGCGAAGCACATGCGGTCACGGCCCCCGTTCTTCGCTTCGTACAGGGCGCGGTCCGCCTGCTTGACCGTGTCGGCGAACCGTCCACCGTAGTGATGGGCCACCCCTGCGCTGAAGGTGGTGAGGGGCCGGATCTCCCGCCACGACGCCATGAGCCGCCCCAGGACCACCTCAGCGAGGGAAGGGGGGGTGTCGGGCAGGATGAGGAGGAACTCCTCGCCACCGAAGCGAGTCACCACGTCGTCGGCCCGCACGTGGCGGGTGAGGTGGTTGGCCAGGTCGATCAACACCCGGTCGCCGGTGGCGTGGCCCAGCTCGTCGTTGACCCGCTTGAAATGATCGACGTCGATCAGCACCACGGCATCACCGACCTCCAGCGAACCGAGCGACTGCTCGGCTCGGCGCCGGTTGCCCAGCCCCGTCAGCTCGTCGGTGAGGGATGCCCGGGCGTTGGCCGCCGCAAGGCTCCGCTCGGCGGCGAACTCGTTGGCCGCGGCCAGGGCCGACCCGGCGGTGTCGGCCAGGATGCGCAGGGCTTCGACGTCCTCGGGGTGCACCGTGCGCCGGTCCTTCGTACCCGCCACGAGCACAGCCACCAGCTGATCGTCGCTCTGGACGGGCACGCCGATGGCTGTCCGAATGCCGCTGGCTCGGATCCGTTCGTGGGCGTAGGGCGCCGTGCGGTAGTCGTCGACCACGACCGGGGCGTTGGTGTCGCGTACCTGGCCGGTCAGCCCCTCCGAGACCCTGTAACGCTGGCCGGCGAAGGCCGTGGCCAGGCCCCTGGTGTGGATGGGCTCGAACGTATCGTCGGCGGGGTCGACGATGCCGATGTTGGCGCTCTCGTAGCCGAGGGCGATCACAGCGTCCGCCACCGCGTCGAGCACGCCATCCGTCTCCTGCTGGCGCACGCGCGCCATGTAGCGGCCCACCGTCGCGAAACTCCGCGCCGCTCGCTCGGCTCGGGCCCGCTCCTGCTCGGTCCGCTCGTTCCCGCGGGAGATGGTCTCGGCCACGAAGATGCATCCGCCCAACAGGAACACCACGGACCGCCAGTCGGGCGCAGGCTGGGCGTGGCTGACCAGAAGGGGCACGGTGTAGGCCGCGGCCGTGACCGGCGCGAGCAACAACACGGTGCCCGGCTTGTGGTGGAAGCCCACCCAGACGAAGCAGAGGACGAAGAACATCCCATACGTCCGAGGCGCCACCAGGCCGGCCATCTGGGCGAAGCCGACCATGACGAAGGCCGGGGCCAGCAGCGTGAGCGAGGCCCGGTGCGGCCAGCGCTTCCACGGCAGGACGGCGACGACGGCTGCCAGCGCGAACGCACCGACAGCCTGCCAAATCGCCCAAGGCGCAATATTCCCTATGTTCGGCACGATTTTGGCCAAAATCGTGCCGGTACCTGCCGCCACGAACAGCCAGAAGGCATGCTTCGCCGGATGGCTCATCCTTTGATTCAGTCCCACTGTTCTGGCATCGGACAAAGCGGGCCGCAAGTACAGCGCAATCTTGGTGCGGCGAGATCAGGGACCGGGTCCCGCAAGTGTCACGAACAGCCTCGACGGCCACCGGCGAGCGCTCGATGACCCTCGCCTCTTCCGATGCGCGCCCCAGGAGCTGCTCAATGGACTCCGATGCGGCCGTTTCTGCCGCGGGAGGTGAGCTTGATGGTCCGTCCCACCGAGCGGCGTACGACCGCCGAGGGTTGGCATTTGGTGGTGGCGCCGGCATTGCGTTCGGCATTGCGTTCGGCGCGGCAGCCGGGGTGATCGTCGGCTCGGCGTATGACGCGCTCGGCCACCGGTAGCCGGTTCGACTCACAGGGTCACCACGTCGCCGACGATTTCACGCGTCGTCGGTCATTCACATCCGCACTCCGCCGTTGGGGGCCGGGCCCTGGTACAGAAGCGCCTCGGGCGGCGGCGCACTATCGGCACTCAGTTCGCGTCGAAGACGAAGCCGTCCTCGAACAGCCCCGGGCTGTAGTCGGCGACTTGTTGGTCGTAGACGATTCCTGCTCCTCTCTTGACCTCCTCGAGGGCAGGGCCGAACCCAATGCCGGCCGGTAGGGCCGGTGTGACGTCATCTTCGACAGCGTCGGCAACAGCGACGATGAGGGTACCGGGCACGATGAACTCCTGCCGAGGCGGTCGGGTCGTCCGGGACCATTGACCACCCAGGCGGGCGCCCCTCTTCCACGCCAACCAGGCGGACAGCCTGCACTCATGGCCTTGACCTCCAGCCGGCGATCACGCGCACGCGTCCCACGAACCGGCCACCGCCCACCGTCACCGCCCCTGCCCCGCTGGTCCAACGAGATCATCGCCGTCCCCTTGCCCGGCTGGCACAACACGCTCTGGTCACCCTGGACACCGACTTCGGCGCCCTCGTAGCCCACTCACGCGCGACCGTGCCGAGCATCGTGTTGTTCCGAGGCAACGTCAGGTTCGTCGCCTTTCCATCGTGTGACAGTGCGATGCTCGACCACATGAACCCAACGAGCCGAGCCCGCGGCGTCGCCCTCGCCGTGATCGCCGTCGGGATCGTGGGAGCAACAGCCGCATCGGTAGCCGGAATCGTGCTCGCAGACATATTTCGGCCTCACGCTCCCGGCGTAGAGCGGTACTTGCTTCCTACGGTGGTCCAGCGAAGTGACCGGTGGAGCGACTGGCACCGGCTCGCGAGTGGCGCGTTTCTCGCCGCTGCGGTGATCGCCCTCCCCCTTCTGCGCTGGCTCCTCCACGGGGCCAAACAGGTGGTGAAGCACAAGGCGATCGTCATTGCTGCGTCCGTGACAGCGCTCGTCATGGCCGTACTCACCCTGGTAACGCGAGCGCTCGTCGAGTGGGATCAGCTGGCGCTGCGGTCAGTGACCGCCGGCACCAACATCTCCGGCTACTGGGTCGCGGGCTTCGGCGGCGACGTTCGGTTCATCCTGATCGACAACCGCGAGGTGTCTCAGGGTGAGTACATCCCCGCATTGCTTGCTCACCTCGGCGCTCCGATCATCGGGACCGTGGCGCTGGTGATCGTGGCCGTGGCGCTGCTCCGCAGAGCGGAACGGGATCCAAGTAGCACGCCCGCGGGGCGATCGTGAGGACGTCTACGCTCTCCGTTGTGGCACGGAAGTGGTACGCGGACGCCAGGGACTCCGCGGACGAAGCCCGCACGACGCGATCGCAGCGCCGTGACCAGGCACTTCGTGGTGGAGACGATGGGACTCGAACCCACGACCCCCTGCTTGCAAAGCAGGTGCTCTAGCCAGCTGAGCTACGTCCCCGTGGCGCCTGGGCGCCGACTGATCGTACCGCCCAACGGCACGCCCGCTGCCTAAGTCGCCCAAGCGCGGGGTACAGCCCCGGCATGCGAGACAACGACGTGGTGCCTGGGACCGAAGGCGGCGGCGAAACAGCCCTCACCGGCGAAGACGGGGACGAGCACCACCTGCTCGAGGAGTTGGCCGACCGGGTGCGGGGCATCCCGGCCGGGCTCGAGGATCCGAACATCGTCGGCGACGTGGGGCCCACGGATATCCCACCCGGGACCGATCCCCACGAGCCCGGCGAGCTGAGCCTCGATGAGGACGAGGTGGGCGAACTCGACATCGAGGATGGGGGCCCAGCGGCCACCATTCCGTGACGCAGAGTCACCAACAACCGGGCCGGTCCTGTCAACGCCCGCTGGGCCTAGGGGATCCGGCCCGCGCTCATCCCCTCGTTGTCCACAGGGATGTGCCGGAGCAGGAGCACGCCCTCCCTGAATTTCCACAGATGCCTGTGGAAGCAGTGGAAAATCAACCGGTCGACGTGCCAGCGGAGCGCACGTCCCCGTTGGCGCCCTCGAAAACCGCAGCCCGTACCCCCCGTCGGGCTAGTTCCTGGAGGAACGGCACGGCATCTTCCACAAGCTCTCCGAGGCCCCCCGCGCCCCGTCGGGCCAGGCGGTCATCCACAGCCCAGAGGGCGGCCACGGCGGCCACCATGCCGGCAGCGATGGCCGGGCGCTCGACCGCTCCCAGCACCCGAGCGTCCCTGCCGCTCCCTCGCTGGCCCCGCACTTCCACCCGTACCGCCCCGATCACCCCTTCCGGGTGCGGCGGCCGAAGCATGGGCAACCGGGCCGTGAGCCGGTCCCGCCTTGTGGCCGCCATCCGGGCCGTCACCCGCCGGGCACCGGGGAAGGCGGGCACCAGCAGGTAGGCGTCGGGCAACGCCGCCCGGTAGCAATCCTGGCCGCCCACCGGATCGGGGAACCAGGCCAGTTCCCGGCCTGACCCGCCCGGGCGCCGGAGCCAGCCGCCGTCCCGCCAGTCCACCGCCCACGAGCCCAAGGCGTCGTGGTGCGTGCGGGCGCACGCCGGGCCGCCCGTGCCCGCCTTGGCCACGTGCACCTCGTCCACCACGTCGAAGGCCGAGGCGGCATGCCGGGCCAGGAGGCACGTCAGCCCCGGGGAGAAGCCGGCGCCGGTCACCACCACCCGGCCCCGCTCCCGCGCCTCGGCATCCAGGTCGAGCAACGCTCGGACCTCATCCATGTCGTCAGCGGCCGACACCACGTGGGCGCCCCGCTCCAACGCCTCCTCGGCCAGCCGCCGGTGGTCGCCGGGGCAGGTGAGGACCACGACGTCCGGATTGGTGCCCCACTCCCCCACCGCGCCCACCCGGGCGGGCTCGCCCAGGGAGTCACACACGAGCTCGGCTCGCCGGGCATCGATGTCCACGACGACCAGGTTGGTGAGCGACTCAGTCGACCGCAGCTGGCGGGCGGCCCGGGCACCGACAGCGCCCGCACCGACGAGGACGGCTCGCACCGATCAGCGCAGGTCGGGGCCGGTGAGCTCCCGCCAACCACCGGTCTGGGGCGGGACGCCGCCGGACCCGCGCAGGCGGATGGCGCCGGCGAGCAGGGCGGCGGCACCCAGGGCGACGAGCGCTCGGCGCAGCGCCCTCACGGCTGACAGAAGATCCGCTCCCTCATGGGTGGGGCTGGCTGGAATCGAACCAGCGACCTCAGCATTATCAGTGCTGCGCTCTAACCGACTGAGCTACAGCCCCGCGGGACGCCACAGGATAGCGGGGCCAAATCGGCACCTCTGCCTAGACGCTGGAGCGCCGGGCCGGCTCTTCCTCCAGCACGCTCACCTCGACACCCCCGACCACGTCCGAGGTCAGGTTGTAGATCACGGCCATGAGCACATTGGCCCCCGTGCCCAAGAGGACGAGCACGAGCCCGCCCACCAGCGTGGCCCGGAAGATGAGCCCGCCCTGGATGTGGAACGAGTCCAGCGCGAACAGGTCCTTCACGAACTTCTCGAAGTTGTCCAGCACGCCGGCGGCCGACGCGGCCAGCCACAGCAGCACCCCGGCCACCAGCACGACGACGAGCATGCTCAGGTAGAACAGCACCGAGAAGCGCAGCACGGTCCACGTGTCCACCCTGCGAATCACTCGGCGAACACGTCGTCCCTGCGCCACGTGCCGAGGCTACCGGCTGCCATGGTTCAGCCAGCGGCACTCCTGGCACAGAGCTCGAAGTGCACCGGGTCGGTGCGGGGGTACGGGTGACACAGCCCAGCCCGGGCGGCCACAGCCAGCAAGGTGTCGGCGAACGCCACGGGTACGTCGATGGCCAGCCCTCGTTCGTGGGCCGACGTGCCCGGCCGCGCCACCGGGAACGGGTTGTTTCCCCGATGGGCCCACAGCACGGCCTGCTCGGCCGGCGAGCGGTACCCGGACGTGATGGGCACAACACGGCCGAGGAGCTGCTCGGCCCGGGCCACGGCCGCGGCCATGCGGGGGTCGAGACCCGCTCGGGCCCCGGGCGAGTGGGGGTCGAACGTGGCCGGGTCCGCCCCAGCGCCACCGCTCGCGCGACCACCCGCGCGACCACCCGTCCGGCGCGCCCGAGCCTCCGCCTGCGCTCGACCCAGCCGGACCCGGACCCATGCGTCGCCGTCTCGTTCCCGGTAGGCGACCAGAGAGGCCCCATTGGCCCCCGCCGCCCACTGAGCTTCCTCCCGGCCGACGAGGGCTCCGGCCAATGCCGCCGCATCGGCTGCGCTCCGGGCCCGAGCCCGCTCCACCGCAGCCGCTCCCACCTGGCCGAGCAGCACCACCGCCACCCCGGCCGTGGCCAGTACCACCGCGATCAGCGGCAGCACCTGGCCACGCTCGCCGCGGCCACGCTCGCGCGCGCCCATCCCAACCTCCTGTGTCGACCTACGGGATGGGGGAAGCGGGACCTGCGAAAGCTGTTACTCGTCGGCCTCTTCGGCCGCCAGGATCGGTGTGGCCGAGGCCACCGTTTGGCCGTCGTCGAGGTTCATCACCCGCACGCCGGTGGCGTCTCGGCCCTGGGAGGAAATGCCCCGGACGGGGATGCGGTTGGTCACGCCGCCCGAAGACACCAAGAAGATCTCGTCCTCGAGCGCCACCATGAAGGCGGCCACCACATAGCCGCGCTTGGCCGTGAGCTTGATGCCCTTCACGCCGATGGTTCCTCGTCCGGTGCGGCGGAACTTGTCGAGCTGCGTGCGCTTGCCGTAGCCGGCGTCGGTGATCATGAGGATGGCGGCCTCGTCCCGAGCCACGTCGCACGACACGACCTCGTCACCCTCTCGCAGCCGCATGCCGATCACCCCCTGGGCCGCTCGCCCGGTGGCCCGCATGTCCGACTCGCTGAACCGCACCGTGGTGCCGTTGCGGGTGACCATGAAGATGTCATCGTCGCCCGAGGTCTGGATGACCCGCACGAGCTCGTCGCCTTCACGCAGGTTGATGGCGATGAAGCCGTCCCGGCGGGACTTGTCGTACTCCGAGAACGTGGTCTTCTTGACCATGCCCTTGCGCGTGGCGAAGAACAGCAGCCGGTCTTCGGGGAAGTCCCGCGTGTCGATCACCGCCTGCACATGCTCGCCCGCGGCGAACGGCAGCAGGTTGGCGATGTGCGTGCCCCGAGCCGTGCGCTCCTTCATGGGCACCTCGTGGGCCTTCAGCCGGTACACCTTGCCCAGGTTGGTGAAGAACAGCAGGTAGGCGTGGGCCGTGGTGTGGATGATGGTGGTGACCAGGTCCTCTTCCTTGAGCCTGGCCCCTGCCACTCCCCGGCCCCCGCGGCCCTGCGTGCGGAACGCCCCGGACGCCACGGTCTTGATATAGCCAGCCTTGGTCATGGTGACGACCAGGGGCTCGTCCTCGATGAGATCCTCGATCCCGATGTCGCCCGGGTCGTAGGTGATCTCGGCCTTGCGAGGCGTGGCGAACTTCTCCCGGATCTCGGCCAGCTCGGTCTTGATGACGCCCCGCAGCCGCTCGGGGTCGCCCAGGATGGCCTCGAGGTCAGTGATGGTCTCTCGCAGCTTGGCCATCTCCTCGTCCAGCTCAGACCGGCCCAGCCGGGTGAGCCGGCCCAGGGTCATGTCGAGGATGTGGGTGGCCTGCACCTCGCTGAACGCAAATGGGGCCGCCATCAGGCCGTCACGGGCTGCGCCGCGGTCATCCGACCCGCGGATGAGGGCGATGATGGCGTCGATCATGTCCAGGGCCTTGAGCAGGCCCTCGACGATGTGGGCCCGGTCCCGGGCCTTGCGCAGCCGGAACTCGGATCTCCGGGTGATGACCTCGACCTGGTGATCGATGTAGGCCGACAGCATTTGGGCCAGGTTGAGGGTGCGGGGCACGCCGTCGACCAGGGCCACCATGTTCACGCCGAAGCTGGTCTGCAGCGGCGTGTGCTTGAACAGATTGTTGAGCACTACGTTGGCCGCCGCGTCCCGCTTGAGGCCGATGACCAGCTTGGTGTCGAGCCCGGCCGACAGGTCCTCGATGGAGCGAATGCCGTCCAGCTCCCGGTTGTCGACCAGTTCCTTGATGCGCTGGGCGATGGAACCGAGCGACCCCTGGTAGGGCAACTCGGTGACCACGATGCGCGGCCCCGACTTGCCCTCTTCCACGATCTCGGCCCGGGCCCGCATCTTGATGGAGCCCCGGCCCGTGCGGTAGGCGTCGAGGATGCCGGCCCGGCCCAGGATGAACGCACCAGTGGGGAAGTCCGGTCCCTTGACGAACTGCATGAGGTCGTCGGGCGTGGCCTCGGGGTTGTCGATCAGGTGCACGACCGCGTCGATGACCTCGCCCAGGTTGTGGGGCGGGATGTTGGTGGCCA
>DASRGI010000103.1:0-6756 GCA_035651095.1 Acidimicrobiales bacterium | reverse complement strand
CCGGAAACCCGGGACGAGTTCCGGTTACGTATGGTCCTGGCGTGACCGCCATGAAGCGTTCGGAACGGGCGCCGGAACGATGACATCGAACGCCCACCCGCCTCTCCCTGCCATCCGTGACGTGGTGGCCCGGGCACTGGCCGAGGACGTGCTGCCCCTCGGCGACCTCACCGCTTCGCTCGTCCCCGCCGGGACCGCCGCCCGGGCCCGCCTGGTGAGTCGCCAGGCCGGGGTGCTGGCCGGCCGGCTGAGCGCCGAGGAGACGTTCCGCCAGGTCGACCCCACCATCGAGCACCGCTGGAACCACGACGACGGCGACGTCCTCGAACCCGGCACCGTCGTGGCCTTCGTCTCCGGCCCGCTGCCGTCCATCCTCACCGCCGAGCGCACGGCCCTGAACCTGCTCGGCCACCTGTCGGGCATCGCCACCCTCACCCGCGCGTATGCCGACGCTCTCCACCCCGTCCGCCTGCGCGACACCCGCAAGACCACGCCCGGCCTGCGCTCCCTGGAAAAGGCGGCCGTGCGCGCCGGTGGCGGCCTCAACCACCGGGCCAACCTGTCCGACGGCATCCTGGTCAAGGACAATCACATCGGCGGGCTTTCGATCACTCGCCTCACCGACCTGTCGAAGGAGCGGTGGCCGGGCCGCACCGTGGAGGTGGAGTGCGACACCATCGAACAGGTGCGCGAGGCCCTGGCCGCGGGCGCCGACATGGTCCTGCTCGACAACATGACGCCTGACGACGTGCGGGTGGCCGTGAAGGAAGTGAGCGGGCGGGTGCCCGTCGAGGTGTCGGGCGGCATCACCCTCGGCACGGCCGCGGCCTATGCCACCACCGGCGCCGACTTCGCGGCCGTCGGCGCCATCACCCACTCCGCCCCTGTCCTCGACATCGGCCTCGACCTGGAGACCTAGACGTGCTGCTCACCCTCGACACCGGCAACACCGAGACGGTGATGGGCCTGTTCGACAAGACCGACCTGGTGTCGCACTGGCGGCTGTCCACCAACGCCGAGCGCACGTCCGACGAGCACGCCCTGCTCGTGTCCCAGTTGCTCGACCTGGAGGGCTACGCCTTCGAGGAGACGGTGACGGGCATCGCCATCTCGTCCACCGTGCCCAGCCTCACCGCCACCCTGCGGGAGATGACCCAGCGCTGGTTCGACGTCCCCACCGTGGTGCTGGAGCCGGGCGTGAAGACGGGCGTCCCCATCCTCTACGACAACCCCAAGGAGGTGGGTGCCGACCGTATCGCCAACGCCGTGGGCACCTTCGAGCTGTACGGCGGGCCCAGCGTGTGCGTGGACTTCGGCACGGCTACCACCTTCGACTGCATCTCGGAGAAGGGCGAGTACCTCGGGGGCGCCATCCTCCCGGGCATCGGCATCAGCATGGACGCTCTGTTCGGGCGGGCCGCGGCCCTGCGCCGGGTGGAGCTGGTGGAACCCCGCAACGTCATCGGGAAGTCCACGGTGGAGTCCATCCAGTCCGGTGCGGTGTACGGGTTCTCGGGCTCGGTCGACGCCATCGTGCGCCGCATCGAGGGCGAACTGGGCGAGTGCACGGTGGTGGCCACCGGCGGTTTGAGTGGACTCATCGCCCCGCTGTCGGACACCATCGACCACCATGAGCCGTGGATCACCCTCCACGGCCTACGCATCATCTTCGAACGAAACCGTGCCTGACATCCCCTACCGCTTCGAACGCACCGGCGAGGCCGCTTCCCTGCAGGCCCGCTTCGCCGACCTCGAACCGGGGGCTGAGACGGGGGAGCGGGTGTCGGTGGCGGGCCGGCTCATGCTCCGGCGGGCGCAGGGAAAGCTGGCCTTCGGCACCCTCCAGGACTCGTCCGGCCGCATTCAGCTGTTCGCCGGCGCGGCGTGGACCAAGGACTTCGAGGGTTTCGGCAACCTGTCGCTGGGCGACTGGATCGGCGCCACCGGCGAGGTGGTGAAGACCAAGCGGGGCGAGCTGTCGGTCAAGGTCGACGAGTGGGTCCTTCTGGCCGAGGCCCGCCGCCAGTTCCCCGACAAGTGGCATGGCCTGTCCGACGTCGACACCCGGTACCGCCAGCGCTACGTCGACCTCTGGGTAACCGACGAGTCGCGCGCCGCGCTGCTCATGCGCAGCAAGGTGATCAGCCTGTTGCGCCGGTGGTTGGAGGACCGGGGCTTCGTCGAGGTGGAGACGCCCATCTTCCATCCCATCGCCGGCGGGGCCGTGGCCAAGCCCTTCGTCACCCACCACAACGCCCTCGACGTCGACCTCTACCTGCGCATCGCCACGGAGCTGTACCTGAAGCGGTTGGTGGTCGGCGGGTTCGAGAAGGTCTTCGAGATCGGCCGCACATTTCGAAACGAAGGTCTTTCGCCTCGGCACAACCCCGAGTTCACGATGATCGAGGTGTACGAGGCCTACGCCGACTACACGGACATGATGCGGCTCACCGAGTCGCTCGTGACCGACCTGGCTCAGGCCGTGCTCGGCACCACCAAGCTGGAGTACGCGGGCCGGGAGCTGGACCTGGCCGCGCCCTGGCGGCGGGCCACGATGGTCGAGCTGGTGGAGGAGCACGCCGGCGTGCGCCTCGACCTCGACATGCCCATCGACGAGTTGCAGGTCATCGCCAAGGAGCACGGCGTCGACGTCCAGCCCGAGTGGGGCCCGGGCAAGCTCGTCCTGGAGATCTACGAGAAGACCACCGAGGCCGAGCTGTGGGGCCCGGTGTTCGTCGTCGACTATCCCGAAGAAGTGTCGCCGCTGGCCCGTCCCCACCGGGACAAGCCCGGCTGGGTGGAGCGCTTCGAGGCCATCGTGGCGGGCCGGGAACTGGCCAACGCCTTCAGCGAGCTCAACGACCCCGATCGCCAGCGGGCCGCCTTCGAGAGCCAGGCCGCGGCCAAGGCGGCAGGGGACGACGAGGCCATGGCTGTGGACGAGGACTACCTCCGCGCCCTGGAGTACGGCCTCCCTCCCACGGGCGGCATGGGCATGGGCATCGACCGGCTGGTGATGCTGTTCTCCGGGGCCCAGCACATCAGGGACGTGCTGCTGTTCCCCACCCTCAGGCCCGAGCAGGAGCGCTAGGCGGTGGCCATGCGCGTCCTCCTCACCGGCGTGGGCAGTGAGCTGGGGTGGAAGGTCGCCACCATGCTCGAGGCCGACCCCGCGGTGGAGGGGATCGTGGGCATGGACATGGACCGGCCCCGCCGCCGGCTGCGCCGCACCACCCTCCACCTGGCCGACCCCCGCGAGCGCCGGCGCATCCTGCCCGTGGTCCGGGAGTTCGAGCCCACCGCCATCGTCCATCTGGGCACGTGGGAACCCGACGCCCGCTCAGCCCCGCAGGTAGCCGCCGCCCGCACGTCGTCGGGCGCCATCGCCGTGCTGGGCGCGGCGGCCGAGTTGCCCGGCCTCGACCGCATCGTGGTCCGTTCCGGCATCGAGGTGTACGGCCGGTCGCGGGGCTCGGCCTCCGTGCCCGACGAGTCGGTGCCGCCCCTGCCCACCACCCCGTGGGGGCGCTCGCTGTTGGGCGTCGAGAAGCTGGCGGTGGCCGCTGGGATGGTTGGTGACGTGCCCGTCGCCACCCTCCGTTTCGCCCCCATCGTGGGCGCCCGCCATCCCAGCCCGCTCGGTCGCTACCTGCGGCTGCCCGTCGTCGGCTTCTCTGCTCTGGCCGACCCGCCCTTCTCCGTGGTGGAGGTGGATGAGGCGGCCCAGGCCGTCGTCACCGCCCTGCACCGCCGCCCGGACGGGCCCCTCAATGTGGTGGGGGCGGGGGCGGTCACCGTGTCGCAAGCCGCTCTCATCGGTCGGCGGCTGCCCTGGCCGGTGTTCGGTCCCGAGCTGGCCGTGCTGCGTCGCCTGTCGGCCATCCCCGAGCACCTGGGCGAGCTCATCCACCGGGGACGCACGGCCGACGGGGGCCGGGCCGACGCGGTACTGGGCCTGGAGCTCACCCGCACGCCCGACGTCATCCGCCAGCTCTACGGCTGGACCCCGCCCGCCGACCTCAAGCTGCTCGAGGGGGCGGCGTGAGCATCCTCACCGTGCTGGCCGACCGCCTCACCGGGCGCTACGAGGTGGACGAGTACGGCGAGGACCGCCAGCTCATCGACCTGCTCGACCCGGTGGTCCGCCAGGTGCTGCACGTGGTGGTCGACGGGGCCCGTTTCGTGCCCGCCACCGGTCCGGCCGTGCTCGTCGCCAACCGGCGCGTCGGGATGCTCGAGCCGTTCGTGCTGTCGCAGGGCATCCGCCAGGCCACCGGCCGCCAGCCCCGGTTCCTCGGCATTCCCGACGTCGCTCCGCTGGGCCTGGTGCTGCGCCGGCTGGGCGGTGCCGTGAACCGGCCCGACGAGCTGGCCGGGCTGTTGCGAGCGGGGCACCTGGCCACGCTGCCCCTCGGCGCCGCATGGCGCCGCCCGCTGCGAGCGGGTGCGCTGGCGCCGGAGTGCATCGCCCCCGCCCTCGACCTCGACGTCCCCGTGATCCCCGTAGCCATGGTGGGCGGCGAGCTCACCGGGCGCTGGCAGGTCACCGTCGGCGCCCCCGTGGCCCGCCCGGCCAGCCGGGGCCCGCTGGCCCTGGCCGAGCTGGCCGACGAGGCCAGAGCCGGCGTCCAGGCCCTGCTGGACGAGGCCTTCCCCCCGCGCTGGCCCTTCGCCTAGCCCCGCGGTCAGCCGTCGAGGTCGTCGAGCAGCCGGTGGCCCAGCTGGCCGAGCGTCTCGTTGGGGCAGGCATCGGCCGCCGCCTCGGCGTAGCGCCTGCCCACGGCCAGGGCCTCGTCCACGCCGGTGGTCGCCCGCACGATGTCCCTCGCCTTGTCCCGCTCGGGCCCGTCGAGCGGCCGCCCCAACAAGGAGCGCAGCTCGGGACCGGCCGCAGGGTCGGCCAGGGCCCGGATGACCGGGAGGCTGTAGGTGCCCTCGACCAGGTCCTGGCCGGCGGGCTTGCCCAGCTGGGCGTCGGTGCCCACCACATCGAGCACGTCGTCCCTGATCTGGAAGACCACGCCCACGGCCTCGCCGAAGGTGGTCAGGGCGTCGACCTGGGTCCGGGGCAGCCCGGCCGTGAGCGCACCGATGCGGCACGACGCGGCCATGAGCGATGCGGTCTTCCCGCTGATGGAGGTCAGGTACTCCGCCTCCGTGCGGGCGGGGGAGAAGGCGGTCTTCAGCTCGCTGACCTGGCCCTCGCACAGCCGTCCGATGGTGGCGGCCAGGAGCCCGGCCACCTCGGTGCCCAGGGAGGCGGCGATCTCCGAGGCCCGGGCCAGCAGGAAGTCCCCGGCCAGGATGGCGACCAGGTTCCCCCAGCGGGCGTTCACGCTCTCCACCCCCCGCCGGGAGGCGGCCTCGTCCATCACGTCGTCGTGGTAGAGCGACCCGAGATGTACCAATTCCACCGAAACGCCGCCCTGCAGGACGGCGGGCGTGGCCGCCACGCCCCCTGCGGCGGCGGCAGCCACTGCCAGGGCGGGCCGGAGCCGCTTGCCGCCGGCCGAGAGCAGGTGGCCGGCCACCTCCGTGAGGAAGGGGTCCTCGGAGACGACCGCCTGGTGCAGGGCCTCCTCCAACCGGACGAGATCTCCGTCGAGATTGGGAAGATCGAGAAGAGCGGCAATGTTGACCACTGGCTAAGGAAGATAGGCCACCCCGTCGATCAAGCCACAACACGATCGACGGGAGCGACCGACCCCGGGGGAGCATGCCTGGTGCAGCCAACCGCCGGGTAGACTGACCATCAGACCACCAGCCGTCCGAATGGAGGCGGTCACTTGTTCGAACGCTTCACTGACCGGGCCCGCAGAGTCCTTGTCCTCGCACAGGAAGAAGCGCGCCTGCTCAATCACAACTTCATTGGCACCGAGCACATCCTCCTGGGGTTGATCCACGAGGGGGAGGGCGTCGCCGCGAAGGCGCTCGAGTCGCTCGGCATCAGCCTGGAGATGGTCCGGGAGAAGGTCGAAGAGACCATCGGCCCGGCCGGCTCCGCCACCACCGGCTCGCCGCCGTTCACGCCGCGGGCCAAGAAGGTGCTCGAGCTGTCGCTGCGCGAGGCGCTGCAGCTCGGCCACAACTACATCGGTACCGAGCACATGCTCCTCGGCCTCGTGCGCGAGGGCGAGGGCGTGGCCGCTCAGGTGCTCGTCAATCTCGGGGCCGACATCAGCCGGGTGCGCCAGCAGGTCATCCAGCTGCTGTCCGGGTACTCGGGCACCAAGGAAGGCGCCACCGCCGGCGCCGGCGCGGCCGCGGCCGGCCAGGAGACGCCGTCGGGCTCGCCCGTGCTCGACCAGTTCGGTCGCAATCTCACCCAGCAGGCCCGGGAGAAGAAGCTCGACCCGGTGATCGGCCGGGAGCGGGAGATCGAGCGGGTCATGCAGGTGCTGTCGCGCCGTACCAAGAACAACCCCGTCCTCATCGGCGAGCCCGGCGTGGGCAAGACGGCCATCGTCGAGGGTCTGGCCCAGCGCATCGTGGCCAACGACGTGCCCGAGACGCTGAAGGGCAAGCAGCTCTACACGCTGGACCTGGGTGCCCTGGTGGCCGGGTCCCGCTACCGGGGCGACTTCGAGGAGCGCCTGAAGAAGGTGCTGAAGGAGATCCGCACCCGGGGCGACATCATCCTCTTCATCGACGAGCTCCACACCCTGGTGGGTGCGGGCGCGGCCGAAGGGGCCATCGACGCCGCCTCCATCCTCAAGCCCATGCTCGCCCGGGGTGAGCTGCAGACCATCGGCGCCA
>DASRGI010000102.1:0-16607 GCA_035651095.1 Acidimicrobiales bacterium | reverse complement strand
GGCCGCGGCAGCCGAGCAGCTGGAGCTGTGGGCCAACCGGGTGGGGGCCGATCTGGTGCGAGGCGCCGAGGGGGGCGACCCCGGGTCTGTCGTGTTCGACGCCGTGGAGCGGGCCGCGGCCAAGGGCGCCCAGTTGGTGCTGGCCGACACGGCCGGCCGCCTGCACACGAAGGTCAACCTCATGGAGGAGCTCAAGAAGGTGCGCCGCATCGCCGAGCGGCCGCCCGCCCAGCTCACCGAGGTGCTGCTGGTGCTCGATGCCACCACCGGCCAGAACGGCCTGGTCCAGGCCAAGGAGTTCACCGAGGCGGTGGGGTGCACGGGCGTGGTGCTCACCAAGCTCGACGGCACGGCCAAGGGCGGCATCGCCCTGGCCATCCAGACGGAGATGGGCCTGCCCATCAAGCTGGTCGGGCTGGGGGAAACGGCCGACGACCTGGTCGAGTTCGACCCCGACGAGTTCGTGGAAGCCCTCTTCTCCTAGCCCACCCCGTCCGGCCCCCCCATCCGGCCACCCCGCCCGGCCCCGCTGGCAAACCCCCCCCAAGGTTTTGTGTGCAGGAGTCCCGAATAATTGGCGACTACTGCACACAAAAGACGGCCGGCCGCTCCCAGTCCCGCCGGCGCTTGCCGAACACCCCGTCCGGGCCGGTACCCTGAACGGCCGCCATGTTCGAGTCCCTGTCCGATCGCTTCGAGGGCATCTTCACGCGCCTGCGCTCCCGCGGGCGCCTGAACGAAGCCGACGTCGACGAGGTCCTGCGCGAGATCCGCGTGGCCCTCCTCGAGGCCGACGTCAACTTCGTCGTCGTGCGGGAGATGGTCAAGCGCATCCGGGAACGCACGGTCGGCATCGAGCTGTCGCAGAGCCTCAGCCCGGCCCAGCAGGTCATCAAGATCGTCCACGAGGAGCTCATCACCATCCTCGGGGGCGACACCCTCAAGCTGACCTTTGCCCCCCGGCCCCCCACCGTCATTCTCCTGGCCGGCCTGCAGGGCTCGGGCAAGACCACGGCGGCGGCCAAGCTGGCCCGTTGGTTCAAGCAGCAGGGTCGCAACCCCCTCCTGGTCGGGGCCGACCTCCAGCGCCCTGCCGCCGTCGAGCAGCTGCGGGTGCTCGGCAACCAGGCCGGCGTCAGCGTGTTCTCCGAGCCCAGCGACCCGGTCACCGTGGCCGCCAACGGCCTGAGCGAGGCCCAGCGGCTGGGCCGGGACGTGCTCATCGTCGACACCGCCGGCCGCCTCACCATCGACGCCGAGATGATGGACCAGGTCCGCCACATCTCGGAGAAGGTCGACCCCCACTACACGTTCCTGGTGATCGACGCCATGATCGGCCAGGACGCGGTCACCACGGCCGAGGCCTTCCACCAGGCCCTCGCGCTCGACGGCGTGATCCTCACCAAGCTCGACGGCGACGCCCGGGGTGGCGCCGCCCTGAGCGTGAAGGAAGTGGTGGGCCGGCCCATCGCCTTCGCCTCCACCGGCGAGAAGCTGGCCGACTTCGATCTCTTCCACCCGGACCGCATGGCCAGCCGCATCCTGGGCATGGGCGACGTCCTCACGCTCATCGAGCGGGCCGAGGAGGCCTACGACAAGGACGTGGCCGAGCGGGCCGCGACCAAGCTCCAGGAAGGCCAGTTCACTCTCGAGGACTTCCTCGAGCAGATGCAGCAACTGAAGAAGATGGGGCCCCTCTCGGGCATCATCGGTATGCTTCCTGGGGTCCCGAAAGAGCTCCGTCAGGCCAACATCGACGACAAGGAGCTGGCTCGGGTCGAGGCGATCATCCACTCGATGACGCTGGAGGAGCGTCGCAACCCGTCGGTGATCAACGGGTCGCGGCGTCTTCGCATCGCCAACGGGAGCGGGTCCACCACGTCAGAGGTGAACCTGCTCCTCAAGCAGTTCGGAGACATGCAGCGCATGATGAACCAGATGGGCCTCGGGCGGGCGCTGCAGAAGAAGAAGTCGAAGTCCAACAAGAAGAAGAAGCGGCGCTAACGGCCCCGCCAGAACAAAGCGAGCACCGACGTGGCAGTGAAGCTCCGCCTCATGCGGATGGGCAAGAAGAAGCAGCCGACCTACCGGGTCGTGGCGGCCGACAGCCGTTCGCCCCGGGACGGGCGCTTCATCGAGATCGTGGGCACCTACGAGCCCCGGTCCGAGCCCTCTCGCATCAACATCGACAACGACAAGGCGGTGAAGTGGCTGGCCCAGGGGGCCCAGCCCACCGAGACCGTCGAGAAACTCCTCAAGATCTCGGGTGCCTGGGAGCAGTTCAAGGGCGCCGGCGTCGGGGCCAAGTGAGCGACGCCGAGGACACCAACGTCGACGACCTCGACGACACCGACCTCGATGACACCGACCTCGATGACACCGACCTCGACGACACCGAGGACGTCGAGTACGAAGAGGGCGACGCCAACCGGGCCGCGGGCGCGCTGTCCCGCTCGGTCCTGGAGTACGTGGCCCGCCAGATCGTCGACGAGCCCGATGCCGTGGTGGTCGAGGTGAGCGAGAGCCGGGGCCGGGTCGCGCTGCGCCTCCACGTCGCCCCCGACGACATGGGCAAGATCATCGGCAAGCGGGGCCGGGTGGCCCAGGCCATCCGCACCGTGGTGCGGGCCGCCGGTGCCCGAGAGGGCATCGACGCCAACGTCGACATCGTCGACTGACGATGCTCGAGGTGGGGCGCATCGCCAAGCCCCACGGCCTCAAGGGCGAGGTGGTGGTCGACCTCGTCACCAATCGCACCGAGCGGGTCGACCCCGGCTCTGTCCTCTCCACCGAGCGCGGCGACCTCACCGTCGAGCGCTCCTCGCCCTTCCAGGGGCGCTGGATCGTGGCCTTCGCCGGCGTCCACACCCGGGAGCAGGCCGACGAACTGCGGGGCACGGTCCTGAGCGCCGAGCCGCTGCCCACCACCGACGACGGGCTGTGGGTGCACGAGCTCATCGGGTCGGCCGTGGTCGACACCACCGGCGCCGAACTGGGCCGGGTGGACGCCGTGCAGGCCAACCCGGCCAGCGACCTCCTCGTCCTCGACGGCGGCGGCCTGGTGCCACTCCGGTTCGTGGTCTCCACCGAGCCGGGCCGGGTAATGGTGGACGTACCGCCCGGCCTGCTGGACTGAGCCCCATGCGCGCCTGGAGGATCCACGAGCTGGGGGAACCGACCGCCGTCATGGTGCTGGAGGACGTCGACCCGCCCGAGCCCGGTCCGGGACAGGTCGCCATCGACGTGGCCGCCGCCGCCCTGAACTTCCCCGATGTCCTGCTGTGCCGGGGCCAGTACCAGGAGAAGCCACCGCTCCCGTTCACGCCCGGCGTGGAGGTGGCCGGCACCAGGGTCGACACCGGCGAGCGGGTGCTCGCCGCCCCGGCCATGCCCCACGGCGGCCTCACCGAGCGGACGGTGGCGGCCGAGTCGACCACCTACCAGATCCCCGACTCCATGTCGATGGAGGCGGCGTCGGCCCTGCACGTCACCTACCAGACCGGCTACCTCGCCCTTCACCAGCGGGCCCGCATCCAGCCGGGCGAGACGCTGCTGGTGCACGCCGGCGCCGGCGGCGTGGGCAGCGCCGCCATCCAGCTGGGCCTGGCCGCGGGCGCCCGGGTGTTCGCCACCGCGGGCGGGCCCGAGAAGGTCGATGTGTGCCGCAAGCTGGGCGCCGAGTTGGTCATCGACTACACCACCGAGGACTTCGCCGACGCCGTCAAGCAGGCCACCGGCGGCAGGGGCGCCGACGTCATCTTCGACCCCGTGGGCGGCGACGTGTTCGACCGCTCCCGCAAATGCATCGCCTTCGAGGGCCGCATCCTCGTCATCGGCTTCACCAGCGGGCGCATCGCCGACGCCCCCACCAACCACGCCCTGGTCAAGAACTACGCGGTGGTGGGCGTGCACTGGGGCCTCTACAACCGGGTGCGCCCCGAGGTGCCCCACCAGATCCACGAGGAGCTGGTCCGCCTCTACGAGGACGGCAAGATCGACCCGCTGATCTCCCACGTGGCCCCCATGGACCAGGCCCCGCAGGCCCTGGCCGCGCTGGCGTCCCGGGGCACGACCGGCAAAGTGGTCGTCCGGGTCACGTGAGCACGTGAGGATCGACGTGTTCACCATCTTCCCGGCGATGGTGGAGGGCTTCGTTTCGGAGAGCCTGATCGGCAAGGCCCGCCAGGGACCCGACGCCCTGCTCGACATCCGGGTCCACGACCTGCGCTCGGCCGCCACCGACCCGCACCGGTCGGTGGACGACGCCCCCTTCGGCGGGGGCGCGGGGATGGTGCTGATGCCCGAGCCCATCTTCGGGGCGGTCGAGCAGGCCGCTCCGCCCCGCCCCCTGTACCTGCTGGGCCCCGGTGGCCGGCGTTTCGACCAGGCCATGGCCCACGAGCTGGCTGCATCGGCCGGCCCCGGCTTCTCCCTCCTGTGCGGGCGCTACGAGGGTGTGGACCAGCGGGTCGTCGACCACCTGGTCGACGGCGAGCTCTCGGTCGGCGACTACGTGCTCGCCGGCGGCGAAGTGGCGAGCCTCGTCGTCATCGAAGCCGTGGCCCGGCTGGTGCCAGGCGTGATGGGCAACCAGGCGTCGGCCGAGGACGAGTCGTTCACCGACGGGCTCCTGGAATACCCGCAGTACACCCGGCCGGCACGGTTCCGGGAGTGGGGCGTGCCCGAGGTGCTGCGCAGCGGCGACCACGGCCGGGTGGCGAGGTGGCGCCGGGCCGCCGCCCTGGCCCGCACGCTGGCCCACCGGCCCGACCTCATCGAGGCCCGGGGCGGCCTCCGGGACGACGAGGTGAAACTGCTGCGCGAGCACGGCTATCCTGTGTCGTCCACCGACGCCCCTGAGGAGTTCGACGCGTCATGAACCCCACCGATCTGGTCGACCGCGACAGCCTGCGCGACGACGTCCCTGCGTTCGCGCCCGGCGACACGCTGAAGGTCCACGTCCGGGTGGTGGAAGGTAACCGGGAGCGCGTCCAGGTGTTCCAGGGCGCCGTCATCCGCCGCCAGGGCTCCGGCGTGCGGGAGACGTTCACTGTCCGCAAGGTCAGCTTCGGGGTGGGAGTGGAGCGCACGTTCCCCGTGCACTCGCCCATCATCGCCAAGATCGAGGTCATGACCCACGGCGACGTCCGCCGGGCCAAGCTCTACTACCTGCGGGACCGCGTCGGGAAGGCCGCCAAGATCAAGGAGAAGCGGGCCGCCCGCTAGCCCGCCTTGGTCGCCTCGCCTGTGGCCACCGAGCCCGAAGAGCAGCAGTACACGACGTCCCGCACGCTGCGGGAGCTGCCGATCCTCCTGCTGGCCGCGGGCCTCATCGCCTTCCTCATCAAGACGTTCGTGGCCCAGGCGTTCTACATCCCGTCCGGCTCGATGCTGCCCCAGCTGCAGATCAACGACCGGGTGGTGGTGTCCAAGCTGGCCTACCGGGTGCACGAGCCCCGGCGGGGCGACATCGTGGTCTTCGACGCCCCCAAGGCAGCCGCATCGCAGGCGCCCGAGCCCAAGCGCAACCCCGTCGCCCGGCTGATCAGGGACGTGGGCAGCGGTATCGGCGTCATCCAGCCGAGCACCGAGGAGTTCATCAAGCGGGTGATCGGCCTGCCCGGCGAGACCGTCGACGTCAAGGACGGCCACGTCTGGATCAACGGCCACCAGTTGATCGAGCCCTACCTCCCGCCCGGCACCGTCACCCTGCCCAACGGGTTCCGCTTCCCGATCACCGTGCCCAAGGGGGACATCTGGGTGATGGGCGACAACCGCGGGAATTCCTCGGACTCCCGGTTCTTCGGCCCCGTGCCCGAGGACACGGTGGTGGGGCGCACCATCCTGCGGGTATGGCCGGTCTCCAAGGTGTCGTTCTTGTAGTGCGTACGATGGAGGCCGTGAGCGCAAAGCGATGAGCGCCGAAGACCTCGAACGGTACGAAACCGAGATCGAGCTCCAGCTGTACCAGGAGTACCGCGCCGTCCTCCCCATGTTCCGCTACGTGGTCGAGACCGAGCGGCGTTTCTATCTGGCCAACGAGGTCAAGATGGAGGCTCGCAACCAGGAGGGCCGCACCTACTTCGAGATCGAGTTGGGCGATGCCTGGGTGTGGGATATGTACCGCCCGGCCCGGTTCGTGTCCTCGGTGCGGGTCGTCACGTTCAAGGACGTCAACGTCGAGGAGCTCCCGGAAAAGGAGCTGTAGGTGGTGGCTGACGGTCGGCGGGCGCTGGGCCTGTCGGGAGAGGAGCGAGCAGCCGCCTGGTATGAGTCCCAGGGGTACGACGTGGTAGCGCGCAACTGGCGCTGCCGTGAGGGTGAGCTCGACCTGGTGCTGCGGGACGGCCGCCTCTACGTCTTCTGCGAGGTGAAGACCCGTTCGGGCGACGGGTTCGGCGCCCCCGTCGAGGCTGTCACCCGCACCAAGCAGGACCGGGTGCGGCGGCTGGCCGCCCGCTGGCTGGAGGACGACGCCCCCGGACCCGCCCGGGAGATCCGGTTCGACGTGGTGTCGGTGCTGGGCGACGTGGTCGAGGTCATCGAGGGGGCGTTCTGAGCCTCGACGGCTGGGACCCGGCGACGGTGGTCGTCCACGGTGGCCGCCCCGGCCGCGCCCCGGGCGCACCCGTGGGCCCGCCTGTGGAACTGACGTCGACCTACCACCAGGGCGGCCCCGTCACCTACGGCCGGGAGGACAACCAGACCTGGCGGGCGTTCGAGGAGGTGGTGGGCGCCCTCGAGGGTGGCGAGGCCGTGTCCTTCGCCTCCGGGCTGGCCGCGGTCGCCGCCGTCCTGGAGACGTTGCCCGTGGGCGCCAAGGTGTGGATACCGCACGACGTGTACCACGGCACCCGCCGGTTCCTGGCCGACCGGGAGCCCCGGCTCCAGGTGGCGGACCGCATGGCGGACGCCCAACTCGTCTGGGTGGAGACGCCGTCGAACCCGACCATGGAGGTGATCGACATCGCCGCCGTGGTGGCGTCGGTGGCCGGCGCCGCGCCGGTGGTGGTCGACAACACGTTCGCCACGCCGCTGGGCCAGCGCCCGCTCGACCTGGGCGCCGACGTGGTCGTGCACAGCGCCACCAAGGCCCTTTCCGGCCACTCCGACGTGGTGCTGGGCGTGGCCGTGTCCCGCGATCCGCAGTGGGTCGAGGCCCTGCGGCGCCGGCGGTCGTTGCACGGCGCCGTGCCCGGGCCCTTCGAGGCGTGGCTGGCCCTTCGGGGCGTGCGCACGCTGGCGGTGCGGTTCGAGCGGGCGTCGGCTTCGGCGGCCGTGCTGGCGGCGCGGCTGGCTGAGCACCTCGCCGTGGAGCGGGTGCGCTATCCGGGCTGGGGCACCATGCTGGCCTTCGACGTGCGGGGCGGGGCCGTGCCGGCGGACGCGGTGTGCGAGCGGCTCCGGGTGGTCGTTCCCGGCACCAGCCTGGGCGGCGTGGAGACGCTGATCGAGCGGCGCAACAAGTGGTTGGGGGAGGAGCGCGTCCCGCCCGGGCTGCTGCGGCTGAGTGTGGGCATCGAGGACGTCGAGGATCTGTGGCAGGACCTCAGCGCGGCGCTGACTGCCGTCGCCTGAGCTCGCGCTCCCAGCAGGGATGGTGCCAGTGGCGGCGCAGGTCGGGGGCGTCGAGGGGCACGACCACCACGTGCCCGGTCCCCGGCCGGATCTCCTGGTTGCAGCCCGGGCAGAGGTAGCTCTTGGTCGCCTGGTACGGCTGGATGCGCCGCACCTCGACGTCCGTCATCGGGGGAAGAGCGCCCACACAAGGAGCAGGGCGACCACCACGAAGGCGGCCGCCACCAGGGCGTAGTCGGACGACCGCCGTTGCTGTTGCCGGAAGGGGTTGAAGCCCATGCCGTTCAGTATCGTCCCTGGCCATGGAGACCCTTCTCGTCGACCGTGCTGAGGGCGTGGTCACACTCACACTGAACCGCCCGGACAAGAAGAACGCGGCCAACGGCGTGATGTGGGAGGAGCTACGGCAGGTGTTCCGGGAGGTGGCCGAGCGGCCCGAGGACCGGGTGCTCGTCATCACCGGCGCGGGCGGCGCCTTCTGCTCGGGCGCCGACCTGTCCGACCTCACCGCCGACAACCTGCACTTCCTGTCGCGCATGCGCATGATCGGCGACACCGCCCTCACGCTGCACCGCCTGGCCAAGCCCACCATCGCCAAGGTGGCTGGGGTGGCGGCCGGGGCCGGGTGCAACCTGGCCCTCGGCTGCGACCTCATCGTGGCGTCCGACGAAGCCCGCTTCTCGGAGATCTTCGCCCGCCGGGGCCTGTCCGTCGACTTCGGCGGATCGTGGGTGCTTCCCCGGCTGGTGGGCCTGCACAAGGCCAAGGAGCTGGCCCTGCTGGCCGACATCATCTCGGCCAAGGAGGCCCTCGACATCGGTCTGGTGAACCGGGTCGTGCCCGCCGGCGAGCTGGACTCGTTCGTGGACGACTGGGCCCGGCGCCTGGCGGCCGGCCCGCCGCTGGCGCTGTCCATGACGAAGACCATGCTGAACAACTCGTTCGCCGTGTCCATGGACCAGGCCCTCGAGGACGAGGCCCGCTCCCAGGCGGTCAACTTCTCGACGGCCGACACGGCCGAGGCCATGGCCGCCTTCATCCAAAAGCGCGAGCCCAACTTCCAAGGCCGCTAGGCCAGCCGGGCTCCAGCCCCCCAGAGATTTTGTGTGCAGTAGTCCACAAATAGTCGGGACTACTGCACACAAAACCTGTCGCCCCCGGCTGCCGCCGCCCCCAGCGCCGGGCGCGATGTCACACCCCTGGCGTAGGGTCATTGGTGGCGCTTCGAGTTGGCCGGCGCCGGCGGTCCCGCCCCAGGCCCTCCTCCCATACCCATGGTCGAGGAGCACCCGTGATCGCCACCATCCCATCTGCCAGCCTGCTGGGGGTCGACGGCCAGCCCGTCGCCGTCGAGGTCCACGTGTCCAACGGGCTGCCCGGCTTCACTGTGGTCGGCCTGCCTGACGCTGCCTGCCGCGAGTCGCGGGACCGGGTGCGCGCCGCCCTCCTCTCCAGCGGCATGCCCTGGCCCCTGCGCCGGGTCACGGTCAACCTGGCGCCCTCGGGCCTGCGCAAGGGCGGTGCGGGCCTCGACCTGCCCATCGCCGTGGGCCTGCTGGTGGCGTCGGGCGAGCTGCCGGCCGAGTGCGTGGCCGGGTGCGCCTTCGTGGCCGAGCTGGGGCTGGACGGCTCGCTGCGGCCGGTGCCCGGCATGGTCCCCTTGGTCGACGCCCTCGACGCTCCGGCGGTGGCCGTGCCCCTCTCGTGCGCCCACGAGGCCGGGCTGGTGGGCCGCCACACGGTGAGGGCGGCCGCTACCCTGCGCGAGTTGGTCGCCGCCTTGCGGGGGGAGGTCCCCTGGCCCCCGCTGCCCGACGTGTCGTCGGCCGCCGTTCGGGCCCCGTCACCACCGCCTGACCTGTCCGAGGTCAGGGGCCAGCGCCTGGGCCGATGGGCGCTGGAGGTGGCGGCCGCGGGCGGCCACCACCTCCTGTTCTCGGGGCCGCCAGGCGCGGGCAAGACGCTGCTGGCCCGCCGCCTGCCGGGTCTGCTGCCCGCGCTCAGTGCCGAGGAGGCGCTCGACGCCACGCGGGTGCATTCGGCGGCGGGGGAGCCCCTCCCGCCCGGCGGGCTGGTGGAACGGCCGCCGTTCCGGGCACCCCACCACAGCGCCTCGTCCATCTCCCTCGTGGGCGGGGGGTCGGGCTTCCTCAAACCCGGGGAGGTCTCCCTCAGCCACAACGGGGTCCTGTTCCTCGATGAGCTGGGCGAGTTCCCGGCCGCCGTGCTCGACATGCTCCGCCAGCCCCTCGAAGAGGGCGTGGTCCGGGTCTCGCGCATCCGCCAGATGTGCACCTTCCCAGCCCGGTTCCTCCTGGTGGCGGCCATGAACCCCTGCCCGTGCGGGGGCGTGGGCTCGCCGGGCGGGTGCCGGTGCAGCGAGCAGGCTCGGCTGCGGTACCAGCGGCGGGTGTCCGGGCCGTTGCTCGACCGGTTCGACCTGCGTGTCCCCGTCATGCGGCCCGAGGTCGACCACCTCATGGGCGGCCCACCGGGCGAGACCTCAGCCGTCGTGGCCGAGCGGGTCGCGGCCGCGCGGGCAATGGCTCGGGCTCGGGGCGTGCGGGTCAACGCCGAGCTGCCGGCCACCGTGCTGGACGACGTGGCTCCCCTCACGCCGGAGGCGTGGCGGGCGGTGGAGTGGCACCTCCGCCGAGGCTCGCTCACCGCCCGGGGGTTCCACCGGGTCCGGCGCGTGGCCCGCACCCTGGCCGACCTGGCCGGCCACGAGGGCGATGTCCTCGAGGAGCACGTGTGCGCGGCGCTCGACCTCCGGGTCGAGCCGCTGGTCCTGGAGGGCGCCGCATGATCCGGCACCCGGAGCCACCTACCTCCACCCCCATTCCCGCCGCCGTGCTCGCGCCCGCCCCTGCGCCCCAGCGGACCGCCCCGGCGCCGGGCCCCGCCCCGGGCAGCTCCGGACCGGACTGGCCCCACCTCTCCGGCGACGACCTCGCCCTCGTCGCCCTCCTGGGCCTGCCCTTCCTGTCGTGGGACCGGTTGCGCGCCCTCCTCCAGGGGCGAACGCCCAGCCAGGCCTGGGCCGCGGTGTGCCACGGCCAGGCCGGCCCCGGCCTGCGCCGAGCCGCCGCCGCGGGCCCGCCCCTCGCCGAGCTGGCCGCCACCTACGCCACCGTCCCCTTCGCCCGCCACGGCTCGCCCCGCTACCCACCGGCGCTGGCCGCGGACCACGAGGCCCCGGCCGCCGTCTTCTGGCGGGGCGACCTCAGCGTGCTCGACCGGCCCCGGGTCGCCCTGGTGGGTACCCGCCGGTGCACCCACTACGGGCGAGACGTGGCCCGCCAGCTGGGCCATGAGCTGGCCCAGGCCGGCGTGTGCGTGGTGTCCGGGCTGGCCGCCGGCATCGACGGCGCGGCCCACGAAGGCGCCCTTGTCGGGGTGGCCGAGGCCGAGGCCGACGGCGGGGCGCCGGGCCGGCCTGTCGCGGTCGTGGGGAGCGGGCTCGACATCGTCTACCCCCGCAGGCATGCCCGCCTCTGGGAGCGCGTCGCCGAGGCCGGCGTGGTGCTCACCGAGGCACCGCTCGGTGCCCGGCCCGAGCCCTGGCGCTTCCCGGCTCGCAACCGCATCATCGCCGCCCTGGCCCACGTGCTGGTGGTGGTGGAGTCACGGGCGACGGGTGGCTCGATGCACACCGTCCGGGCGGCCGAGGAGCGGGGCGTTCCCGTGCTGGCCGTGCCCGGCCCGGTCCGGAGCCGGGCGTCGGAAGGCACCAACCTGCTCCTGTCCCAGGGCTGCCACCCGGCCTGCGACACCCAGGACGTGCTGGCCGCCTTGGCGCTGCGCACCGCCGGTCTTCCCGGGCCTGTGGGGTACCTCCCGCACCCGGAGCGCCCCGAGCCCGAGGGCCTTGCTGCCGCCGTCCTGGCCGCCGTCGACTGGACGCCGACGGCCGTCGAGCAGGTCCTGGCCCGTACCGACCTGCCCGTTCCCGCCGTCTCCGCAGCCCTCAACCGGCTCGAACAGGACGGCTGGGTGGCTCGCGAGGCGGGCTGGTGGCAGCGGTGCTGACGGCTTCCTGTCTCGCCTGGGGCACGTCGCTAGCCGTCCCACCTGCGTCTACACTCTCCGTAAGCACTTGCCTCCTGCGAACGGACCGTCAGGTTGGAAGACGAAGAAGCTGCGGCACAAGCCG
Organism: Acidimicrobiales bacterium; assembly: GCA_035651095.1. GTDB lineage: Bacteria > Actinomycetota > Acidimicrobiia > Acidimicrobiales > JAUTXP01 > DASRGI01. The sequence continues at coordinate 4,873 of DASRGI010000102.1, read as the reverse complement.
CCGTCGCGCAACTGTGGGCCAACTACAAGGCCACGGCGTCGCGCGAAGCGCGGGACCGCCTCATCGTGCATTACTCGCCTCTGGTGAAGTACGTCGCCGGGCGCGTCTCGGTGGGTTTGCCGCAGAACATCGAGCAGGCCGACCTCGTCAGCTACGGGATCTTCGGCCTGATCGACGCCATCGACAAGTTCGACCCGGAACGGGCGATCAAGTTCGAGACGTACGCCATTGCCCGGATCAAGGGCGCCATCATCGACGAGCTCCGCTCCATCGACTGGGTGCCCCGCTCGGTGCGGGCCAAGGCCCGATCGGTGGAGAAGGCGTACGCCAAGCTCGAGGCTCAGCTCCTGCGCACCCCCACCGACGCCGAGGTCGCCACCGAGTTGGGGGTCACGGAGAAGGAGCTGCACAACATCTTCAACCAGATCTCGTTCGTGGGCCTGATCGCCCTCGACGAGATGCTGTCCAGCGGCGAGCGGGGCGAGTCCACGACCCTGGGCGACACCATCCCCGACAAGGGGGAAGGGCCGGTGGCCGCCTTCGAGGTGGAGGAGATGAAGCAGATCCTCGCCAACGCCATCAACCGGCTGGGCGAGCGGGAGAAGATCGTGCTCACCCTCTACTACTACGAGGGCCTCACCCTCGCAGAGATCGGCGAGGTCCTCGGGGTCACCGAGAGCCGGGTCTGCCAGATCCACACCAAGTCGGTGCTCCAGCTCCGGTCCCGCATGGCCGAGCCCGAGCGCGAGCCCGCCTGACCGCCCGGTCGAGCTCGCCCCAGCTGCCGGGGTTCTGTGTGCCGTAGCCCCGATCGGTTCGCGTCTGCTGCGCCATAGACATCGCTGACGCTCCTCGGCCTCGCCTGGAGGGCCCGATCTCGGCCGCTGCCGGCGCGCCTCACCTCGGCCACCCGCGGCGGGCAACCCTCGCCCGCGCTCGCCCCCGCGCCCCGCCTCGGCTGCCACCCCGGCCCCTTGTCGCGCGCCCACCTGGACGTGGGCGGCCTCTCCTGGTCCGCCTCGTCCGGAGGTTCGCATGCCTCGCCTTGCCCCGCTCGCTCTGGCCCGTTCGGCTGTGCTCCTCGCTGCTGTGCTCCTCGCTGCTGTGCTCCTCGCCCTCCCGCGTCCCGCCGCGGCCACGCCGCCGGCCGCCGCCTCGATCACCTACCAACCCCCGGTGGACGCCCCCGTCACCGACCAGTTCCGCCCGCCCTCCACGCCCTTCGGCCCCGGCAACCGGGGCATCGACTACGCCACCATCCCGGGCCAGCCGGTGGTGGCCGCGGCGCCGGGCACGGTGACGTTCGCCGGACCCGTGGGCGGGTCGTTGCACGTCGTGGTCCTCCACCCCGACGGTGTTCGCACCAGCTACTCGTTCCTCCGCTCGACGACGGTCCACCGGGGGGACTTCGTCCGCCAGGGCCAGACCGTGGGCACGGCCGGGCCCGAGCTCCACTTCGGCGCCCGGAGCGGGGACGTCTACCTCGACCCGCTGGCCCTGCTCGGCGGCGGCCCCGTGCGCGTCCACCTGGTGCCCGAGGACGACGGGCCGCTCCCGCCGGAAGCCGGCGAGCGCTCGGCGCTGGAGCGGCTGCTGGGCGCCCTGCGCACGGGCGGGCGGGTCGGCGCCGGCGCCCTGGCCTGGGCCGGCGCCCCGGTGGCCGTGCCCCCGGGCGGCGGCCGCCTGGCCGACAGCCTGGCCGCCGGCGTGCCCGACCTCGACCTCCTCCACTGGCTTGCCGTCACCGAGGCAGCCGGTGCCCCCTTCCAGTTGCCGGCCACCGCTGCCCTGGCCGTGTGGCAGGCCACCCACGGCCCTTGCACCCCGGCCAACACGCCCACGCCTCCGCCCAGACCGCAAGGCCGCCTGGCCGTGCTGGTGGCCGGGCTGGGGTCGAGCTCGAAGGACGCCGACATCACCGACCTGGACACCGGAAAGCTCGGCTACGCCAAGAACGACACCTCCCGGTTCTCGTACCGGGGTGGCGCCGTCCAGCACTCGTCCTACGGGGCGCCCGACACGGAGGGCGACATCGTCGCCGCCGGGACCCGCCTGCGCCAGTACCTCCTCGAGCAGCACGAGCAGCATCCGGGCGTGCCCATCGACGTCTTCGCCCATTCCCAGGGTGGGCTGGTGGCCCGGGTGGCTCTGGCCCAGCCGGTGCCCGGCGTCGCCCACCTCGTCACCTACGGCACGCCCCACCAGGGCGCCGACCTGGCAGCCACGGCCGCCGTGGCCCGCGGCAATGGGAGTGCCGGCGGCATGGCCATCGTCCAGGTGGCGGGTGTCACCCGGGTGTTCGGCAACGATCCCCGGTCCCGCGCCGTGCAACAGCTGGCCCCCGGTTCGGATCTGGTGCGGACCCTGGCCCAGGGCGGCAGTCCATCGGGCATCCGGGTGCTGTCCATCGGCGCCCGGGGCGACGTGGTGGTCCCGTCCCTGCGCACCCGCCTCCCGGGGGCGGCCAACGTGGTGGTCACCCCCGCCGGGTGGAACCGCCATGCCAGCTTGCCGGGGTCGCCGGCCGCGGCCCGGGAGACGGCCCTCGCCCTGGCCGATCGCCCGCCCACCTGCCAGGGCCTGCTCGACGCCGTGGTCGACGCCGCCAGCGGGGCGGCCGTCCAGGGGACCGAGGGCGTCCTGGTCGACCAGATCCTCGCCGGCCCCACCGCACCAGTGCCGGCGCCGGTTCCGTGAGTGCCGGCGGGGGAGGAGTGCCGGTGCACCGCGCCCACCTCATAGAGTCCTGCCCATGCCGCTTGGGCGAGCGGCACCCCGCTGGGTGCTGGTGCTGGGCCTCGTCGTGCCCCTGGTCGGATCGAACGTGGCCGGCGCGCGCCCCGCCCAGCGGCCGCAACGCCCGCCCCAGGCGGCGCCGGGCTGGCTGGTGGACCGGGTGCGCTTCGAGCCGCTTGACCCTGCCGTCCCGCTCTCGGCCGTAGGCGTGGGCGACTACCGGGGCGCGCTCGAGGTGGGCCGCGCCCCCACGGGCGTCAGCGTCGTCAACGACGTGGCCTTCGAGGACTACGTGCGGGGCATCTCCGAGGTTCCCTCCGCCTGGCCCCTGGAGGCGCTCAAGGCCCAGGCGGTGGCCGCCCGTACCTACGCCCTGCACGAGCTGTCCGACCAGGCGGCCACCCCGGCCCGGGCCGCCGGCGCCGAGATCTGCGCCACGGACGCCTGCCAGGTGTACACCGGCCTGGCCAAGGAACGAGCCGAGGGCGGGGCCAACTGGGCCGCGGCCGTGAGCCAGACGGCGGGCCAGGTCCTCCTGTACCGGAACCAACCGATCGTGGCCAAGTACTCGGCCTCCAACGGGGGCGCGTCGGCGCCCGGGGGCCAGCCCTACCTCCGGGCCGTGGCCGACCCCGACGACACCTACAGCCCGCTGCACCGTTGGCGGGTCGCCCTGCCCCTCCCCGACGTGGGCGCCGCCCTGGCCGTCCCCGGCCCCATCGTGAGCCTGGCCCGCACGGGGGACACCATCACCGTCACCTGGCAGGTGCCCGACGGCGAGCCGCCCGGCCAGACCGCCATCGCCGCCCCCGACTTCAGCGCCCGGCTCAACACCACGCTGTCACCGCCGGCGGGCGTGCCCCGGCCGGTGCCGTCGCTGCGGTTCGCCGTCGGGATCGACCCGGCCACCAACACCGCCGTGCTCGACGGGGCCGGCTGGGGCCACGGCATCGGCCTCAGCCAGTGGGGCGCCTTCGGCAAGGCCCTCCGGGGGATGAAGGCCGCCGACATCCTGGCCGCCTACTACGCCGGCCTTCGCCCCGTCGCCGTGCCCGCCGATCGCCTGCCGGCGCGCATCAAGGTGGCCGTCGACCTGGGGAGCCCTGCGGCTGACGTCATCGCGGCCACGGGCGGCTTCCGCGTGCTCGACCAGGGCGGCCACCCGCTGGCTACGGTGGCCACCGGGGCCTGGCACGTCGTCCCTGAGGGCACCCGCCTGCGGGTGGTGCCCCCGGCCGACCAGCAGGATGCGCCCACGGTCCAGGTGCTGGGGATGGACACGGCGGCAGCACCGGCGCCGGTAGCGGTGCGGCTGCGGTTGTCGGCCCCCGCCCTCGTGCACGTGGCCGTGCAGGACGCCACCGGTGCCCCGCAGGGCCCGGGGGTCGACGCCCCCGTCCCTGCCCCGGGAGACGCCACCGTCCCGGTCCCCACGCCGGGCCCGGCGGGGCAGTACCTGCTGGTCGTCACGGCCGACGCCGGTGGGGGGCGCACGGCCACGGCCACCCTGGCCTTCGACGTCGCCCCGCCCGAGACGGCAGCCACGCCACCCAAGGCCGCCCCGCGCCCTGCCCTCGCCGCCGCCAGCATGCCCGCGCCCCGCCCTTCCGCCCCCAGCCGGCCGCTGGCCGCCGGGGCGGGGGCCCTGCTGCTCGCCGTGCTGGTCGCCCTGCTGCTCGCCGTGCTGGCGGGCGCCCGCCGGGCGGGCCGGCGCATCTGACGGACTACACTCGATCCGCCCTGCGACGGTCGCAGGAGCCCACCAGTCCGAGCGCACCCACGGTCGCCCTTCGCGGGGCGTGGCGCCCGGACCGAGACCAACCGATGGGAAGGAGCAACGCGTGGCTGTCGTCACGATGAAGCAGCTGTTGGAGGCCGGCGTCCACTTCGGCCATCAGACCCGGCGCTGGAACCCGAAGATGAAGCGGTTCATCTTCGGTGAGCGCAACGGCATCTACATCATCGATCTGAACCAGACGCTGGAGCGGATCGGCACCGCCTACGAGTACGTGCGGGACACAGTGGCCGGCGGCGGCTCCATCCTCTTCGTGGGTACCAAGAAGCAGACCCAGGACGCCATCGCCCGCTACGCCGACCAGTGCGGCATGCCGTACGTGAACGAGCGCTGGCTGGGCGG
>DASRGI010000101.1:0-8963 GCA_035651095.1 Acidimicrobiales bacterium | reverse complement strand
ACCATGGCGTTGGCGTCGGCGTCGGTCATGCACGTGCCGTCGGCGTTCTTGAAGCAGGCCGAGCCGCTCGATGCGTTGAGCGAGCCCATGCCCACGGCGGGCTTCACGTTGCGGTTGGCCGAGTCGGTGTTGCCCGTGTTGGTGGCGCCATAGGCGTCGATGGCGCCGTATCCCTGCTGGTAGCGGGGGGTGTCGTCCATCGGGCGGGCGTTGCCGATCAGCCGCTGCTTCACCTGGTTGGGGTTGAGGCTCCACGTCTTGGCGATGACCAGGGCGGCGGCGCCCGAGACGATGGCGGCCGAGAACGACGTCCCCGAGCCCTTGAAGTAGCCGGTGCCGACCTGGGCCGAGGAGTACGCCTGGTCGATGAACGAACCGGGCGAGCGCACGGACACCACGGACTTGCCGGAGGCCACCACGTCGGGCTTGGCCAGGCCGTCCTGGGACGTCGGGCCCGAGCCGGAGAAGGAGGCGATGCCGTCGTCGTCCCTGGTGGTCGACGTCTTGTCGTCCAGGGCGCCCACGGTGATCACCAGCGGGTCGTCGCCGGGCTTGACGATGGTGCCCTTCGCGTTCCCGTGGTTGCCTGAGGCCGTCACCACGACGATGCCGGAGTTCCAGAGGCGTTCGACGGCGAAGTCGAGGGGGTCGACCAGGTAGGACTGCTGCGAGTCGGAGCCCAGCGACAGGTTCAGCACCCGGATGCCGTAGGCGTCCTTGTTGGTGGCGACCCACTCCAGGGCGGCGAGCAGGCGGTACATGTTGGTGGAGCCGTCCCGCCCGGCGATCTTGACCGACACGATGCCGGCGCCCGGCGCCATGCCCGAGACCTTGCCGCCCGACGCCGCACCGGTGCCGGCGATGAGGCCGGCCACGAAGGTGCCGTGCCCGAAGTTGTCCTGGAGGGGGGCGTTCTCACCGCTGAAGTCCTCGGCGTGGATCACCCGGCCGGCCAGGTCGCCGGTGACGTCGACCCCGGTGTCGATCACGGCCACGTTGATGCCCTGGCCCGTGTTGCCGGAGTTCCAGACCTTCGAGGCCCGCGTGTTGTCGGTGTAGACGGCGCTGGCCACGCCCGAGTTCTCGCCATACTGGCCGTGGAAGCGCACCTTGGTGTTGCGTTCCATGCCCCGAACCCCCGGCGACATGGCCAGGCGGCCCAGCGCGCCCTCGGGGACCTTGGCCTCGAAGCCGTCCACGATCCGGAGGGGGGCTCCCACCTTGCCGCCCAGGCTGGTGACGGTGCGTTCAGGCGTGGCGTCCCTCGGGTCGAGCTTGCTCACGACCACCGACACCAGCCGGCCCAGGTCGACGGACGGGATGGTGGCCCGCGCCCCGCTCGACAGGACCAGCATGGCCACGACCACCAGGGCCAAGGCCCGCTGCATCCGCTGGATCGCCCGTTGGTCGACCCTCTGTACCGCCAGTACCCCCGCTGCACCCATGCCCCGCGCCCTTTCGTCGCCCACTGTGCGTGGTCTTAGGACCTTCGGCAGCAGTCCGCCTGACCTTCATGGCCCAGCCGGGCTATTTCTGCCTGGTCCGCGGGGGGTTGACCGATTGGGGGCAAGGACTAGTCACACGTTGGGCGGCCCAGGCGCTCCACTACCGTGGGCACCCGTGGGCACGCACGTACGGGTGGGGCTGTTGGGATGCGGGAACGTGGGCAGCGCGCTCGTGCAGCTGCTCGCCCAGGACCGCGCCGCCATCGCCGAGCGCACCGGGCTCGACCTGGAGGTGCGTCGGGTCGCGGTGCGCTCCACCGCCCGGGAGCGCCCGGTGGACCTGCCCGACGGGGTCCTCACCTCGGACGCCGAGTCGGTGGTGAACGATCCCGAGGTCGACGTCGTGGTCGAGGTCATCGGCGGCATCGAGCCGGCCCGATCGCTGATCCTCGACGCCCTGAAGGCGGGCAAACCGGTGGTCACGGCCAACAAGGAGCTGCTGGCCAACGTGGGCGCCGAGTTGGTCGACGCCGCCGCCGCCGCCCAGGTCGACCTGCTCTATGAAGCCGCGGTGGCCGGGGGCATCCCCCTCATCCGCCCGCTGCGGGAGTCGCTGGCCGGTGAGCGCATCCATCGGGTGATGGGCATCGTCAACGGCACCACCAACTACATCCTCACCCGCATGACCGAGGCGGGCGCCACCTACAGCGACGCCCTGGCCGAGGCCCAGACGCTCGGGTTCGCCGAGCGGGACCCCACGGCCGACGTGGAGGGCTTCGACGCCGCCGCCAAGTGCGCCATCCTGGCCAGCATCGCCTTCGGCGTGAGGGTGGTGGCGGGCGACGTGTACCGCGAGGGCATCTCGGGGGTCACGGCGTCGGACATCGCCTTCGCCGACCGCCTGGGCTACGTGGTCAAGCTCCTCGCCATCGCCGAGCAGGCGGACGGCGAGGTCGCCGTCCGGGTCCACCCGGCCATGATCCCGAAGACCCACCCGCTGGCCGCCGTGCGGGAGTCGTTCAACGCCGTGTTCATCGAGGGCCAGGCCGTGGGCGAGCTCATGCTCTACGGCCGGGGCGCGGGCGGGATGCCGACGGCCAGCGCCGTGCTGGGCGACCTCATCGACGCCGCCCACAACCTGCGAGCGGGTTCGCCGGGCCGGCCGCTCTCGCCCGGTCGGGCCACCATCCGCTCCATCGACGACCTGCGCTCGCAGTACTACCTGAACCTCGAGGTGCAGGACCGCCTGGGCGTGCTCGCCGCGGTCGCCACCGTCTTCGGTGAGCACGGCGTGTCCATCAAGTCCATGGAGCAGGAGGGCGAGTTGGGGGGCGAAGCGCGCTTGGTGTTCATCACCCACGCGGCCAAGGAGCGGGACATGCAGGCCACCCTCCACGCCCTGCGGGGGCTGGAGGCGGTCGACCGCATCGGCAGCCTGCTGCGCGTGGTCGGCCCCGAATGACCACCGGTTGGCGGGGGGTGATCGAGGAGTACCGCTCCTTTCTTCCCGTGAGCGACGGCACGCCGGTCGTCACCCTGCTCGAAGGGGCCACGGCGCTGATCCCCGCCCCCCGCCTGTCCGAGCGGGTGGGCGCCCGGGTGTGGCTCAAGTACGAGGGCCTCAACCCCACGGGTTCGTTCAAGGATCGGGGCATGACCCTCGCCATCTCCAAGGCCGCCGAGGAGGGGGCCAAGGCCGTGGTGTGCGCGTCGACCGGCAACACCTCGGCGTCGGCCGCCGCTTACGCGGCCAGGGCTGGGCTCACCTGCGCGGTGCTGATCCCGGAGGGGTACATCGCCCTGGGCAAGCTGGCCCAGGCGCTCATCCACGGGGCCCGGGTGCTGCAGATCCGGGGCAACTTCGACCAAGCCCTGGCCATCGTGCGGGAGCTGGGGGAGCGGGCGCCCGTCACCGTGGTCAACTCCATCAACCCCTTCCGCATCGAAGGGCAGAAGACGGGCGCCTTCGAGGTGGTCGACGTGCTGGGCGACGCCCCCGACTTCCACTGCATTCCCGTGGGGAACGCCGGCAACATCACCGCCTACTGGCGCGGCTACCGGGAGTACCAGGACGCGGGCCGGTCCACCAAGCTGCCCGCCATGCTGGGGTTCCAGGCCGCGGGGGCCGCGCCCATCGTCGAGGGCCATCCCATCGAGGAGCCGGACACGGTGGCCACCGCCATCCGCATCGGCAACCCCGCCTCCTGGTACGGCGCCACGGCGGCGGCGTCGGAGTCGGGCGGGTCCATCTCCGCGGTCACCGACGACGAGATCCTCGACGCCTACCGCTTCCTGGCCGCCATGGAGTCGGTGTTCTGCGAGCCCGCCTCCGCTGCGTCGGTGGCCGGGTTGCTGAAGGTGGGGGTGCCCCAGGGGTCGACGGTCGTGTGCGTGCTCACCGGCCACGGGCTCAAGGACCCCGACATCGCCATCGGCCAGATCGCCGTACCCACCCCGGTGGATGCCGACTACGGCGCCATCCGGGCCGAGCTGGGGGTATGAGCCGCAGCGTCCCAAGTCGGGTCGTGGTCGATGGCGCCGTCGTGCGCCGCCGGGTGGGGCCATGGACCGCCGGGGTCCACGACCTGTTGGAGCGATTGGCGGCAGCCGGGTTCGACGGGGCGCCCCGGATCGTCGGGTTGGGGCCGGACTACGAGGTGGTGTCGTGGGTGCCCGGCACGGTGGGGGAGCGGCCCTTGACGGAAGCGGTCCGTTCCGACGCGGCACTGGCCTCGGTGGCCCGTTTGCTGCGACGGTTCCACGACGCCGCCAGGGGCATGTGCCACGGTGACATCGGGCCGTGGAACGTCGTGTTCGAGGGGACGGAGGCGGTCGGCCTCATCGATTGGGATCTTTCCGGCGCCGGCTCCTGGTGGGACGACGTGGCCGCGGCCATCTGGCATTTCGCGCCTCTCTACGACGACGCCGAGTGCGTGCGGGTGGGGTGGCCGTCGCCTCCCGACCGGGTGGCGCGAGTGCGAATCTTCCTTGCCGCGTATGGGAGATCGCTCGATGGGGAAGCATTGCGGCGGGTGATCGAGCAACGCCAGGCGTCCTATCTGGCGGCGGTGCGAGCGGCCCACGCCGACCCCACCGCACCGGGCGCCGAGCCCTGGCTGAAGGTCGATCCGGGATTAGTGGAGCGGGATATGGCGTTCCTGGAACAGGTAGCGTTGCCCTAGGAGGCGGGCGGCGGCTACCATACGAACAAATCGCTCGCCATCTCGTGCGCTGGGCTAGCGCAGGGCAGCGGTGAGGGTTCCCCGAATCGGCACCGTTCGCGAGTGCAGCGATTCACCCCTTTTCTTCCTCCACTTCATCTCCTCCGCAACGAAACGAGGTGCACATGAGCGGAGAGCAACAGCTCGAACGCTCGGTCCTTGAGGGCAAAGAGCGCGAAGAGCTGCACGCTATCGCCGACGCCATCGGGCTCAAGCCCGCCTCCCGGACCAAGAAGGCCGATCTGGTGACCCAGATCCTGAAGGCCACCGGGGTCGAGGTCGAGGCCAACGGCGCCGGCTCTGGCGGCAACGGCGGCGGCAGTGCCGGCGACAGTGCCGTGGCCGAGAAGCCCAAGCGCGCCCGCCGGACCACCAAGGCGGCCGCGGCCACGACCTCGGCTGACGCCGACACGGAGACGCCGGCCTCGCCGGAGTCGCCCGTCGAGACCCCCTCCTCCAACGGCGCTGGTGAGCTGGCAGCACCGCCCACCCCGGTGGGCGAGCTGGCGGCGCCGCCCGCGCCGGTCGTGCCCCCCGAGGCCGAGGCTGCGCCCGGTGAGTCGAAGGGCGGCGACCAGAAGGCGGGCGACCAGAAGGCAGGCGACCAGAAGGCAGGCGGCCAGCCGCCTGAGCAGCGCGAGCCGCGGGAGCAACAGCAGCGCCAGCAGCAGGAGTCCCGCCAGGACCGGCATGACCGCCAGAACCAGCAACAGAGCCAGCAGCAGAGCCAGCAGCACCAGCGCCAGTTCGACGGGGGCCAGGCCGAGCCGGGCAACCGTCGCAACCGGCGGCGCCGGGGCCGGGACCGCGACCGGGGCCCGGGCGGCGGAGGCGCCATCGAGCGCGACCTCCAAGGCAGCGGCCAGGAGCAGGCCTACCAGGGCGAGCCCGTCCCCGTGTCGGGCCTCCTCGACCTGCGGGACGAGGGCTTCGGCTTCCTTCGCACCAACGGGTACCTGGCCGGACCCAAGGACGTCTACGTCTCCATCAGCCAGGTACGACGCTTCGCCCTGCGCAAGGGCGACTACGTCGAGGGCGCCAGCCGGCCGGCCGGGAGCAACGAGAAGTACCCGGCCCTGCTGCGCATCGACACGGTGAGCGGCATGACGCCGGACGAAGCCCGGCTCCGCCCCCGCTTCGAGGACCTCACCCCGCTCTTCCCCGACCAGAAGCTGGCGTTGGAGACGCCGGGTGACCCGTCCAACATGACGGCTCGCATCGTCGACCTGATCTCGCCCATCGGCCGGGGCCAGCGCGGCCTCATCGTGTCGCCGCCCAAGGCGGGCAAGACCACGGTGATGAAGCAGATCGCCCACTCCATCGAGGCCAACAACCCCGAGGTGCACCTCATGGTGCTCCTCGTGGACGAGCGGCCCGAGGAGGTCACCGACATGCGCCGTTCGGTGAAGGGCGAGGTGGTGGCATCCACCTTCGACCGGCCGTCGGACGAGCACACGTCCGTGGCCGAGCTCACCATCGAGCGGGCCAAGCGCATGGTCGAGATGGGCACCGACGTGGTGATCATCCTCGACGGCATCACCCGCCTGGCCCGGGCCTACAACCTGGCCGCCCCGGCGACCGGCCGCATCATGTCCGGTGGTATCGACACCGGCGCCCTGTACCCGCCCAAGAAGTTCTTCGGCGCGGCCCGCAACGTGGAGGAGGGTGGCTCGCTCACCATCCTGGCCACGGCCCTGGTGGAGACCGGGTCCCGCATGGACGAGGTCATCTTCGAGGAGTTCAAGGGCACCGGCAACATGGAGCTGCGGCTCGACCGGCGGTTGTCGGAGAAGCGCATCTACCCGGCCATCGACGTGAACGCCTCGTCCACCCGGCACGAGGAGCTCCTGTTCGAGCGGGGCCAGCTCCAGCAGGTCTGGAAGCTGCGCCGGGTGCTCAACGCTCTGGCCGCCGACGGGAATGCGGCACCGGGGTTGGAGTTGTTGATCGACAAGATCAAGACCACCAAGTCCAACGACGAGTTCTTGGCCGAGATCGCCAAGGGCGCCACCCCGCCTGTATAAGAGGTGCCGCTAGGCGCCTGGAACGTGACGGAGACTGTTATGAAGACCGAGATCCATCCCACCTACGAAGTGGCCACCGTCCACTGCTCGTGTGGCAATACCTTCACTACCCGTTCCACCGACTCCGAGCTGCGAGTCGAGCTGTGCAACGAGTGCCACCCCTTCTATACGGGCAAGCAGAAGCTCGTGGATACCGGTGGCCGGGTCGAGCGCTTCGAGCGCCGCTACGGCCGCCGGGCGGGCAAGAAGAAGTAGCCCTGACCGCCCTACCGGGGCCACACGGCGTTGAATATCAAACTGGTCGTCCCTCGGGGCGTTGAGTGTTTCCGCGCCCAAAGAGACGGCATATGTACGTGCGCGGAGTCAAATCGGTTTCGCCGGCGTCGGACGACAGCAAAGCGGTTGGGGGGTTGAGCATCCTACGTCCAAGCCTTCGGCCAATGTTATTGACCGTTGCGGCCTCATTCGCTTGTACTCGTTCACCGTGGCATCACCGGCGCTTCGCTATTGTCGGCGTCGAAGTCGTGCCACCACGATAGCGAGTCCGACCAATGTTGTCGCGAAGATGACTGCCGACCACACCGTCCACCCGGTCGCATTAGATATTTGATATCTCCTTTACCTCCGGATATCTCATATCGACCCAACAAGTGCTCGTCATGGACAGCCAGACCCATCGAACGATATGCCCCCACCGTACAAGGCGCTGTACCCGACACAGAGGTCTGGGCTGCCGAAGAGCGTCACCGAGGGGTCAGGAGTGATGTGCATTTTTGACGTCCACTCGAGCAGGCTGCCATAGGCGTGCCAGTCAGCCGGGAAGGTGTAGAGCGTTACCGTCTGTTGAACGTCGATAAAGGCGCTATTCGTTCCGCTCGATGAGTTACTGGTTTGGTGGACGGTTGAGAGGAATCCAACGCCATTGTCCACAACGTGCTGGAAGACCGATAGGCTGTTGTTTCCGGGACAGTCCGTCGTTCCCTCGGCCGTGCCTTCTTCGAAATCTTGTATCGAAACAGCCGCCTTGTTATAACTTGCCGTGCCCCACAACCAGAACGTGCAGTAGAAGATACCGTTCGGGACGTTCACGCCTCCGATGACAATCGTGACGGGCGGGCCCGGCAGGCGATTTGATGCCGTTGCGCCTGCTGGGAGTTGCTGTGCCTGTTGGGCGAGTTCACTCAGCGGGATATTCAACGTGTCGTTCACATCATTCACCCCGTCATTCACATAGCACTGAGCCTGCTGAACGACCGTGAATGGGCCCGGGCCTGGGCATGGCGGAAGGGGATCGGCCTGGGCACTTCCTTCAGTTAGTCCAAGGCATGTGACCAGCAGGGCGATTGCCAGTGCATAGGCGCGTCCGTACACATGGCGTTGCAGTCTCACTTTGACCCCCAGACTTCTCGCTTAACGCGAGATCATGTCGCAGCGATCTTCTCGTCATTGGCGTCCTAACATCTGGTTCGGCATACTGTCAACAGATATTTCTGAATTATGCAACGTCAACCCAGCTGCGACTGGTCGGTTGCCCTTGCCTGGGCACGTAGTCCATCGATGCCTCGGTGAAGGCGGCCGGCGTGAGCCTGGCGGCGCCCGACAAGGCGGCGGGCAACGCCGAGTTCAGCGCCATGAGCGTGCGCAAGCGGGGAGGGTTCGCCACCGGCGGGTAGCTTTCCCTGGTGCTGCACGAGGTGAAGCTGCGCGCCCTGGTGCGCGGTCAGTGGGGAGCCGCCGCCGGTGAGGGTCCGGCCGGCGGCTTCCCCGGTGGTGCCCGGCTCCAGTCGGGCGACGGCGCCACCGGTTGGGTCCTGGTCGGGGAGCAGGGCGCCCGGGCACTGGGGGGCGCCCTGGCGTGGGCCCGTTCGGCCGGGGTCCGCGAGCTGCACCTGCTGGCGTCCGAGCCCGAGGCCGCCGGCGTGCTGGCCCGGCGGGCGGTGGCGTTCCGGCCCGCGCCCACGGTGTGGCGGGTGGAGGGCGCGTCCCTCACGCCCGCCCGGCCCGGGCCCTATCCCGCCGACCCGGCCATCGACGCCGGCGCGGCCGCCCTGGTGCCGCTGGTGGAGGCGGCCGGGGCCGAACCGCTGGCGGAGCACGGCGTGCTGCTGGCCGAGGTGCTGGGGTTGGAGGTGGGCCGGGTGGTCGACCGCGTGCTGGAGGTGGGCGTGGGCAAGCACGACCGAGAAACGCAGGCGCTGGTGCACGCCGATCGACCCACGTTCGACACCCTGGGCGACGCCGTGGCCCGGGTCCGGTCGGTGCGCAACCCCGAG
>DASRGI010000100.1:0-11010 GCA_035651095.1 Acidimicrobiales bacterium | reverse complement strand
TGGGGCATGGTGGCGGGCAAGTGGATGATCGGCGGCGTCTCCTTCGGCGAGACGCTGGCCACGGCTCTGGGCGTGCCCTTCGTGGTGGGCGCGGCCGACGGCATCTCCCGGGCCCGGTACTACCCGGGCGTGCGCAAGGTGCGGGTCAAGCTGCTGGCCGAGCCCGACACCCTGCGGCTCATCGGGGCCCAGATGGTCGGGGGCGAAGGGATCAAGGAGCGGGCCGACTTCCTGGCCATGGCGGTCAAGACCGGGATCACCCTCGAGGACCTGGCGACCATGGAGAACGTCTACTCGCCGCCCATCGGGGCACTGAACGAGCCCATCTGCGTGGCCGCCCAGAACGGCCTGGCTGCGGCTCGGGCCGGGCGCGCGGGCGGGGCCAAGTAGGGGCGGCGGGCCGGTGCGCTTCTTCTCCTGGCTGCGGCGCAACTCCGAGCACTACTTGCTCGTGGCCGCCCAGAGCCGGGTCGCCACCCGGTACGGCGCTCGCCAGCCCGCGCCCCCGCACGGCTTCGCCGCCCACTTCTTCCTGTCGCTGTTCGTGCCCATCTACCAGCGCCTGCCCTGGTCCTTCCGATCGGCCGTCATCCGGGCCATGCCCGGCAGCCACCGCCAGCAATGGACGCCCCGAGACCGCCACACCCGCCAACCAGCCGTCTGACCCGCCCGACCACCATCAAAGGAGCCTCACCGTGCCCAAGACCATCAACCAGCCCCTCCCCGCTGACGGCGAAGTCCTCTTCGACGTCGAAGAGAAGGTGTTCCCGGACATCAAGGCCAACCCCGGGGAGAAGGCGTTCGTGTTCATCCACACCGTTCCTTACGAGGGGTCCGTGGCTCTGGTGAACCTGCTCACCTCCACCCGGCTGGTCCGCAAGGGCTTCGACGTATCCATCATCCTGTACGGCCCCGGCGTGCTGCTCGCCTCGGGCACCCGCGGGTACCCCGCCGTCGGGCAGGAGGCCTTCCCCGGGCACCTGGCCATCAACAACCAGCTGAAGACGCTCATCAAGGAAGGCGCCACGATCTACGCGTGCCGCTTCGCCATGGGCGCCCTCTACGGGTTCCGGGAGGACGACCTCATCGAGGGCGTGCGCCCCTTCAACCCGCTCGACGTGCTCGACTCCGCCCTCACCGCTTGGCGGGCGGGCGCCTTCCAGCTGAACACCTGGACGGTGTAGCGCCGAAGATGCGCCGCACCAGGGCCCACGACCGCCGGCACTGCGTGGTGGCGGTCGTGGGTCAGGGTGAACTCGAAGCGGCGACCGGGGCGGTGATTGGGGTGGGGGCCGCCATGGCCCCGGCCGCGTGCACCATCTGGCCGCGACACGTTTCGTGTGCCGTCCCGACCATGTCCTGAAGACGGCACACGAGAAGTGGCCGCGTCGTTCCGGTGGCGCGTGGCGCCGGGCGATCTCCTGTCCGAGGCCCGCACCCCGGGGCGTGCACGACAGGCCTCCCCGCTGGTGCTGCCCCCCTTCCGGGCGACCCTACACTCCGCCGGTGATCGAACTCCTGGTGCGGCGGCTCGATCCCGACCTGCCTCTGCCGGCCTACGCCCGCGAGCACGACGCCGGGCTGGACCTCGTGGCCCGGGAGGCGGCGACACTGGCACCGGGTGGCGGTCGGGCCCTCATCCCCACGGGTATCGCCGTGGCCATCCCGGCCGGGCACGCCGGGTTCGTGCAGCCGCGGAGCGGCCTGGCGCTCAAGCACGGGGTGACCGTGCTCAACAGCCCCGGCCTCATCGACGCCGGCTACCGCGACGAGTTGCGCGTGATCCTCGTCAACCTCGACCCGGCGGCGGCCTACCAGGTCGAGCGCGGTGATCGCATCGCCCAGTTGGTGATCCACGCCGTGGAGCACGCCCGGCTGGCGGTGGTGGAGGAGCTACCGCCGTCCGAGCGGGGCACCGGCGGCTTCGGGCACAGCGGCCTCTAGCTATCCGTGTCATGCCCCGCCCAGATGGCCCGTGACCTGGAGCCTCCGGATGAAGCATGATGTGCGAACCGCAACGAAGCTCGGGGAGCGCCTGCCACCTCCGGCGCTGCCCGAGTTCGGGGAACCCCCTTCGCAGGGGGGCGGAGGGGGTTCCCGGCCAATCTCGTGCCCAACCTCGTGCCCAACCTCGTGCTCAGCCGCTCAGCGAGGCGAGCGCCCAGATGGCCACCACCACGCCCAGCAACAGCATGGCCACGCTCCGGCCCACCGGCGCCCGGCTCAGCTCCCCCTTCTTGGGGTTGGGGGGCGGGCGCAGCAGAGCCATGGCGTTGCCCACCGCCATGGCCGCTCCCAGGGCGAGGAGCAGGTAGGGCAGCAGCTTGTCACCGAGGAACACCGGCGGGAACCTCCACAGGGGTGGGGACCGGTCGCCCGGCCCGGATGACGAGCACGCCCGCCACCACGATCAATGCGCCGCCCAGCACCGTCTCCACGGACGGAGACTCGGACAGGAACAGCCACCCGAACACGACCACGGCGGCCGGCTCCAGATAGCCGAGGATGGCCACGTGGGTGGCGGGGATGCGAGCGAGGACACCCAGGTACACGGCGATGCCGACGGCTGTGTGCACCAGGCCCAGCACCAGCAGCAGAGCCCACGTTGCCCGGGGCGAACCCCAGCGGGCGAGCAGGGCGAAGGGGGCCAGCACCACGGCGGCGCCGGCCATCTCCATGAAGGCCAGGCGCAAGCCGCCGTACGCCTCGGCCAGCGGCTTCGACACCAGCACCAGGACCACGAACAAGGCGGCGGCGATGACGGCGAGCAGCAGCCCGGCGGCCGACGAGGACTCCACCGCCGGCGCCGCCACCAGCAGGAAGCCAGCCCCGGCCACGGCCAGGGCGACCAGCGTGGCCCGGTTCACCGACTCGCCCAGCGTGCGGGGTGCCAGGGCGGCCACCCCCACCGGGGCCAGGTACACGATGAGGATGACGGTGCCGGAGGCTGCTCGCTTGTAGGCCGCGAACAACGCCAGCCAGTGGCACGCCAGCGTCACCTGGGTCACCACGCACAGGACCGGGCGGATGCGGAAAAGGGGGACGGGCGGGGCGGCGCCCAGGGGCCGGCGAAGCCGTTGGACGAGGAGGACGAGGCCCAGCGCCACGGCGGCGACGGCCAGCCGGCTGAACACGATGGCCGCAGCCGGCACGGGCACGTGGCGGACGAGCAGGGGGATGGTGCCCCACCCGACGAACACGGCCACGAGGACCAGGGAGGGGCGACGCACGAGGCCACGGTAGCCGTCGCAGAATTGGTTCAAGCAGGCAGGAACGGCGGTCGATGACCACGGAGAGTGGTGCCGTCCTCAGCCGGTGCTGCTCGCGTAGCGGGCGGGGGTCGGACCCCTCCACCTCAGGTCCGAACCTCGGACCACCCTTCCACCGGCCCTCGTCCGCTGCTCCTTCACTCCGCTCGCCAGCGCGCCCCGGCAGCGCGAACCTGGAGGGCATGGGGTTCAATCACGTGGCCTTCGCCACCCGCGACCTGCTTGCCACCCACCGCTTCTACACGGATGTGATGGGGTTCCGTCTGGTCAAGGTCGTCACCGCGCCCACCGACACGGGCGGCTGGGCCAGGCACGTCTTCTACGACACAGGTGGGGCGGGCAAGGGCCTGATCGCGTTCTGGGACCTGCACGACGACACCATCGGGAACGACTTCCCCACCGATCTGTCCCGCTCCCACAGCCTGCCCGCCTGGGTGAACCACCTGGCCTTCGACTCGCCCGACCGCAACGACCTCGAGGCCCACAAGCAACGCTGGCGGGAGCACGGCATCACCGTGGCCGAGGTGGACCACGGTTTTTGCCGGTCGATCTACGCCACCGACCCCAACGGCATCCTGGTGGAGTTCTGCTGGGACGTGCGCCCCCTCGACGCGTCGGACGAGGCGGAGGCCGAGGCGCTGTTCTGGGCCGACCAGCCGCCGTTGTCGGAGCCGCCTGGCGTGGAGATCTTCAAGCCCATCGCCCCCGCCCCGTCGCCCGCTTGAGGCCCCTCCTCGGGTTCTGGCCCGACCCGGCCGACGAGCCGGCCACCGCGCCCCGCCAGGAGCCCATGGTCGCCGTCACCCCCGACGGGGCCGTGGTCCGGGGCACCTGGTGGACGCCGCCGGCCGGCGTGCCCTGGCACACGGCCGTCGTGCTCACCCACCCCCGAGCCGACTTCTCCGTGCACTACGCCTGCCCGCTTTTGGCGGCCGCCGGGTACGCGGTGCTGGGCTTCGCCACCCGGTACGTCAACAACGACACCGACTGCCTGCACGAGCAGGCCGTCGTCGACATCGAGACGGCGGTGGCGTGGGTGCGGTCCCGCCGGCCGGCGCCGTCGGCCGTGGCATTCCTGGGCAACTCGGGCGGCGGGTCGCTCATGGCCTTCGCCCAGGTGGCGAGCGGGGGAACCCTGGGCGATGCCTTCGTGGCCCTGGCCGCCCACCCGGGCGAGGGCGTGTTCCTGTTGCAGACCATCGACCCGTCGGTCACCGACGAGGCCGATCCCTTCTCCGTCGACCCATCCCTCGACATGTACGACCCGGCCAACGGCTGGCGGCCCTGGCCCTCGGCGTCGTCGTACCCGCCGGAGTGGGTGGCCCGCTACCGGTCGGCCCAGGTCGAGCGGGTGGCCCGGCTGGACGCCGTGGCGCGGACCGCCCTGTCCGACCGGGCGACGGCGGGCGCGTCGGCTCGCACGGTGGAGCGGGGCTCGGCCGAGTGGAACCGGCTGCGGCGCCACGCCGTGCACGCGCGCTACCTCACCATCTACCGGACGCTGGCCGACCCCGCCCATCTCGACCCCACCATCGACCCCGACGACCGGCCCCTCGGGTCGATCTTCGCCTTCCCCGACCCCCTCGACGGCAACTTCGGCTTCGGCGGCCTGGCCCGCGTCCTCACCGCCCGGGCCTGGCTGTCGACGTGGTCGGGGCTGTCGTCCCCCGCTTCGATGGCGAACTCGTTGCCCAAGGTGACGGTGCCCACGCTGGTCGTCCATCCCACGGCCGACACCGAGATCCGCCTGCACCAGGCCCGCGCCTACGCCGAGGTGAGCGGAGCCGCCGACTGCACCTACGTCGAACTGGCCGGCGCGCCCCATTACCTGCAGGGGCGGCGGCGGGAGGCCATCGACCTGGTGGTCGACTGGCTGCGGGCTCGGGTGCCCTAGACCCGGGCCATGTTGGCGAAGCGGGTGTAGTGGTCGAGGAAGGCCAGCTGCACCACACCGGTGGGGCCGCTGCGGTGCTTGGCCACGATGACCTCGGCCGTGCCCCGGTCCGGCGATTCGCTGTTGTAGAGCTCGTCCCGGTAGATGAACATGACCACGTCGGCGTCCTGCTCCAGCGAACCCGACTCCCGAAGGTCGGCCAGGACCGGGCGCTTGTCGGCCCGCATCTCCAGGTTCCGGGAGAGCTGCGACAGGGCGATGACGGGCGTCTCCAGCTCGCGGGCGAGGATCTTGAGGCCCCGGCTCATCTCCGCCACCTCGACCTGGCGGTTCTCGGCGTTGGTGCGGCCGGACATGAGCTGGAGGTAGTCGACCACGATCAGCCCCAGGCCCCCGAGCTTGCTCTTGAGCCGGCGGGCCTTGGCCCGCACCTCCATCACCGTGGTGTTGGGGTTGTCGTCGATGAAGATGGGGGCCTCACCCAGGCGGCCGATGGCGTGGCTGATCTTGGGCCAGTCCGACTCCAACAGCCGACCGTTGCGCATGCGGGTGGCGTCGACCCGGGCCTCGGCGCACAGCAGGCGCTGGGTGATCTCGAGGTGGCTCATCTCCAGGCTGAAGAAGAGCACGGGCTGGCGGGCTTCCATGGCCGCGTGGGCGGCGATGCCCAGGGCGAAGCTGGTCTTGCCGGCGCCGGGCCGGGCGCCCACGATCAGGAGGTTGGAGGGCTGGAGGCCGGCCAGGCGCTCGTCGAGATCGTGGTAGCCGGTGGGGAGGCCCGTGATGGACTCGCCCCGGTCGAACAGCATCTCCAGGCGGTCGAGGCTGGCGGAGAGAAGCTCCTTGATGGGCTGCAGCGTGTCGCTCACCCGGCGCTGGGCCACGTCGAACACCAGGGCCTCGGCCTGGTCGACGGCGGCGGCCACGTCCTCGGGCACCTGGTAGCCGAGCTCGGAGATCTCGCCGGCCACGCCGATGAGCTTGCGCAGCAGGGCATGCTCCTCGACGATGCGCGCGTAGCGGCTGGCGTTCGAGGTGGCGGGGGTGTTGGCCTGGAGGGAGATCAGGGTGGCGGGGCCACCGATGTCCTCGATGAGGCCGGCCCGGCGCAGCTCGTCGGCCACCGTGACCGGGTCGGCCGGCTCGCCCCGGGCATAGAGCGAGCAGATGGCGTCGAACACCCGGGCGTGGGCCGGGCGGTAGAAGTCCTCGGCCGAGCAGATCTGGGTGGCGTCGGCGATGGCGTCCCGTGACAGCAGCATGGCCCCGAGCAGCGACTCCTCGGCCTCGATGTTGTGGGGCGGCACCCGGCCGCTGGCCTGTCCGGGGGCGGGGCGGCTGGTGTCACGGAGGGCTTGGACCATGGGAAGGCCCAATCCAAGCGGGCCGGTGCTGGGGATCGCTAGACCCGAATGCTGGGGATGTTCCTGTGTACCGCCGGCCCGTTGCGGTGGATGGCTGGGGAAGTTCGGCCGCATGGGGCGGAGTATGACGAGGGGGTGTAACACCGTCCGACCGCCCGGAACGTGTCAAGGCCGGGGAGACACCTGCTGCTCGGATCGCCTCGGCGGCCGGCGGCGTCGAGGACGAGCTGGCCACGGGCCCGCGGCTCTGCCCCGTGGCCCACGCTGTGGTGGTCGACCACGTGGGCGATGAGCTCCTCGGCCAGCCCGGCGCGCGCCACCAGCCGAGCCACCGCGTAACGGCTGGCGACGGAGAGGTGCCGGTCGGTGCGTTGCCGGTCGGTGCGTTGCGGCGCCGTCAGGCGCCGGGTACGACCTCGATGGTGACGCGGAACTGCACGTCGGGGTGCAGGCGCACGGGCACCTCGTGGGTGCCGACCGTCTTGATCGGCTCGTCCAGGTGCAGGCGCCGGCGGTCGAGCTCCACCCCGGCCTGGTCGAACACGGCCGTGACCACGTCCTGGGCGGTGATCGAACCGAAAAGCCGGCCCTCGGACCCGGCCCGGGCCGGGATGCGGATGACCATGGGCACCAGCCGGCGGGCCACCGTCTCCGCACCCTCACGGTCCTTGGCGTCCTTCAGGTCCCGGGACCGGCGCATGGCCGCGGCCTGGGCCTCGACCCCGTCAGTGGCCTTGATGGCCCGGCCCTTCGGGATCAAGAAGTTGCGGGCGAAGCCGTCGGCCACGTCGAGGATGTCGCCCTTCTTGCCGACGCCGTCGACGTCGGTGCGGAGCACGACTCGCACTTACGCCTCCCCCTCGTCGGCCGCAGCGACGACCTCGACACCCTCGACCTCGACACCCTCGACCTCGGCACCGTCGAGCTCTTCGACATCGAGCTCTTCGACCTCGGCATCCACGCCGAGCGTGGCTTCGGTATCGGCATCGGCATCGGGCGTGCGCTCGGACGGGCCCCGGTCACCGCGGCCCGGGCCCCGGCCGCCACCGCGGCCGCCCGCCCGCTCGGTGACCGTGCGCTGCGTGTACGGCAGCAGGGCCAGCTCGCGCGCCGTCTTGATGGCGACGGCCACGTCCCGCTGGTGCTGGGCACAGTTGCCCGAGACCCGGCGCGAGCGGATCTTCCCGCGGTCGCTCATGAAGCGACGCAGCAGGTTGACGTCCTTGTAGTCGACCCAGGTGGTCTTGTCCTTGCAGAAGATGCAGATCTTCTTCTTGGCGCCCCGGCGGTTGTCCCGCTCCTTCTGGACCCGCTTCCCGCGGTCGCGATCGTTGCTTCGTGCCATGGGTTAGAAGGGCTCCTCGTCGTAACCGCCGCCGTATCCCCCGCCCGCGGGCTCGTTGGCGGCGGGACGGCTGCCGCCGCCCCCACCTCCCCCTCCGCCTTCGCCGGGACTGCGGCGCTCGTTCTTTGTGATGGAAGCGGTGGCCCACCGCAAGCTCGGGCCGATCTCGTCGGCGATGACCTCGATGCGCGAGCGCTTCTCGCCCTCGGCCGTCTCCCAACTGCGCTGCTCGAGGCGGCCCGTGACGATGACACGAGAGCCCCGGCTGAGGGACTCGCTGGCGTTCTCGGCCATCTCACGCCAGCACACCACGTCGAAGAAGGACGTCGCTTCCTCCCACTCGCCGGACTGGCGGTTCTGCCAGCGCCGGTTCACGGCCAAGCCGAAGCTGGCCGTGGCCTGCCCGCTGGGCGTGAACCGCAGCTCGGGGTCACGGGTGATGTTCCCGATCAAGGTGACGGTGTTCCCACTCATTGCTCTGTCGCTCCGTTTTCGCTGGGCGCCGCCTCAGGTGCTGCCTCCTCGGCCGCGGGGGCGACAGCCGGGCGAGCCCGGCCAGCCACCGCGTCCGGCAGACGGATCACCTTGTGGCGGAGCACGTCGTCTGCGAGGGTGAGCATCCGGTCGAGATCGGCCATGACCGCCGGCTCAGCGGTGGCTTCGAGGACGAAGTAGTAGCCCTCCCAGCGGTGCTTGAGCTCGTAGGCGAACCGACGCTTGCCCCACCGATCGACCCGGCCCGGGTTGCCGCCGCGCGAGCGGATCAGCTCCGTTGCCCGATCGACCGTGGCCCGGATGCCGTCTTCCTCCAGGCCGGGGTCGAGAATGACCATGACTTCGTAGGGCCGCAAAGGCCTTTACCTCCCTGTGGACCCGGCGACGCTGCGCACGGGGCCCCGGTCGGTCCGGGGCAGGGTGAATTGGAACCTGGTCATGGTACTCGACCTCGGCGATTCGTACATGGGGACGAGTATGACGACCGGGTGTAACAGCCTGCCCGGCGAGCACCGCGAGCCGGGCGGGCCATGGGGGGCGGGGACCGCCCGGCGAGCACCGCGAGCCGGGCGGGCCATGGGGGGCGGGGACCGGACCGCGGCATTCTCGTAACGCTGGCGCCGCCTATGTGGGCGTAGGCGTTACGAGAAGCAGAGTGGAGTGTGGGCGGCGGACCCGGCGGCCGGCCAGGCGGCCGGGGCGGCGCCTCAGCAGCCCCCGGCCAGCGCGATCGTGCTCCCCGCCCCGATCCCGAGCTTCGACAGCCCGCCCTGGGCCACCTCGAGCGCATACCGGAACCGGATCGATCCCGGCGGCGCGTACTGCGGGCAGTTCCGCACCCGGGCCGGGCAGGGGACCATGTCCACCGACGCCAGGAACCGGCCCTGGTTGTCGAACCACGCCAGCGTGAGCGGGATCTTCGTGTCCTTCATGAAGAACGACGTGTTGGTGTCGGCCCCGAAGCGAAAGACCATGGCGTCGTAGCCGGCCAGGTCCTTCTGGTTCATCAGGCCCGTGGCCTGCTGCTGGGGCGTGTCGGCCAGCACCCCGCAGAACGGCCGCCCTACCGGCGGCCCCGACGCCGAGGTGGCGCCCGAGCCGGCGCCGCCCACGAACCCGGCGAACTGCGACACGTAGAACCGCACCTCGTTGAACCCGGCCATGCGGGACGCCTTGGCCGGCAGCGTGGTGGTGGTCGTGCTCACCGCGCCGAGCGACGGGTTGGCCGGACGGTTGGCGCCCACGGCGAGAAAGGCGAAGAACGCCAACGCCAGCAGGATCCCGACCACCCAGTTGAGCACCCGGCGCCCCGACTCGGTGGAGGCCCGCGAGAGGTAGTCGCGCAGCGGCTCGGGCAGGTTGGCGGGTGCCGCTAGGAGATCCTCTGGCTTCACCCCGTCATGCTGACACGGCGTCGCCGTCGGAGCCGTACAACCCCAGGGCGCGCGTCGCCTCCTCGGTGAGGTGGTAGCTCTCGGCGTCGGATGGGAAGCGACGGGCCCGCACGTCGTCGGCGAAGGCGGCCAAGGCGGCAACCCCCTCCGACCGCAACGACGCGTAGCGCCGCACGAACTTGGGGACGATGCGGTCCTCGATGCCGAGCACGTCGTGGAACACCAGCACCTGCCCGTCGCACCACGGCCCGGCCCCGATGCCGATGGTGGGAATCGATACGGACGCGGTCACCAGCTTGGCCACCGCGTCGGGCACGCCCTCGAGGACGATGGAGAAGCAGCCGGCCGCCTCCAGCGCCTGCGCGTCCTCGACCAGCGCCTCGGCCGCCCCCACCTCCTTGCCCTGCACCTTGAACCCGCCCATGGCATGGACGGACTGCGGGGTGAGGCCCACGTGGCCCATCACCGGGATCTCGGCGTCGATGATGGCCGACACCATCGGCACCCGCTTGCGGCCGCCCTCCAGCTTCACGGCCTGGGCCCCGGCCCGCACCAGTGCCGCCGCGTTGCGCACGGAGTCCTCGACCGAGAGGTGGTAGCTCATCCACGGCAAGTCGCCCACGACCATGGCCCGCGGGTGGGCCCGGGCCACAGCCGCCGTGTGGTGGGCCATGTCCTCGATGGTGACCTGCAGCGTGTCCTCGTACCCGAGCACCACCATGGCCAGCGAGTCGCCCACCAGGATGAGGTCGACGCCGGCCTCGTCGGCCATGCGCGCGCCGGGCGCGTCGTAGGCCGTCACCATCACGAGGGGGTCGCCGCCTTTGCGCGCCCGCACGGCGGGAGCCGTCAGCTTGGTCGCCATCGCTGGCCTCCTTCATCCGTCCAGCGCCCCACGGCTGCCGGCGGTCCGACCAGTGTGCGCCGCCGGGTACGGTTCCGCAACATGGACCGCGTGTGCGAGAACTGCGCCCGGGAGGACGACGAGCTGATCTACGTCCACCGGATCTACGTGGTCCCCGAGTCGTGGGACACGCCGGGGTCGTCGACCCGGGTGGAGGAGGCCGAATTGTGGTGTTTCTCGTGCCGCTCCCTCTACCCCCACGAGGTGGTCGACTAGTGACCTGAGTCGTTGATCCGCGCGCAGTAGGAGGCGAGGCTGTCGAGGATGTCGTCGGCGGTCTTGTGCCAGACGAATGGCTTGGGTTCGTCGTTCCAATTGGTGATCCAGGTGCGGATCGAGGCGACA
>DASRGI010000099.1:0-8423 GCA_035651095.1 Acidimicrobiales bacterium | reverse complement strand
ACATCGGCATCGGCATGGCATTCAAAGGCTGGCGCGTCGTCATGCTCGTCGCCGACCTCGAGATCCGAATCCTCAGCCTCGACGGCACCCAGCTCCGGCGCCTCAAGCTCGACCCCACAAAGGACTACCAGCCGATCCCCTAAAGGACCGGCTGTCTACGATGTCTCGCGACATCTGTCTCCGATGTCTCGCGACATCACATTGCGCCCTCGGTAGGATTCGAACCTACGCACCCGGCTCCGGAGGCCGGTGCTCTATCCCCTGAGCTACGAGGGCGGGACCGCGCAGTGTAATCGGCCTAGGATCGCCCCATGTCGGCGACCGTGCTGGTGGTGGACGACGACCCGGTCATCCAGAAGCTCCTCCAAGTCAACTTCGAGATGGAGGGCTACGTCGTGATCACTGCGGGTGATGGCGTGGAGGGGCTGGAGCGCGCCCGGGCCGATCGGCCGGACATCATCATCTGCGACATCATGATGCCTCGCATGGACGGCCTGGAGGTCACGCGCACCCTCAAGGGCGACCCGGACACGGCGCCGATCCCGATCGTGCTGCTGTCGGCCAAGGCGCAGCAGGCGGACGTGAACGCGGGGGAGGCGACGGGGGCGAACGCCTACGTCACCAAGCCGTTCGACCCGCTCGACCTGCTGGAGCGGGTCGCCGCCCTCCTCGAAACCAGCGCGTAACAACACCCGGCACCCACCGGTTACCAGGTTCAGCACGCCCACCCGCGGGTACTGACGCGCCGACCGCAGGCAGCGAAGGGGAGGAGCGCCATGCGCATCGCTGAGTATGCACCGGCCGTCTTCGACGGGTTGCCCCAGTTCTCCACGGCCAAGCGACGGTTGCACGATGGGGCGGTCGACGATGTCGGCATGCTCGGCGACGTGATCGTCCGCCATGGCCTGCACCTCGAGGTGGGCGTGTGCCTGCTGCATCAGCACTTCCCGCTCGATGGCGACGAGCGGCTGGTCAAGCGCATGGGCGACAACCGGGCGACGGTGCGCCCGCACCGAGCAGCCACCACGGGGACAGTGGCCCCCTACAACTGGACCTTCGTCACCACCCATTCCGGCCCGACCATGGTGCCGTTGGAGTTCGTCGAGCAGGCACCGACCACCGCATCGGCCGCCCGCCTGGCGGCTACGGCCCTGGCGTCCGTCGAGTTCCTCGACGAGTTCGAGGCCACCTTGCGCGACCTCTCGCTGATCGACCTGTTCGGCCTCACGACGCTCCACCATGACGGCTACACGTTCCGGCTGGGCGACATCTTGCTGGAGACAACCGACCATGATGCTCGGGTCCTCACGCTGGAACCCAGCCCGGCCGACGACTACCCGGCCGAGGACGTGACCGAGACGGTGTGGGCCTTCTCGCCCAAGGCTGACGCCCGACCCGACGACACCTCCACCGAGGGCGACCCGCAGATCATCTGCGTCACCTGCCCCGAGCCGCCGGCGCCCAAGTGCGGGAGCCACTGCTACAGCCACTGCGTCGGGCACTGCGTGTCGCACCCGCCCCAGAACGCCTGACCACCTCGCGGCCCCGACCGGCTACATCCGTTCGGGCGCCTCGATGCCGAGCAGCCCGAGCCCGACGGACAGCGTGCGGGCGGTGAGGTCGCACAGCACCAACCGGGAGTCGCGCACCTCGGGCGATTCGGCGCGCAGGACCGGGCAATGTTCGTAGAACGTGGTGAAGGCGCTGGCCAGGTCGAACAGGTACGTGCACAGCCGGTGGGGTTCGAGCTTGTCGGCCGTGAGCCGGACGGCCGGCTCGAAGGCCAGGAGCGCCATCGCCAGGGCCCGCTCAGCCGGCTCCGCGAGCACTACCCGAGCGCCCGAAGGAACGGCGACGCCGCCCCGGCGGAAGATGGAACGGATGCGGGCATGGGCGTACTGGAGGTACGGCGCCGTGTTGCCCTCGAACGACAGCATCCGGTCCCAGTCGAAGACGTAGTCCTTGACTCGATCGTTGGCCAGGTCGGCGTACTTCACGGCGCCGATGCCAACGGCTCGGGCCACGGCCGACTGCTCCGACGCTGAAAGGTCGGACGACTTGTCGGCCACCACCACGCCGGCCCGTTCGACGGCCTCGTTCAGCAGGTCCCGCAACCGGATGGTGCCGCCCTCGCGCGTCTTGAACGGCCGGTTGTCGGGCCCCAGCACCATCCCGAAGGCGACGTGCTCGGCCCGGGCCGCCGAGCCGGAACCAGCGCCCAGCCACCCGGCCATCTCCGACGCCGCGAACACCATGGCGAAGTGCTGGCTCTGCCGGGCGTCGACGACGTAGACCAACCGCTGCCCGGCCAGGTCGCGCGCCCGGAAGCGCACGCCGGCCAGGTCGGTGGCGTCGTACCCGAAGCCGCCGTCCCGCTTGCGCACCATGAGCGGGAACGGTGACCCGTCCCGACCCACGAACCCGGGCGGGTAGATGCACAGGGCACCCTCGTCCACCACGGTGAGGCCCTTGGCCTCCAGTTCCTCGACCGTCGACTCCAGCAGCGGGTTGTAGAAGCTCTCACCCCGGATGTCGTCCCGAGTGAGCTTGACCCCCAGCTGGGTGTACACCTCCTCGAAGTGCCGCTCCGACTCCTCGATCAACTGGTGCCACAGGGCCAGCGTCTCCTCGTCGCCGCTCTGCAAGAGCACGACCCGCTGGCGGGCTGCGTCGGCAAAGGCAGGATCGCTGTCGAACCGGTGCTTGGCCTCCCGGTACAGGACGTCGAGGTCGCCGATCCCGCCGGCAGCCGGGTCGATCCCGGACTCGGCCAGGTGCTCGATGAGCATCCCGAACTGCGTGCCCCAGTCGCCCAGGTGGTTCTGCCTGATGACCCGATGTCCCAGGAACTCGAGCACCCGCACGAGGGAATCGCCGATCACCGTCGAGCGCAGGTGGCCGACGTGCATCTCCTTGGCCGCGTTGGGGCTGGAGTAGTCGACGACCACGGTCTCCGGCGCCACGCCGGCGTCCACCACGGGGCCGGCCACCACCAGCGACGCCAGCAGCCCGTCGTCAAGCGTGATGTTCAAGAAGCCGGGCCCGGCGACCTCGACCGACGAGGCCACGCCCGACACGTCCAGCGCATCAGCGATGGCCGTCGCCACATCCCGGGGTGGGCGCCCCAGCTTCTTGGCCAGGGCCATGGCCGCGTTGGCCTGGAAGTCGGCGTGCTGGGACGGCCGCAGCACGGGGTCGGCGTCCGCGAACTCGGGGCCGAGGGCGGCGGCCATGGCGGCCTGGAGTCGGGTTGTGAGGATTGCGGCGGGATCGGGCATGGCGACGGTTCATCATCGTCGCGTGGCGGCGGGCGGTAGCGTCAATCGACTTTGGACCAGCACAGCCCCCTTCCTCGTCACCTCTTGCCCCTCACCTCGCGCGTGAGCGATGACGGCCGCCTGTCGGTCGGCGGCGTCGACCTGCTCGACCTGGCCGCGGCCCACGGCACGCCCCTCTTCGTGTACGACGAGGAGCACCTCCGCCAGCGCTGCCGGGAGGCCCGAGCCGCCTGGGGAGACGGCGTCGCCTACGCCTCCAAGGCCTTTCTCTGCAAGGCCATGGCCGCTCTGGCCCACGAGGAGGGCATGTGCATCGACGTGTCCACCGCGGGCGAGCTGCACGTCGCTCTGGCCGCGGGCGTGCCCGCCGACCGACTGGTCCTCCACGGCAACAACAAGTCGGACGCCGAACTCCGCCAGGCCACCGGCGCCGGCGTGGGCCGCATCGTGGTCGACTCCTTCGACGAGATCGACCGCCTGGAGCGACTGGGGCGGCGGGCCCACGTCCTGCTCCGGGTGACTCCCGGTGTCGAGGCCCACACCCACGAGTACGTGATGACCGGCCAAGAGGACTCCAAGTTCGGTTTCGGCCTCGGCTCCGGCGCCGCCGCCCGGGCCGTGGAGCGCCTGCGGGACAGCAACGTCCTCGACGTGGTCGGCATCCACGCCCACATCGGCAGCCAGATCTTCCTGCTCCACTCCTTCGCCAAAGAGGTCGAGGTCCTCGCCCCCTTCTTCACCGAACTGGGCCTGCCCGAGCTGTGCGTGGGCGGCGGCCTGGGCGTGCCGTATGTCGAGGGCGAGGAAGCCCCGGGCATGGACCAGTGGGCGGGCACGGTGCGCCAGGCCTGCTCGGCCGCCGGCATCCCCGAAGGCACCCGCATCACGGCCGAGCCCGGTCGGTCCATCGTGGCCGCCGCCGCCCTCACCCTCTACACGGTGGGCACCATCAAGGAGCTGCCAGGCATCCGCACCTACGTCGCCGTGGATGGTGGCATGAGTGACAACCCCCGGCCCGTCCTGTACGGCAGCGGCTACGAGGCCTTCCTGCCCCGCGCCACCGGCGCCCCGCGACCGCGCCTCGCCACTGTCGTGGGCAAGCACTGCGAGTCCGGTGACGTGGTGGTGCGCGACGCCCGCCTGCCCGCCGACACCGCGGTGGGCGACATCATCGCCACCCCGGTCACGGGCGCCTACGGGCACTCGATGGCGTCCAACTACAACAAGGTGGCCCGGCCCCCGGTCGTGTTCGTGAAGGACGGCGAGGCCCGCATCGTCGTGCGCCGGGAGACGCTCGACGACCTCCTACGGCTGGACCTGTAGCCAGCTCCCCACCGGCGTCACCCGGGGGACGGACGTGGTCTGCACGAACCCGTCGCCGTCCACCACGACGTCCGTGTTGGAGCACCCGCCGTCGGCCACCGACTGGTAGGACACGCCCACGGCTGACGGCCGCACGACCTCACCGGTCTCGGTGACGGCGGACAGGCCGCTCCAACGGACACGCACCGACGGGTCGTCGCACCAGGCGAACACCTCCGACCACACCACGGGCGAGGTGAGCGTGTCGCCGGGGGCGAACAGGGTCCGGGTCCATGACCCGCCGGCCCCATCGGAAGCCGGCATCACCGAGCCCTCCCAACCGCCGTCCACCTTCCGTACCCGCAAGGTGTAGGGCACCCCCGGCGACCACTCGAACGGCTGCGTGCTGCCGCCCGGCGACCCGTCCAGCTCCCGCCCGTCATGCCCGTACCCGCCCCAGTTGGCGGCCCGCCGGGCGGCTGGCGCCGCCCACTGCAACCCCACGTGGGCGCCCGCACCGGTCGACCCGAACGACACCTGCAGGGCCCAGAAGTACAGGCGGTCGACGGAGGGCGGTTCCACCACCGTCAAGACGGCCGACACCTCGGAGAACGAGCCCGGCAGGGCCCAGTTGAGGTGGAACGACGAGGCGCCGTTGGACGACCGCGGCGCCCCCGAATGGCGACGCCCGAACAGCCAGTCCCACCAGCCCATGGGGCCAGGCTAGAGAACCATTCGACAGAAGTGCCTCAGAGGGTGAAGCGCTCCTGTCGAGTCGTGGGGGGAATCAGGCGTGGGTGCGGGCGACGGCGCCCACCGCCCCCGGCCCCCGAAGGCCCTCGCGGCGCAGGTGGTCGACCCGCTCGGCCAACATGGCCGCGTGCTCGGCCGCGGGCTTGGGCTTGGACAGGTAGTAGCCCTGCACCAACGGGCACCCGAGGGCCCGCAGGCGCCGCATCTGCTCCTCGGTCTCCACGCCCTCGGCCACCGCGCTCATGCCCACGGCCGACGCCAGGCGGATGACCGCTCGCACGATCTCGCTGTCCACCGCGTGGTTGCCCAGGTCCTGAATGAACGAGCGGTCGATCTTCACGAAGTCGACGGGGAATCGCTTGAGGTACGACAGCGAGGAGTAGCCGGTGCCGAAGTCGTCGATGCTCAGGCACGTGCCCAGCTCCTTCAGCTTGTGCAACGTGACGGTGGCAGTCTCGGCGTCGTCCATCATCACGCTCTCGGTCACCTCCAGGCAGAGCTGGTGGGGGTCGAGGCCGGAGCGCTTCAGGACCTCGGCCACCTGGCCGGGCAGGTCGGGCTGGCGGAACTGGCGGGCGGACAGGTTGACGGACACCACCAGCGGCACGCCCGGGTAGCTGTCCTGCCACTCCCGCATCTGCCGGCACGCCTCCTCCAGCACCCACCGGCCCAAGGGCAGGATGAGGCCGGACTCCTCGGCCATGGGGATGAAGTCGGCGGGAGAAAGGGGGCCGCGCTCGGGGTGCGTCCAGCGCACCAGCGCCTCGAAGCCCACCACGGACACCGTCTCCAGCGACACGACGGGCTGGTAGTGCAGCTCCAACTCGCCCCGCTCGATGGCCGTGCGCAGGGCCAGCTCCATGTCCAGCCGCTCGAGCTCCCGGCCCTCGCTCTCGGGCTCGAACACCACGTAGCAGGCCTTGCCCTTGGCCTTGGCCCGGTACATGGCCACGTCGGCGTTGCGCATGCAGTCGTCCGGGTTGCGGGACGCGTGCCCCAGCACCACGCCGATGCTGGCCGACACGGGAAGGTCGCGGCCGCCCAGGTGGAACGGGCGCTGCAGGTCGTCGAGCACCCGCTTGGCGATGGCCTCGGCCGCCGCCTGGTTGTGCAGGTCCTCGAGCAGCACCACGAACTCGTCGCCGCCGAAGCGGGCCAGCGTGTCTCCCGGGCGCAGGCACGTGTGCAGGCGCTCGGCCACCTCGACGAGCAGCTGGTCGCCCACCTGGTGGCCCAGGCTGTCGTTCACGACCTTGAAGCGGTCGAGGTCGATGAACAGCAGCGCATAGATCGTGTTGGCCCGGATGGCGCGGGCATGGGCCTGCTCCAGGCGGTCCATGAACAGGGCCCGGTTGGAGAGACCGGTGAGGGCGTCGTGGAAGGCCTGGTGGGCGAGCTGCTGCTCGAAGGCCTTGCGCTCGGTGATGTCGCGGAAGGCGATCACCGCGCCCACCTGCTCACCGTCG
Source organism: Acidimicrobiales bacterium (assembly GCA_035651095.1). GTDB lineage: Bacteria > Actinomycetota > Acidimicrobiia > Acidimicrobiales > JAUTXP01 > DASRGI01. Next base: position 1,624 of record DASRGI010000099.1, on the reverse strand, counting down.
CGCATGACGGGCGAGGTGGTGTGCGACACCGGCACCCGGCTGCCGTCGGCCTGGTGGAACATGTCATCGTCGTTGCGCTTGATGCGGTCGGAGTGGAGCGACCCGACCAGCGGGCACAGGCGGGACATGGGGCAGTCGGGACCGTGCACGACGTCGTGGAACAGCTTGCCGATCAGGTCGTCCTCGGTCCACCCCAGCATGCGGGCCGCGGTGGGGTTCACGAAGCTGACCACGCCCTGCCCGTCGATGGCGATCACGCCTTCGCCCAGGCTGCTGGTGATGGTGCGGACGTGCTCGTACAGGGTGGCGTGGGCCAGGGCGTTGGCCGCCACCGACGCCAGCGCTCGCAGCAGGCCCTCGTCGTTGCCGTCCCAGTCGCCACCCGCCAGCCGGCCCGCCACCTCAACGGCCAACGAGCCGTCCACGGTGGCCCGCAGGCCGCCCTCGACCTCGGGCGCGTCGGTGGCCACCAGCCGAGCCTCGGTGGCGTCGAGCAGGGTGGCGGCCGACGCCACCAGCTGCCCCAAGACGCCCCGCGAGTCCATGCTCGATCGGATCGACGACGCCGCGTTGTACAGCTCCTCGATCTGCCGGCGCTCCCGGTACTGGCCGAAGGCCCGGCTGTAGATCAGCTGCAGCATGGCGATGGGGAGGACGGTGACCGGCAGCGTCCACAGGTGGCGCTCCATGGCCGAGGCAATGAGCACGCCGACGGCCAGGGCGCTGGCCCACGTGCCGATGCGCACCACTGCCCCGTCGAGCACGATCTCCTTGAAGCTGCCGTGCTGGATGATCGTGATGATGGCGGCCACCGCCAACATCGAGCAGAGGGCGAAGACGAACACGCCGCCGGCGGCGGCCAGGAGGCTGCGGGTGGAGAGGTCGCCCGTGGAGGCGCCCAGCAGGCGGCTCACGCCCAGGCCCACGGCTGCGGACACGACGAACTGGCCGGTGTTGAACGTGGTCTTCAGCCAGCCCCGGCGGTGCCACGAGTGGCCGAAGGCCACGGCCACACCCACGGCGAGGAGCGCCTCGAAGGGGGAGAGGAAGAGGGCCATGGCCACGAGGAAGGCCTCTTCCAGGTGGATGGTCTCGCCCTGGCCCTCATGGGAGAGGCGCAGGGGCATGACCTGGAGGACGGCCACACCCACGGCGAAGGTCACGGCCAGCCAGCCGTTGGGCCAGTGGTGCTTGGTCAGCACACCCGTGATCGTCAGGGCGACGGCCCCGGCGCCGGCCATGCCCAGGCAGATGGCCCGCAGGACCTTGAGGTTGGGGCGGGGCTCCTGCACCTCCTCGGGGAACCGGGGTGCCTCAGGCGCGCTGGAACCAGAGGCCTCGATGGACTCCGGATCCTCCCCGATATTCGCGCCGGACTCTCGAGGCCCGGCACTGACCCGATGCATCGCCGCTTGTTCTCCCCGTTCGACAGATAGAGGATCGGCACGAACCGGCCGGAACCAAATAGTCACTTCGGGTCATTGGACGCGACAGGGGCTGGGCGCCATTGCCCAGCCCCTCGTGTCGCTTGTCGCCACCGGACCCGTCAGGTCCAGTGGTTCCCGGTCCATTCCAGGTTGGCCCACTGGGAACCGGCCCACTGGGAGCCCGCCCACTGGGAACC
>DASRGI010000098.1:0-7138 GCA_035651095.1 Acidimicrobiales bacterium | reverse complement strand
TCCACAACCTGGTCCACACCTGTGGGAAACCTTGTGGTCCCCAACGTTCGTCGAACCCTGGGGAAGGAGGGCGCTCCGCCGGGCCGGGTGCTGTCGGCCGGGGGCGCACGGTAGCAGCGCCTGTGGACAACGTAAATGGGTGCGCACAAAGACGCTCGTGACCAGCACCGTTGCCCGATCACTGCCCTTGCCTCTAGCCTGGAGGGTCCGGCCGAGGGCCGAGGAGGCCATGGGTGAAGCGCACGTACCAACCGAACAGGCGCAAGCGCGCCAAGAACCACGGGTTCAGGCACCGCATGTCGACTCGCGCCGGCCAGGCCATCCTGAAGGCACGCCGCCGCAAGGGCCGCCGCCGTCTGTCCGCCTGATCTGGCGGCTCCGTGGCCGGGAGGCGTTCGCCGAGCTGCGTCGGTCGGGACGGCGGACCCGACGCGGCCCGATCACGGTAACGTGGGCGGCGGTCCCGTCTCCCGCCCCGCAGGTCGGCTTCGCCGTCGGCAAGCGGGTCGGTGGGGCGGTCCAGCGCAACCGGCTCCGCCGTCGTCTGCGGGCGATCGCCACCGAGGTGGCGGCGGGTCTGACGCCGGGCGCCTACCTGATAGGGGCCGCCCCGGAAGCGGCGGTCCTCCCGTTTCGAGAGTTGAGAAGGATCGTGTCGGACCTGCTGCTCGCCGCCCCGTCGGCCGACCGGCGCGCCCGTCCCCCGGCCACGCGGACGACGACGTGACCACCGCGACCACGATCCGCAAGCAATCGCTCACTGCCCGTGGCCTTCGCCGGGCCATCCACGCCTACCAGGTCGTTCGTGCCGGCCGTCCGTCTCCGTGCCGGTACTGGCCGTCGTGCTCCCAGTACGCCCTGGAGGCGATCGAGCGCCACGGCGCGGCCCGCGGCGGCTGGCTGGCTGTCCGGCGCATCGGGCGGTGCCATCCCTGGGGCGGCCACGGTGTCGACCCCGTTCCCGACTAAGGACTCCGCATGTTCAACCTGCTCGCCGGGCTGGTCGCGTTCTTCTACGGCCTGATCCCCAGCTACGGCCTGGCCATCACCCTGCTCACCCTGGCCGTCATGGGTGTGCTCGCCCCCTTCACCTGGAAGGGCACCCGCTCCATGCTGGCCATGCAGCGCCTCCAACCGGAGATGAAGAAGCTGCAGGCCAAGCACAAGGGTGACCGTCAGGCCCTCAACGAGGCGATGATGGCGTTCTACAAGGAGCACCAGATCAACCCACTTTCGGGGTGTCTGCCGCTCCTGGTGCAGATGCCGGTGCTCTTGGTGATGTACCGGGTGATTGCCGGCCTCGCGCACGTCAGCCACGGCCAGCCCTCTCCCAAGTACATCAAGCACTCGAGCGAGCTCTACAAGGCGCTCATCCACGACCACGGCAAGATGGACTTCCTCGGCATCGATCTGGCAAAAGCTGCCAGATCTGTCCACGGGTCCATCGGGCACCTGCTGCCGCTGTACCTGCTGATCGCGGTGGTCGTCGTGACCGGCTTCGTCCAGGCCCGGCAGATGAGCGGGAAGAACCCCGGGGCGGCGCAGGCCAACCCTCAGGCGCAGATGATGCAGAAGGTGTTCCCGCTGTTCACCGGGTTCATCAGCATCGAGATTCCGGCCGGTGTCGTCCTCTACTTCTTCGTGTCGAACATGTTCAGGATCGTGCAGACCGACCTCATGTACAGGCTCGACCCCAAACTCTCGACAGAGGTGAAGGCCGAGGTCGCCGAGATCGAGGCCAGAGCCGAGGAGATCGTGAAGAAGGAGAAGGGGTCGGCGCCACCACCGGCCACGGGGAGGGTGACGCCCTCCCCCAAGTCCCCCACCAACGGGTCGCGCACGAACGGGGCCCGATCACCCGGGGCGCGGCGGCGGTCGGCCAAGCGTCGGCGGGGGCGCTGACATGGAATGGGTCGAGACGACAGGACGCACACTCGAGGAGGCCAAGGACGCCGCCCTCGACCAGCTGGGCGTCGACGAGCAGGATGCCGAGTTCGAGGTCCTCGAGGAGCCGAAGAGCGGCTTGTTCGGCCGCCTCCGGTCCGAGGCCCGGGTGCGGGCGCGGGTCCGGCCCACCCGGCCGCGGCCGAAAGACGACCGCCGCGACCGCAAGCGGAGCGGGCGACGCAGCAGCAGCGGCGGGCGTGACCAGGCACGAGGCGAGCGTGAGCGGACACCGAGCGAGGCTCGGCCGGCGGAACGGACCGATGCGCCCCGGCCGCGCCGGGAGCGGGCGCCGAGCCGGAACGGAGACGACATGATTACGACCGAAGACGTGCCCCTGGAGCGCCAGGCCGAGGTGGCCAAGGGCTTCCTCGAAGGCCTCGTGGCCGAGTTCGGCCACGAGGCGTCGGTGGCCGTGCACCCGGTGGACGAGGACACGATCGAGGTGCGGGTCACCGGCGACGACCTCGGCCTCCTCATCGGGCCCAAGGGTCAGACGCTGACCGCCATCCAGGAACTGGCAAGAACGGTGGTGCAGCGCCAGACGGGCGCTCACAACGGCCGCCTGATCGTCGACGTGGCCGGCTACCGCCAGGCCCGGCGTGAGGCGCTGGCCCGGTTCACCACGGACGTTGCGGCCAAGGTGCTCGAGACGGGCGAGGCGGTCACGCTCGAGCCCATGACGCCGGCCGACCGCAAGGTGGTCCACGACACGGCCAACGACATCGAGGGTGTGAGCACCGCGTCGGAGGGCGAGGAGCCCCGCCGGCGGGTCGTGATCCTCCCCGATCCCACCATCTGACCGCTCCGCAGGCACCGGGCGCCCTCCTCGCCGTCCTCGAGGCGGCCCAGCGTCGAGGCTTTCTGGGCCCCGGCCCGGTCACGGAACACGTCGAGCTGGCCCATGGCGTCGGCGACCTCGTGCCCGAGCCGCCGGTGTCGGCGCTCGACCTGGGCACGGGCGCCGGCGTGCCAGGCCTGGTCCTGGCACTTCGATGGCCGGATTCGGCGTGGGTCCTGCTGGACGGGAGCCGGCGGCGCACCGCCCTGTTGGAGGCGGCGGTGGCGGAGCTCGGCGTCGCAGACCGGGTGGCCGTCGTGTGCGGGCGGGCGGAGCAGGTCGGCCACGACCTGACGTACCGAGGCCGTTTCGACCTCGTCACGGCCCGCAGCTTCGGGCCGCCGGCCACCACGGCCGAATGCGGGGCGCCGTTCCTGCGGCCCGGCGGTGTCCTGGTCGTGAGCGAGCCGCCGGGGGACGAAGGAGGACGGTGGCCGTCCGAGGGTTTGGCCGAGCTCGGCCTCGTTGCCGGTCCGGCTCGGACGAGCCGGCCCCGGGCCCAGGTGCTGGAAGCAGTCTCCAGGTGCCCTGACCGGTACCCCCGCCGGGTGGGGGTGCCCGCCAAGCGGCCCCTGTTCTGACGTTTCACGTGAAACATGGCCGAGGGGCGAGAAATTGGTTGAGAGTTCTTGACCTTGAGGGTTTGGCGCGGAACGATACAGCCGTGTCCATGTCGGCTGACGATGACCTCGTCGCGCGGGGCCGGGCGATTTTCGAGGGGCTGCGCAAGGCGGTGACGCCCGCTCCCCCGCCGCCCCCGCCGCCGGAGGACGAGGCGCCGCCCCCGACCGAGGCGCCGCCCGCGCCTCAGGAAACTTCCTCCGTGCCGGAGGAGGCGGCCCTCTCCCCAGAGGTGGTGGCCAGCGTGGCCGAAGCGGCCGAGGAGCTGCCGGTCGTCGAGACGGCGCCTGACGCCCCTCGCAGAGCCGATCACTTCGCCCGACCGCTCCCCCGCGTCCTCGCCGTGGCCAACCAGAAAGGCGGTGTGGGGAAGACCACCACCGCCGTCAACCTGGGTGCGGCGCTGGCTGAGCTGGGCTACCGGGTGCTGGTCGTCGACCTGGATCCGCAGGGCAACGCCACCACGGGCCTGGGCGTGAATCCTCGCAACCTGGAGGCGTCGGTCTACGACGTGATCATGCACGACGCCCCGCTCGAGGACTGCATCGTGCCCACCAGCCTGCGCAACCTCTTCGTCGTGCCGGCCACGATCGACCTGGCCGGCGCCGAGATCGAGCTGGTGCCGGCGTTCAGCCGTGAGCTCAAGCTGCGGCGGGGCCTCGAGCGGCTGGGCGACGATTTCGCCTTCACCCTCATCGACTGCCCGCCGTCACTGGGACTGCTGACCGTGAACGGCCTCGCCGCCGCCACCGAGGTGATCGTGCCCATCCAGTGCGAGTACTACGCCCTCGAGGGCCTGGGCCAGCTGCTGCGGAACGTGAACCTCGTGCACGGCAACCTCAATCCCAGGCTGGAAGTGAGTGCCATCATCCTGACCATGTACGACGCCCGCACCAAGCTGGCCGAGCAGGTGGCGAGCGAGGTGCGGGCGCACTTCGGCGACAAGGTGTGCCGCAACATCGTCCCCCGCACGGTGCGCCTGTCCGAGGCGCCGTCGTTCGGGCAGCCCATCATCGTGTTCGACCCGTCCTCCCGGGGCGCCCTCGCCTATCGGGAGCTGGCCAAGGAGGTGAGCGGTGGGGCGCCGTAGCGGTCTGGGCCGCGGTCTGGGGGCCTTGATCCCCACCGAGGTGGTGCAGGAGGCGGGATCGGCGCTGCTCGAGCTGCCCGTGAGCGCCATCAGGCCCAATAACTTCCAGCCCCGCTCCCACTTCGACGAGGACGCCCTCGCCTCCCTGACCGCATCGGTGCGGGAGCTGGGCGTGCTGCAGCCGGTGCTCGTGCGCCAGGCCGACGACGGCACCTACGAGCTGATCGCGGGGGAGCGGCGGTGGCGGGCGGCCAAGCGGGCCGGGCTCCAGGCCGTTCCCGCCCTCGTCAGGACGGCGACGGACGCCGACAGCCTCGAACAGGCCCTGGTCGAGAACCTGCATCGCGAGGACCTCAACCCGCTCGAAGAGGCGGCCGCCTACCAGCAGCTGATCGAGGACTTCAAGCTCACCCACGACGAGCTGGCGACCCGGGTGGGCAAGAGCCGGGCAGCCATCTCCAACACGCTGCGCCTGTTCCAGCTGCCGCCGGGCATCCAGCGGCTGGTGGCCGAAGGGCAGCTGTCGGCCGGGCACGCCCGAGCCCTGTTGGGCACCCCCGATCGCGCCTACCAGGAAGCCCTGGCCCGCCGGGCCGTGAGCGAAGGCCTGTCGGTGCGGGCGGTCGAGGAGGCCATCAAGGCGCGGGGCGACCAGGCACCGCCGCCCGACGCCACCCCCTCGGCGCCCGCCGGGCCTCGCCTGCGCCCGCCGGGGTTCCTCGAGCTGGAGGAACTGCTCTCGACCCATCTCGACACGCGCGTGAAGGTCGAGATGGGCATGAAGAAGGGTCGAGTCCTGATCGAGTTCGCAACCCTCGAGGACCTCGAGCGCATCTACAAGGCGATGACCGAGGGTCAGCCTCCGGAGGAAACCCTCTAGCCCAGGCGCGGGCCTCGACACGTGCTCAACCCTCGATCCACAGGCTGTGGAGAGCCCTGTGGGGAAGCCCGACTTCCAGATTTTGGGCTCTAATCCGCGCAGGGGGCGGCGGCCCAGCGGGTGAGGGCGGTGGCGACGGCCGCGGCCAGCTCCGCGCCCCGTTGCACGACCACCGACGGCGGGCCCACCTCGCACCACACCGCCGGCATGCGCGTCTCCCGCAGCACGGGCAGCGTCATGCCCCGGGTGCCGCCGTCCTTGACGTCGAGGGCCACGGGGACCGACGACTGCAGGAGCTCGGCCAGGCGCAGGCCCCCCGGTGACGGGCCGCCGTGGCCCGAGTAGTACGCGGTCGAGCACCCCTCGGCCTCCGGCTCGACCGCGATACCCACGAACACGTCGACCCCGGCCGTGTTGGCGGCCGCCGCCTGGCTCGAGCCTTCGGGGTGGTGCAGCACGGTGACGACCGCGCCGGTTGCGGCCAACGCCCGCTCGATCTGGCGGGCGAGTGCATCCAGACCTCCCGCCTCGGCCACGGCGATGCGACGGCCGGCGAGGGTGCGCGGCCCGCTGCGCAGCTCCTCCCGCTCGCGCACCGACGCCACCGGCTGTGGAGGCGCCTGCCGCCCCATGCGGTCGAGGGTCTGGATGGTGGTGGGGCCGCAGATGCCGTCGACGGTGAGGCCGGCGTTGCGCTGGAAGTCGGCCAGGGCGTGCTCGGTGCGCTCGCCCAGGATGCCGTCGACCCGCCCGGCATCGAAGCCGAGCGTGCTCAGCCGGCGCTGCAGGTCGGCGACGTCGTCGCCCCGCAGGGGGGGATAGCGGCGGTAGAGCAGCCGGTCGCCGAGCCGGTAGCCGGCCTCGACCAGCGCCGCCCACGTCTGCTGCCCGCAGATCCCGTCGACGCGCAGGCCGCGTGCGGTCTGAAAGGCGCGGCACGCCTCCTCGGTGCGGTCATCGAAGCGCCCGCTGGGGTCGCCTGCGGGATCGAACCCCGCCGTGGCGAGGCGCCGCTGGAGATCCCGGACAGCCTCGCCCTGCCCGCCGCGGCGTAGCGGGAGACCCGCTACAGGAATTGATGCAGCTCCTGGAGCAGCTGTCCCTTGCCCTTGGCACCGATGATGCGATGAGCCGGTTCGCCGTCCTTGAACAGAATCAGCGTGGGGATGCTCATGACCTCGAAGCGGCGGGACACGTCGAGGTTCTCGTCCACGTTCAGCTTGGCGATCCGGATCTTGCCCTCGTATTCAGTGGCAATCTCTTCCAGGACAGGCGCGATCATCTTGCACGGTCCACACCACTCGGCCCAGAAGTCGACGAGCACAGGTTCGGTCGCACCCTTGATCTCTTCATCGAAGGTGCTGTCGGTGAAGCTGGTGATGCCGTCGCCCACTGTTCTCTCCTGATCGGACCGGTCGCGGGATCGTACCCACGCCAAGGTTCACAACAACAACATCGCTCGCGCGAATTCCTGAACCCTCCGGTCATGTTTCGTCGCGCGCCTCCCGGCTTCCTTTTCCTCGCCCGCGTCGCGAGCGCGCGTCGATCCCGGAGCGGTCAGTGAGGCTGGGACTCGAGCCAGCGTTCGGCGTCTATGGCAGCGGCGCAACCGCTGCCTGCCGCGGTGACTGCTTGGCGGTAGGTGTGGTCTTGGACGTCGCCGCAGGCGAAGACGCCGGGGATGTTGGTGTAGGTGGACTTGCCCTGGGTGACGAGGTAGCCGGTGTCCTCCATGTCGAGCCAGCCCTTGAAGAGGTCGGTG
>DASRGI010000097.1:0-17254 GCA_035651095.1 Acidimicrobiales bacterium | reverse complement strand
GTGACCAGGCGGGCCACCTGCACGAGCGGTTCGTGGCGGGCGTAGGCCTGCACCAGCGCGGCCACGTCGAGCGGCACCGGGCCGTCACCCGCCGCGCCCGAGGCGGGGTACGAGATCTCGTGCCGGGCCCGCAGTTCGGGCGTGTCGTCGGCCGCGGCCAGCTTCACCGTCCACACCGGTTGGTCGTCGCCGGTGCGGTGCCGGAGGGTGACGCCCCAGCGGGCCAGCCGGAGGTCGGCCGTGTCGTAGTACGTGGCCTCCAGGCGGCGCGGGGGCAGGGCCCGGACCTGGCCCCCAGGGACCAGAGCGGTGAGGTCGGGCAGCGCGAAGTCGCTGCCCGCCTCGAACTTCAGCTCCCGTTCGACGGGGCCGGCGTTGCCCACGCAGTCACGGTACTCAGTACCGCCCGCCCGCGTGATCGCCGGAAGGCTGGCCGGTGGACGGGTCGAGCAGGAAGCGGTCGCCCCGGGGTCCGTGGCCGAAGTCGAACAGGTTCGACAGCGACCCGGCCCTGGCGTCGAACGACGCGTCGCCGATGCGCCCAGTACGCCAATTGTCCTCGACGAACCGCAGGATGGACGACTGGTCGGTGATGGCGTGGTCCACGAAGTTCTGCCGGGCCCAAGGCGACACCACCAGCAACGGCAGGCGCGGCCCGTACCCGCACCGGCCCTCGTACCCGCCCGCCACCCGGGCCGGGTTGCCGCCGCACTGCCCGGGCCCGGTGAGCCGGTCGTCGCTCGACTGCGACTGGTTCACGATCGGGCTCATCTGGTGGTCGTACCAACCGTCCGAGTCGTCGTACGCGATAACGACGGCGGTGTCCTTCCACTCCTTCGCCTGCTGCAGGCGGTTCAGGGTGTCGACCAGGAACACCTGCTCGTCGAGGGGGTCGGAGTACCCGGCGTGGCCGTCCTCGTAGCCGGCTGCCTTGAGGTAGCTGACCGCAGGCATGTTGCCGTTGTCGACGGCCGCCCAGAAGTCGCTCAGATCGTACTGGTGGTTGGCCTGGTCGGTGGAGCCGATGGCCGCCACCGAACTGGGCGGGAGGTGTTGCAGGTTGGCGGTCGAGAGGTAGTACTGAAAGGGCTCGTGGTGCGGGATGTAGTCGGCCTTCATGCCGTACTGGCCGGTGCCGCCCAGGGCCACGCCCACCGGGTGCCTGGCGCTGCACGAGCGAAACCCGCCCTCGAACCAGCCCCACGTGACGCCCTTTTCGTTCAGCAGGTCGCCGATGTTGCGGCCCGTGAGGCGGGCCTGGTCACGCGTGCTGCAGATGTCGCCCAGGGGTTGCGGGTCGCCGGTGATGGTGCCGCCCGCCGCCTCGCCATGGGTCTGGCCCGACACCAGGTTGACGGCACCCGGCGTCGACGGGCCGAAGGTCGTGCCGTACGAGTTGTCGCTCATGGCGAAGCGCTGGGCGTAGTTCCACAGCGCGGTGACCGTGTTGCCGTCGTAGTAGTCCATGACCTGGCGGGCCTGGCAGGGCTGGCCCTTGGGGTCGTTGCCCGTGGCCGTACCCACGGTCTCGACGAAGCGGTCCATGAGGCCGTGGTCGAAAGCCGCCTGCTCGTCGCCGTAGTCGTGATCCTGGTCGCACGTCAGCGCCTGGGTCGGGCTCAGCCGCTGCGGGTTGGAGACGTTCGGGTTGCTGGTCAGGAGGTCGTCGGTCAGCCCGTTGACCGACGGCGTGCCCGGCCGGGCACTGAAGGGGTGCTCGCCGGCCAGGTTGGCGGCCTGCGGGTAGGTGCCGAAGTAGTGGTCGAAGGAGACGTTCTCCTGGAAGATGACCACGAGGTGCCGAATGGGGGTGGCCGTGGCCGGGCCGGAGGGCGGGCCGCCCCGGTCGGCACCGGCGGTCGTGGTGGACGTGAGGACGGTTGCCGCCAGCAGGGGGACGGCCAGCAGGAAGCGGTGAAGTCGCACGGCGGGCACGCTTCCACAAGGGTCTGGCCTGGCCGTGTCCGGACGGGGACGAGCGGGTGAACCTTGGGCGACGGCGCTTTCTGTGCGCCAGCTCGCGACAGCCGCGAGTTACTGCACACGAAACCGGGGGGCGGGGCCCCGCGGCGGGGTCAGGCGGGCGAGGGCTGGCGGGGGCCGCGCAGCTTGCGCAGGACCTGGCGCTCGACGAGCACGGGCACGAAGTCCTGCACGGGAGCGTCGGCCCAGTCGGCGAAGGACTGGCGCACCTCCACCTCCACGACAGCAGCCGGCACCGCCGGAACCAGCGCCTGCTCCAAGCGACGCACCACGCCCTGAATCTGCTGCTCGACGTCCACCGCGTCCCGAGTGGTCAGTGGACCTCGCGTCAGTCGATCTCGCATGGCGTCAGTCTGCGCGCACCGCCCCGGGGACCGGAAGAGGAAGACCTGGGGATAACCACGGGGAAAGCAAGGTTCATCGCCAGGCGACCAACCGTTCACCCGTTGTTCACCGAAGTGGCGTCAGACGGGGGCTCACCCCGGTTCGGGTCCTCCGAGAACTGGCCCGTCACCATGAACGTGACCCGCTCGCCCGTGTTCACCGCGTGGTCGGCAATGCGCTCGAAGTACCGGCCCACCAGCGCGATCTGTACGGCCCGTTGCAACGACGCCTCGTCCTTCACCTCGGACGTGAAGATGGTCCGGAACAGATCCTTCTGCAGGTCGTCCATCACGTCGTCCATGTCGCCCAGCGCCGCCGCCCGGGCCGGGTCCCGCTCGGCGAAGGCGGACACGGCCAGGCGCACCTGGGCGGACGCCTGCTCGCGCATGCGATGGATGAGGCCGCGCATCTTGGGGTCGAGCTGGTACGGGTACAGGCGCCGCGTCGCCTTCACCACGTTCACCATGTTGTCGCCGGCTCGTTCCAACTCGTGAATGATCCGCAGCACGGTGACGAGGACCCGAAGGTCGACGGCCATGGGCTGCTGGCGAGCCAGCAACAGGTAGGTGCGGCCCTCCACCGAGTGCATGATGTCGTCGATCACCGAGTCCTGGCCGATGACCCGCTCGGCCGCGGTGAGGTCGGCGTCGAGGAAGGCGTCGGTGCCGGCCTGGATGGCCTCGGCCACCAGCGCGCCCAGGCGGACGACATCGTCGGAAAGCTCCTGCAACTCCTCGTGGAATGCCTTGCGGGTCTCAACCACAGCGGTCCTCTGCCTCTCGGTCCTAGGTCGACGTCTCGTAGCGGTAGCCGACACCCCGGATGGTGGTGAGCCGGGTGGGGTGGCCCGGGTCCGTCTCGATCTTGGCGCGGATGCGCTTGACGTGGACGTCCAGCGTCTTGGTGTCGCCCACGTAGTCCGTCCCCCACACCTGGTCGAGCAGCGTCTCGCGCGTGAGCACCCGGCCTGCGTTCGACAGCAGCAGCTCGAGCAGCTCGAACTCCTTTCGGGGCAACGGAACGTGTTCGCCCCGAACGGTGAGTTCGTGGCGAGCGAGGTCGAGGCGGACGTCGCCGTTCTCCAGCACCTCGTCGGTGAAGGCGACCGACCCCGCCTCGGGCGCCCGCCGCAGCACGGCGCGCATGCGGGCGACCAGCTCCCGCAAGCGGTAGGGCTTGGTGACGTAGTCGTCGGCACCGACCTCGAGCCCCACCACGGTGTCGAGCTCGGAATCCTTGGCCGTCACGATGATCACCGGCGTGCGCGACTTGAGCCGGATCTGGCGGCACACGTCGATGCCCGACATGCCCGGCAGCATGAGATCGAGCAGCACCACGTCGGGCTGCACGGCGTCGAACAACACGAGCGCCTCGGGACCGTCGGCCGCCACTCGCGTCATGAAGCCCTCCCGGCGCAACCCCACCTCGAGGGCTTGGGCGAAGGACTCCTCGTCCTCCACGATCAGGACCACGGGGTTGGCGACGGTCACGGGCCCTCCTCGGCGGGGAGCCGCAACGTGAACCTGGACCCCTGCCCTTCGACCGATTCGACCGCGACCTCGCCGTGGTGGTTGGCGGCGACATGGCGGACGATGGCCAGGCCCAGACCCGAGCCACCCGTACGACGGTCGCGCGCCCGGTCGACGCGGTAGAACCGCTCGAACACCCGGTCGAGGTCCTTGGCCGGGATGCCGATGCCGGTGTCCCGCACCACGATCTCGACTCCCCCCGGCCCGGCTCCCGCTGGCCCGGCTCCCGCTGGGACCCGCGCCGCCGACACCTCGACCTCGGAGCCCTCCTCCGAGTACTTCACAGCGTTGTCGAGAAGGTTGGACAGGGCCGACACCAACTCGGCCCGGTCGCCTTCGATGACAGCCGGGGCGACGGCGCCGACCACGACCTTCACCCGGGACCGCTCGGCCAGCGCCTGCACCCGCTGCACGGCGGCCTCGACCACATCGGCCACGGCCACCGACTGCGGGTCGCGCCGGGTGACGGCCTCGATCCGGCTGAGGTCGAGCACGTCCTCGATCAGGGCCCGGGCCCGCTCGACCTCCACCGACATGCGGGTGACCAACCGGTGCACCACATCGGGCTCGGTCTCGCCTGCGAGCGCTTCGGCCAGTACCCCGAGGGCGCCGATGGGCGTGCGCAGCTCGTGGTTCACGTTGGCCACGAAGTCGCGCCGCACAGTGTCCAGGCGGCGGCGCTCCGACGCGTCCTCCACCACGCCCAGCACGCCCCCGGACGCCAGCGGCTCGGCGGTGAGCTCGAACGACCGAACGGGGGGACCGCGCAGCTCCAGCGACTCGTGCTGGCGGGCGTCGCTGTGGCGGGCGTTGGTCATCAGCGCGTCCAGCGCCTTGACGACCAGCACGTCGACCTGCACCTCGCCCACGGGCGCCGACGCCTGCCGGTTGCGGAGCACGTCGGACCCGCCCTCGTCGCACACCACCACACCGACCGGAAGGGCGTCGAGCACTTCGGTGAGGACGCCCAGCCGACGTTCCAACTCACCTGCCCACTCGGCCGTGCGGGCGGCCGCCCGCTCCTCGTCGACCGGCCGGGACTGGGGCCGCAACCTCACCCGAACCGCCCCGTGATGTAGGCCTCCGTGCGCTCGTCGTCGGGCTTGGTGAAGATCTTCGACGTCTCCCCCACCTCCACCAACCGTCCCGGTTGGCCCGGGCCGTCGATGTTGAAGAAGGCGGTGACGTCGCTCACGCGAGCCGCCTGCTGCATGTTGTGGGTGACGATGACGATCGTGTAGTCGTCCTTGAGGTCGGTGATGAGGTCCTCGATGGTGAGGGTGGACACGGGGTCGAGGGCCGAGCAGGGCTCGTCCATGAGCAACACCTCGGGCTCGACGGCGATGGCTCGGGCGATGCAGAGCCGCTGCTGCTGCCCGCCCGACAGGCTCGAACCAGGCCGGTTCAGCCGGCTGGAGACCTCGTCCCACAAGCCCGCCAGCCGTAACGACCGCTCCACCGTGTCGTCGACCACGCTGCCCTTGCGGACCCCGTTGAGGCGCAGGCCGGCGGCCACGTTGTCCTTGATCGACATGGTGGGGAACGGGTTGGGTCGCTGGAACACCATCCCGATGGAACGGCGCACGTCGGTCGGGCTCACGCCCTCGCCGTAGATGTCCTCGCCATCGAGGAGGATCTTTCCCTCCATTCGGGCACCGGGCACCACCTCGTGCATGCGGTTGAGGGTGCGGATGAACGTCGACTTCCCGCACCCGGACGGGCCGATGAGGGCGGTCACCTGCTTGGGCTCGATGGTGAGGCCAACACTGTCGATGGCCTTGAACGAGCCGAAGTAGGCGGTGACGTCGGTGGCTTCGATGCGTTTGGACATCAGTTGACTTCCAGGCGGTTGCGGCCGGCCACGAACCGGGCCAGGACGGTGAGCACGAGGACGATGGCGATGAGGGTGACGGCACCGGCCCAGGCCCGCCGCACGGCCACGTCGAAGGCCGAGCTTGCCTGGTTGAACACGAAGAGAGGGAGGCCCGACTGGGAGCCCTTGAACGGCGAGGTGCGGATGGCGTCGAAGCCGAAGGCGGTGAGCAGGAGCGGTGCCGTCTCGCCCGAGACGCGGGCCACGGCGAGCATGACGCCGGTGGTGATGCCGGCCGAGGCGGTGGGGAGCACCACGGAGATGATGGTGCGCCACCGGGGCACGCCCAGGGCGAAGCTCGCCTCCCGCAGCGAGTCGGGCACCAGCTTCAGCATCTCCTCGGCCGACCGCACCACGACGGGCAGCATGAGCACGGCCAGGGCGAACCCCGCGGCCAGGCCGGAGAAGCCCTGGCCCAGCCCCAGCACCCAGAAGGCGAAGATGAACAGGCCGGCCACGATGGACGGGATGCCGGTCATGACGTCGACCAGGAAGCGCACGGCCGAGCGCAGCGGGCCCCGCCCGTACTCGACGATGTAGATGGCCACGAGCAACCCGATGGGGACGGCCAGGATGCTGGCGATGGCCACCTGTTCGAGCGTGCCCAGAATGGCGTGGTACGCGCCGCCGCCCCTGTCGAGGGGGCCGACGCCGCGCATCGAGTGGGTGAGGAAGTTGACCGTCACCACCCGGGCGCCCTTGCTGATGGTGTAGCCCAGCACCGCCACCAGGGGGATGAGGGCGATGAGCACGGCCAGGCCCAGCCCCGTGCAGGCGACGGCGTTGACGACGCCGCGGCGCCGCCCGTTCCCCGATCGATTCGACAGAAGCCCACCAGGGGGTGGCGCGCTTGTGTCGAACGGCGGCGTGGTGGTGGCGGTCACGGCTTGCCCTCGGCGGCCAGGCCGGTGCGGTAGACCACGCCCCGGGCGATCACGTTCACCACCAGCGTGATGGCGAACAGCACGAGGCCCGAGGCGATGAGCGCCTCCCGCCCGTGCACACCCGCCTCGCCGAACTTGGTGGCGATGTTGGCGGCGATGGTGTTGCCGCCCGGTTCGAGGATGTGAAAGTCGACCTTGAACAACGAGGCCAGCACCAGGGCCACGGCGATGGTCTCGCCCAGGGCCCGGCCCAGCCCCAGCATGATCGCTCCGACGATGCCGCTGCGGCTGTACGGCAGCACCGACAGGCGGATGGTCTCCCATCGCGTCGCCCCCAACGCCAGGGCCGCCTCCTTGTCCGCTCGCGGCACCTGGCGGAACACCTCACGGGCGATGGCGGCCACGATGGGCAGGACCATGATGGCCAGCACCACCGAGGCGGCGAACAACGAACGCCCGTACGTGCCGTTGCGGCTGTCGAACAAGGGGATGAAGCCCAGCGTGTCGTTCAGCCACCGCTCCACGGGGATGAGGCGAGGCACCAGGTAGTACACGCCCCACAGGCCGTACACCACGCTGGGCACAGCGGCCAGGAGGTCGAGCATGTACCCCGTCCACCGGCCCAGCCGGGGCGGGGCCAGCTCGGTGAGGAACAGGGCCGAACCCAGGGCCACGGGCACCGCCAGCACCAGCGCGCACAGGCTGGACAGCACCGTGCCGAAGGCGAGGGCGGCGATGCCGAACACCGGCGGCGCGTTGTCGGGGAACCACGTCTTCTCGGTGAAGAAGTGAAGCCCGGCGAGCCGGAAGGCGGGCACGGCCCGGCCCACCAGGAACACGCCGATGGCCACGATGAGGATGAGCACGAACACGCCCGCGGCCTGGGCCACGAAGGAGAAGACGGCGTCACCCCGCCGGACCTTGCCGCGGCGGAGGATCGACGGGGACATCGCGGTCGGATCGGTGGTGGTCATGCGTGCAGGTGTCCCCTCGGCCGGCACCCTACCGGACGAGGGGACACCCCACAGGCGAACTCGATGCGCTGGATCAGCCGGATCAGCTGCGTCAGCCGGATCAGGCGGCGATCGAGTCGACCGCGGTCTTGGCCTGGGTGACCAGCGCGCCCGGCAGCGGGGCGTAGTACAGGCTGTCGGCCGACTGCTGGCCCTTGGTCAGGGCGTAGGTGATGAACGCCTTGAGGAGCTTGCCCTTGGCCGCATCCGCCGGCTTCTGGGGCACGATCACGAACGTGGTGGTCGAGATCGGGTAGGCGCTCGGGTCGGTGGGCGCGTAGTTGATCTTGATCTTCAGGTCCGCGGGGACGGTGGCCGCAGCCAACGCGGCCGATACGGCCGAGCCGTCGGGGCCGACCCACTGGCCGGCCGGGTTCTTGATCTTGGCCATGCCCAGCGACCCGCCCTTGGCGAACGACACCTCGGCGTACCCGATGGCGCCGTCGGTCTGCTTCACCGCCGCGGTCACGCCGTCCGAACCCTTGGCACCCTGGCCGGTGGGCCAGGGAACGTCCTTGCTGGAGCCGGCCGTCCACACCGTGGGGGCGGCGGCCGTGAGGTAGGCGGTGAAGGCGGCCGTGGTGCCCGACCCGTCGGAGCGGTGCACGACCTGGATGCCGGTGGACGGGAGGGTGGCGCCGCTGTTGTCAGCCTTGATGGCGGCGTCGTCCCACTTGGTGATCTTGCCGGCGAAGATGCCGGCCACGGTGGTGGGCGACAACTTGAGATCGCTCACGCCCTTGACGTTGTACTCGACGGCGATGCCGCCGGCCGCCCACGGGATGTGCACGACGGGGCCCCACTTGGCCTCGGCCGCGGTCTGCTCCTCGGGCTTCATCGCCACGTCGGAGCCGGCGAAGTCGACGGTACCGGCCGTGAACTGCTGGATGCCGGCACCCGAACCGACGCCCTGGTAGTTCACCGTCGCCCCCGGGCAGGCGGCCGCGTAGTCCTTGATCCACTGCTGGGCGATGGTCTGGACGAAGGTCGAGCCCGCGCCCGAGATGGTGCCCGACGCGCAGGTGACGGAGGCCGCTCGGGAGTCGGTCGACGACGTGCTGTTCCCGCTGCTCGATGCGTTGTTGTCGCTCCCGCACGCCCCCGCGACGAGCGCCAGCGACACCACGGGGAGGGCGACCACGGCCCACCGGCTTCGCTTGTTCTTGCTGATGAGGTTCACGGGTTGGGACGCTACGAGCGCCGGGTAGCGCGGCGGCATCGCAAGCGTGAACGAGAGGTGAACTCGGAGCGAACGTTGCGTCCCCTCCGCCGGCAGTGTCCACAGTCGGGGGAAAGCCTGGGATTGTTCGCCGTCCCGTCACTTCCCGGCCATGTGAGCGGCGCCGGCTGTTCAGGAACCGTCCGTAGGGTGACGAACGTGCACACCGTCCTCGTCGTGGCGGACAACGAGCACTTCCTGCACCAGTTGGTGCGGCAGTTGCACCCGGAGGGGTTCGACAGCGCCGTGGCCCACGGAGCGGACGAGACGTTGGCCCGGCTGGCCTCGTGCGAGCCCAGCGTCGTGGTCTTGGACGTGGCCCTGCGCGACGGCGAACCCCGGGACATCTGCCGCCGCATCCGCGAATGCTCGGCCGTCCCCGTCCTCGTCCTGTCCAGCGATCCCACCGGCGAAGAGCTCGTGGAGTACCTCGACGTCGGCGCCGATGACTACCTCCCCAGGCCCGACCGGCTGCGGGAGCTGGTGGCCCGCATGCGCGCCCTGCTGCGCCGCCAGCCGGTGGTGGACGACGATGGCGCCGACGCGTCGGCCGCCGTGCGCGTCGGCGACGTGGCGCTGGATGCCGAGCGCCACGAGGTGATCATCCGGGGGTCGCGGGTCGACCTCCCCCTCAAGCAGTTCCAGTTGCTCGAGCTGTTGCTGTCCAACGCCGGGCACGTGCTCACCCGGGCCACCATCCTGCGGCGGGTGTGGGGCACCGACTCCCCCAACGACTCCAACACGCTGGAGGTGCAGATCAAGCGCCTCCGTCACCACGTGGAGGAGGACCCGGCCAACCCCAGCCGCATCCGCACGATCAGGGGGCTGGGCTACGTGTACGCCGACGAGCGCTCGCGCAGCTCCTAAACGGCCACCCGCGGGCCACGTCCTCCAGCCGCAGCTTGTTGCAATCACGGGGCTTTGCACAAGAACGCGGCGGGCCGCTGGCCGAGCGCCATGGTTTGTGTGCAGTAATGCGCACTATTCGCGAGTTACTGCACGCGAAACGTGCCGTCAGGCGATGCGTACGGCGACTTCTCGTGCAAAGCCCGATCAGGGCTTGTTCGTTGCGGCACGAACACCTCCCCGGTTGGCCCACCGCGAGCGTGCGCTGCCCCTATTCGCACCGCGTTCCGTTGCCTAGGGTCGGGGTCATGCGCTTCGGATTCAAGACCTCGCCCCAGAACACCGAGTGGGCGGACGTGCTCGCCGTCTGGCAGGCGGCCGACGAGCTGCCCTTCTACGAGTCGGGCTGGACGTTCGACCACTTCTACCCGATCTTCAGCGACCCCACCGGGCCGTGCCTGGAGGGCTGGGTCACCCTCACCGCGTTGGCCCAGGCCACCACTCGCCTGCGGGTGGGCGTGATGGTGACGGGCAACGTGTACCGTCACCCGGCCGTGCTGGCCAACATGGCGGCCAGCCTGGACGTGATCTCGGGCGGCCGCCTGGACCTGGGCATCGGCGCCGGCTGGAACCAAGAGGAGTGCGACGCCTACGGCATCGAGCTGCCGCCTCTGAAGGAACGATTCGATCGTTTCGACGAGGCGTTGGACGTGATCGTCTCACTGTTGACCAGCGAGACCACCACCTTCGACGGGCAGCACTACCAACTGCGTGACGCCCGCTGCGAGCCCAAGGGCGTGCAGCAGCCCCACGTGCCCATCTGCATCGGCGGCGGCGGCGAGAAGCGCACCCTGCCGGCGGTGGCCAGGCACGCCCAGCACTGGAACGTGCCGGGCGGGACGGTCGAGGACTTCCGCCAAAAGCGCGACGTGCTGCACCGCCATTGCGCGGACATCGGGCGAGACCCGGCCGAGATCATGACGTCCACCCACCTGCGGCTGGGGTCCGACGGCGACGACATCGAGGCGCTGGTGGCCCAGGCCGAGGCGTTCGCCGACGCGGGCCTGGACCTGGGCGTGATCTACCTCCCCCCGCCCCACCGGCCCGACGTGCTCGGCCCCATCGCCGACGCCCTGTCCCACCTGACGTAGCGCTCGGCCGGGCGCCAACACCTCCAAGAACCCGCCGAAGTCCCGCCCATGTGACGGCCGGTCACTGCCGTTCGGGGGGACTTCGGCATTTTGCTACCAAAAGTCGACACCTTTCTCCGCCTCAGGCGTACTCAAAGTGTGCATCCGAGTCCGGCGGGACAGCTGAGAAAGGTGACGCGATTGAAGCGAAATGTTCTGGCGCTGGCGCTGGCCGTCAGCCTCTTGACCACCGTGAGCGGCCTGGCCGCCCTGGCCCCGCCCGCAGGAGCAGCCGCTCCCAGCCGGCAGTTCCCCCTCGTCAGCCCCGTCACGTACCTGATCGACGGGCTCTACCAGAACCACTTCACGGCTTCCGCGCCGGTCTGGGCCGACAATTCCTGGAAGGTCGACGGGCTCCAGGGCCTGTGGAGCCTGGCCGCCGCCGCGGGCGACAACTACCGCTACATCACCAGCGGTGACGCGGCGTCGTGCGGCACCAACGGCGGCGCCGTGGCCTGCTCCTACACCAACAACTTGTCCGACACCGGCGGCAACTTCACCGGCTGCATCGACAACAACGTCAGCTTCCCTTACAGCTGCCGGATCGTCGTGATCTGGGACCCGTCCCGCATCAACTGGTACCAGGGGCAGGGCCAGGGCCTGAGCGGGACGCAAGACCTGTGGGGCACGCTCGTCCACGAGAAGGGCCACTGGGCGGGGTGCTTCCACTCGTCCATCGCCCTGGAGAGCGACGGGGCGGCCACGCCCACCATGACCAACGCGGGCGACGGCTACGCGGGCCGAACACCCCAGCAGGACGACATCAACTGCGTGAAGGGGGCCCGGCTGGGCGGCAACCGCAACATCGCCGCCAACGGCACCTTGGATCCGGGCCGCATCGAGTGGGGCGGCTTCAACCACCTCACGTGGAACGTCGGGGGCACGGGCGGGACTGGCCCGACCACCGGGTTCGCGGTGTGGGGGTCGAACTACGGGGTCAACCACGGCGGCAACCAGAACGGCGTGCAGCTGATCAGCGGCTCGGACGCCACGGGCCCGATCAACCTGCACCAGGTCCTGTCCGACCTGGGCAGCGACCCGGGCAAGAACGCCTGGTTCCTGGGACGGCCCCGGTCCGCGAACGCCGCCGTCTACGAAGGGGGCGTCGTTCCCTTCTTCATCAACATCATCGTGACCGACGGCCCCGCCGGTGGGGGCGGCAACAACCCCACGGTGCTGGCCAACACCTACTGCAACTTCACCATCAACGCCTGGACGACGTGCGCCACGCCGTACTTCACGTCGCTCACCGGCACGTACATGGTGTCCATCTACAACGGCAGCCAGCGGGCCAGTGGCGTGCTCGGCCTGGACGACTTGAACGTGGTCATCCAATGAGGGAGGAACCCAGCACCATGCGAATGCACCATCGAACCGGGAGGGCGCCGGCCGCTGCGCTTCTCGTCGCCGTGGCCCTGGCGGCCGGGGCCTGCGCCAGCAACGGCGCCAGCAACGGCGCCAGCGACGGGGCCACCGCGAACGCGGCCGCCCACGCCAAGACGGCGCCCGAAGCCGTGCACTCCATCGGGGCCACGTCCAGGAACTTCGGGATCAACGCCCTGGCCAACAGCTCTGACCTGGCCGTGGTGGCCACGGTGACCGATGCCGGCGCGTTGTACCGCACGACGTACCCGAGCCTGGACGGCAAGTACACCGTGCCCAAGCTGATGCAAGACGTGACCCTGCACGTGGACCAGATCCTGTTCGACGCACCGACGGCCACCGCCCCCACCGGTGACCCCACGGCGTGGTCGGGGCCCATGGCCCACACCGGCCAGAGCTTGGCCATCGCCGTCGAGCAACAGGGCGACTCGGTGACCACCCCGTCCGGGTACACGGTGCAGGCCGACCAGCTCAGCGGGCCGTTCGTCAACGGGCAGCAGGTGTTCCTGCTGCTGCGCCGGTTCCTGCGGTTCCCCGGGCCCAACGGGGCCACCCGCACGGCGGTGACCATCAACACCGGATGGCAGGGCCACTGGCTGGTCCAAGGGCCGCTGGCGGTCAACATCGACGCCGGGCGCAACGCCCCGCTGGTCGCCCTGCAGAAGCGGGTGCTCGACGAGCGGAGTGCGGGCCGGCATCCCGAGCGTGACGCCGGCACCGAGGAGAACCCCATCGCCCCCACCACCGCCGGTTCATAAGGAGTCACGTCGTGCAACTGCGTCACCTGGTGCTGTGGGGAGCCGTGGTCGTGAGCGTGGGTGGGTGCGCCGGGGGCACCCATCCGGGCCACTCGGCCAACTCGGCGAACTCGGCCAACCCCGCAGTGGTCGGCCCCGTCGCCCCGGGCGACATGGCGAGCACCGGTGCCACCGCACCGGCACCCTCGGCCGCAGTCACCACGACGTCACTCACCACGCCGCCTGCCCCAGCAGCGGCGGCCCGCGGCACGGCGCCAGGGATCGTTTCCTCCCGCCCCGGCGTCGTGCCGCCTCCGCCGCCCAGCCAGAACTGGGCTCCGGCCACACGCCCACCGCCGGCCGTCCCCATCAGCGCCGAAGTCGACTCGCCCTGCGTGGCCCCGGGCGGAGAGCAGGGCCTCACCTTGCACACCGCCCCCAACGACCAGGTGTACTTCAGCACCGAGTACGCCGACCACACCAACGAGAACATCCCCGCCAAGCAGTACCAGGAGGGGTACGGGCCCGGGCGGGCCGACGCCAGCGGCGTGTTCCGGGTGACCTGGCACGTACCTGCCAA
Source organism: Acidimicrobiales bacterium (assembly GCA_035651095.1). Taxonomy (GTDB): domain Bacteria; phylum Actinomycetota; class Acidimicrobiia; order Acidimicrobiales; family JAUTXP01; genus DASRGI01. The sequence continues at coordinate 3,633 of DASRGI010000097.1, read as the reverse complement.
CGCGGTGGCGGGCAAGGCCACCATCCACTACATCGCCCAGAGCACGTCGAGCACGACGACGTTCACGGTGGCGTCGGACGCGGCCCCGACGTCGGCGACCCGCCGCTGCACCTAGGCGAGCCGGCGGGTACACGGCACGAGCGGCCCCCTGGCCTCGTGGGCACGACCGCGGCGTTCAGCTGGAGCCGGAAGTGCCCGGGAGCCCGCCGGTGAAGGCGCCCTGGTGGGCGGGGCACAGGTACCGCGAGGCGGCCACGGCCACGAAGGCGTAGGCGTTGAAGTCGGCTGAGCCGGGCTCGGAATTGCCGGCCAGGTCGGCCACCACCCGGTCGGGCGGGGCACCGGCGTCCATGTCGGCGCAGGCCTGGTGCCCGAGGACGAGGAGCCGGGCGCTGTCCTGGGACGCCAGTTGGCCGGCCAACGGCTGGTGCACGAGCGTGAGGTACAGGGCGTCGGGGTGTGACCGGTGGGCGCCGCCACACCCGCCTCCGGCCACCAGCGCCAGGGCCACGAGGACAGTGAGCGGCCGGCGCTTCATCTCACTGACATCGGCAGGCATGCTGATCGGATGGAGCTGGCCCTCTTCGACGCCGTGGGCGAGGTGCTGCGCGGGCTGGTGCCCCGGGAACTGGGTCGCTTCCACTGCCGACCCCGCCAGTACGGCATCAAGGTGTGGTTCGGGGCAGCCAGCTCGCCGGCCCGGGAGCACTACGAAGCCCAGGTGATCGGCGCCGGCTACGTCGACGACGCCGCCGTGCTGGCCCTGGAGGTGGGCTTCCACGCCGAGCACCCCAAGGTGGCCGACAACGACGCCGCCCTGGCCCACATGCTGCGGCACGAGCGGTCGTGGCGCAAGGCCATCGGTGCCGAGGCGGTGGCCGGGCCCTTCCTGGGCCGGGCCGATGTGTGGCGCCGCCTGTCCGAGACGTGGCCCGACCCCGATCTCAGCGACCCCGACCTCCCGGTGGAGATCGGCGCCCGCCTCACCGATTATGTGGTGGCGCTCGAGCCCTTCCGGTGCCCTCGCCAACGGGAGAAACCTGCCGAATAGCGGCCTTTCGGTGCATTTGCCCTAGGGAAAAACCGCTCAGATGGGAGCCTGATCCTGCCGATGGGCAGGGGAACGTACCCGTTTCGCCCTGGGAGGCCGTCGGTGCGCAGCATCCTCATGCGGTTCGCCCTCGTCACCCTCGTGCCGGTTCTCGCGCTCGGGTGGTTCCTCGACGTCGCCGTTCGACATGCCGTCGAGTCCCGGGCCGCCGACGTCTACGGGCAGATGACCGAGGTGCTGTTCCACCTGGGCGTCGACACCCTGGTCGGTCCTCTGGACTTCACCTCGGGCGCTCCTCTGTCCCCGCAGCGGGCAGAGATCATGGACACCCTCATTCAGAAGGTGGGCGCCAAGCCGGAGACCGTCCGGGTCCGGATGGTCACCCCGTCGGGCGGCGTGATCTACGCCAACCGCCGCGACGACGTGGGCACGCGGGTCGAGCTGACGCCCAGCCTGCGACATGCCCTGGGCGGCCAGACCGCCACCAAGTTCGTCCGCGGCAGGCAGACACCCACCGGCGAGCCCAGCGATCTCATCGAGATCTACATACCAGTGCGGTTCGGCGAGAGCCCCCACGTCTACGGCGCCATCGTGGCGTCCGGCATCGAGGGCTCCCTCGTCGCCACCGTCGACCACGACGTGCGCCACATCGACCTGCTGCTCGTCATCGGCATGGCCGTGCTGTGGCTCTCGCTGCTCCCCATCGCCGCCTCCGTGTCCCGGCGCTTGCAGCGCCACGCCGAAGAGAACGAGCGCCTGGCCCTGCACGACACGCTGACGGGTCTCCCCAACCGCAACCTGCTCCACGACCGGCTCTCCCAGGCCATCGCCACGTCGGCCCGCAATGGCGACCTGGCCGGCCTCCTCCTCGTCGACCTGGACCGCTTCAAGGAGGTCAACGACACCCTCGGGCACGGCAAGGGCGACCAACTGCTCGTTCGCGTGGCCCAACGATTGCAACGAAGCGTCCGAGACTGCGACACCGTGGCCCGCCTGGGAGGCGACGAGTTCGCAGTGTTGCTCGGTGGCGTTGAAACGTTGGACGAGTTGACTGAAGTGGCGGAGCGGATCACCCAGACGCTCGCCGAACCGCTGCTGATCGACGGCATCGACGTGGCTGCCCACGCCAGCATCGGCGCCGCCGTCTACCCCCTCGATTCGACCAACGGCGAGCAACTGCTCCAGCACGCTGACATCGCCATGTACGCGTCGAAGGAGTCGGGGGCGCCCGTCACCTTCTACCGGTCCGACTTCGACTCCCACAGCCCGGCCCGCCTGGCCTTGGCGGCCGACCTGCGCCGTACATTGGCCGGCGAGGAGGGTGAGCTGGTCCTCCACTACCAGCCGGTGGCCTGCCCGGCCGACGGTCGCGTCGTGGCCATGGAGGCGCTCGTGCGGTGGCAGCACCCGCGGCGGGGCCTGGTGCCGCCAGTGGAGTTCATCCCCCTGGCCGAGCACAGCGGGCTCATCCGGCCCCTCACCACGCTCGTGCTGGACATGGCCCTCGGCCAGCTCCGGCGGTGGTTGGACGACGGCCTGGAGCTGGCGGTGGCGGTCAACCTCTCCGCTCGCGACCTGCGCGACCTCTCGCTGCTCGACGAGGTGCGCTCGACCCTCGACCGCCACGACCTGCCCGCCGGCCTGTTGGAACTGGAGGTCACGGAGACGGGCGTGCTCGCCAACCCCGAAGCGGCCGTCGAACTGGTGGCCGCCCTGCGGGCATTGGGCGTGCGGATCGCCCTCGACGACTTCGGCACGGGCTACTCGTCGCTGACCTACCTGAAGCGCCTCAGCCCGGACCGGCTGAAGATCGACCGCAGCTTCGTGGACGCCATGACCCACGAGACCACCGACGCCCAGATCGTGCGGTCGCTCATCGAGCTCGCGCACGGGCTCGACATCGGAGTCACCGCCGAGGGCGTGGAGACCGAGCAGCACTGGGCGCTGCTGAGCGAGCTGTCGTGCGACCTGGTGCAGGGGTACTACCTGGCCCGCCCGCTGCCCGCGGCCGACGCCACTCGGTGGCTGGTGGAGCGGGGCGCCTTCCTGCCCATCACCTGAGCCCGATCAGGCAGAGGCGCCCGATCGAGCCCGGGCCTGGCCGAACACCTCGACCATGGTGGCGCAGAACACCGGCAGGTCGTCGGGCTTGCGGCTGGTGACGAGCTGGTTGGGCCCGCTCGTGCACACCTGCACCTCGCGGTCCACCCACGTGCCTCCCGCGTTGCGGATGTCCGTCTTGAGGCTGGGCCAGGAGGTGAGCGTGCGGTTGCGTACCAGGTCCGCCTCCACCACCGTCCACGGCCCATGGCAGATCACGGCCGCGGGTTTGCCCGCTTCGAACATGGCCCGCAGGAAAGCGACGGCGGCGGCGTCCATGCGCAGCTGGTCGGGGTTGGCCACGCCGCCCGGGAGCATGACCGCGTCGTAGTCGTCGGCGCTGACCTCGCTGGTGGTGCGGTCGACGTCGAAGGTATCGGCCCAGTCGAGGTGGTGCATGGCCCGTACCCGGCCGGGCTTCGGGGCGATCAGCTCGGGTCGCCCACCCGCCGCCTCCACAGCCGCCCACGGCTCCGTGAGCT
>DASRGI010000096.1:0-2528 GCA_035651095.1 Acidimicrobiales bacterium | reverse complement strand
GGATCGACCGACGGGTCGCACGCCCACGAGCGGCAGGCCCGGGCCAGCGGGGCCAGGCCCGGGATCTCGGCCAGCACCTCCTGCCACGCCGCCTCCCGGTCGGTGGAGGGGTCGGTCCAGTAGCGAGCGGCGAGGGCCAGCCCCAGCCAGCTGGCGCGCGAGCGGGGCATGAGGTTGCAGAACACCCCGCTGGTCGCGTCGGGCAGGTCGGCCGGGCGGTCCGGGTAGGGCCCGAGGTGGAGGACGTCGCTCATGGCCCCGTCGTTGACCGGGAAGTTCTCGGCGAACAGGGGCGGCCGGCGCAGGACCTCGCCCATGGCCCGGGCCCCGGCGGCGTCGACTGTGGGGCTGAGGATCGACGGGCCCGTCCACATGATCTCGACGCCAGCGGGCACGGCTCGGGCGTAGGCGTCGAGATACGGCGTCGGAACGGCCGTGGCGTAGTCGGTCGGGCACGTGATCCAGCGCACGCCGTCGCCCACTGCGTCGACGGCGGCGGCCACCGCCTCCCCGTGGGCGGCGCCCAGGTCGGCCCCACCGGGGGGCACGTCGTCCCACGCGATGCCGAGCACCTTGGCGCCCAGGTCTCGGAAGCCGGACAGCTTGGCGATGAGCGCCTCCTCGTCGCCCGACCGCCAGTCGAGCCCGGGCGAGAGCACGAGGGCGACCTCGACGCCGAGGTCGCGGCCCCGGTCCAGAAGGTCGGCGAAGCGGGCCCGGTCGTCGTCACCGTACGGCTCCCGCCAGCGCTGGCGGTGCAAGGGCTCGTCCTTGGGGGCGTAGCCGTAGCAGGTGTAGCCCCAGCGGCTGACCCACGCCAGCAGGTCGAGGCGGTCCTCGTGAGTGAGCGGCGGGCCGTAGAAGCCCTCCACCACACCGAGCCAGCGGGTCACGTACGAACCTCCTGGAGCAGGGCCGCCACTTCAGCGGCGGTCGGGAGCGACGGCAGGGCGCCGGGCCGGGTGACGGCCAGGGCGCCGGCCGCCAGGGCGGGCCGGGCCGCCTCGAGGACGGTGCGGCCCGCAGCCAGGCCGGCCACGAGGGCGCCACAGAACGCGTCGCCTGCCGCCGTGGTGTCGACGGCCGTGACCGGGAAGGCGGACAGCTCGTGGTACCGGCCGTCGACGAAGACGACCGCGCCCCGGGCACCTCGGGTCACGATCACGGCCGGGCACTGCAACGCAAGCGCCTCGGCCTCGTGTTCGTTGGCCACGACCACGTCGACCAGTTCGAGCAGCGCCGCGCCCACGTCGGGCCCCGGTGCGGGCGACGGGTTGAGCACGGTCGTGACGCCGGCGGCCCGGGCGATCTGCAGGGCCCGCTCCACCGCGGCGAGGGGAACTTCGAGCTGGCACAGAAGCACCCGCGCCCCGGCGATCAGCTCGGCGGCGGCATCGATGTCGACCGCCGACAGCGAGTGGTTGGCCAGCGGCGCCACCACGATCGAGTTGGCCCCGGCGGCATCGACGGTGATCAGGGCGACGCCGGTGGCCGTGCCCGGCGTGGTGGCGACGGCCCGCACGTCGACACCCTCGCCGGCCAGTGCCGCGACGAGGGTGCGGCCGGCGTCGTCGTCACCGACGCGGGCGACCAGCGCGGTGGGTGCACCCAGCCGGGCCGCGGCGGCCGCCTGGTTGGCGCCCTTGCCACCGGGCACCGAGTCGAGTGTGTGGCCGAGCACGGTCTCGCCCGGTCCCGGCAGGCGGTCGACGCGCACGACCGCGTCCATGTTGACGCTGCCCACCACCACGACCGTCATGCCCCGTACACCTGCTCGCCGGCGATCCACGTGCCCACCACGCGGAGGTCGGCGTCGAGGGCCACGAGGTCGGCCCGGCAGCCGGCGGCGATGCGCCCGCGGTCTGCGGCGCCCACCAGGTCGGCCGGCGTGGTGCTGGCCGCCCGGAGCGCGTCGGCCAGCGGGACACCGGCGTGGCGCACGACGTTGGCGATGGCCCTGTCCATGGTGAGCGCGCTACCCGCCAGCGTGCCGTCCGGCAACCGGGGCGCCTCGCCGTCGAAGCGGATGCCGAGCGCCTGCAGGTCGGGGTCTTCCCACGCCACCGAGTCGGTGACGAGCACCACCCGGCCGTTGCCCTTGGCCCGGAAGGCGAGGGCGAGGGCGGCGGGGTGGACGTGCACGAGGTCGGCGATGAGCGACACGGCCAGCCGGTCGTCGGTGAGGGCGGCGCCCAGCACACCCGGGCGCCGGTGGTCGAGCGCGGCCATGCCGTTGAAGCAGTGCGTCACCAGCGTGGCCCCCGCGGCGGCGGCCTGCTCGGTCTCCTCGTACGACGCGGCCGAGTGGCCGAGGGAGACGGTGATGCCCCGCTCGGTGAGCGCTCGCACGGCATCGGGCGCGCCGGGCACCTCGGGGGCGAGCGTCATCAACCGCACACCGCCGGGGAGCCGGGCCAGCCACACCTCGTCGAAGGGCACGATGTGCTCACGCCGGTGGGCGCCGGGCGCGCCCCCGATGAACGGCCCTTCGAGGTGGGCGCCCAGGACCGCGGGCCGCGGGCCCGGCC
>DASRGI010000095.1:0-6233 GCA_035651095.1 Acidimicrobiales bacterium | reverse complement strand
GCCGTCCGCTGCTTCCGTCACTTCGTGACCGACCCGCGACAGGGTGTGGGCCAGCAACCACCGAATCGTCGGTTCGTCATCCGCCACCAGCACCCGGGCCATCGGATGTCTGTATCGGCCGAAATGGCTAGTGGATGGAGTGCTTCATGCCCAGGCCCACTTTGCCCACCCCGCCCAGGGTGGCCATCGACAGGAGGGCGAACCCGATGGTGGCCGTGCGGGAGCGCCCGTGGGAGGTGGGCCGGGTGCGCAGGCCGACCTGGCCGGCCCAGGGCAGGCGGTCGTCCGCCACCGGCAGCGCCACCACCGGCACGTCGGCGGCCACGGCGGCGGCCGCCACAGGGGCGGTGGCCGTGCGGGCCGGGGTCCGGGGCGTCGCCGCGGCCGGGGCCGGGGCCACGACGGCGGCGCGGGGCTCGAGAAAGTCCTCGGTGGCGAACAGGTTGCCGTCCGCCGACTGGACCACACCCACGCCGATCTGGCGGAAGCGGGGGTCGAGAATGTTGGCCCGATGGTGGGGGCTGTTCATGAGGCGCTGGTGCATGTCGTCGATGTCGGGGTTCATGGCCACGTTCTCGCCCAGGGTCTTGGCGTTCAGGCGGTCGTGTGACGCGGGCGTGAAGTAGTCGTCGTTGTGCCACATCTGGTTCTTGGCCGCCATGTCCCCGCTGTGCTTCACGGCGATGGCGTCGACGTCGGCTCGGCGGGTGAGGGCGGTGAGACCAGCCGCCAGGCGATCACGGTTGAGCAACTGGAGGAGCCGGTTGGCCGCGGCCGCCGTGTCCTGCTTGGCCGGACCCGGGTTGGGCGGCGGCTGGGGCGGGGGATTGGACCCCGGGACCGTGGGCGGCGTGGGAATGGTGGGAGGCGGTGCGGTCGGGGGCGTGGTCGGGGGTGTGGTCGTAGGCGGCGGGGACGGGCAACCGCTCACCACGCTGGTGACCGGGCAGTCAGCCCGAGCGCCCGTCGCCAGAAGGAAGGGCGCCAGCAGGACGGACGAGGTGATCAGCGTTGCGACCAGGGTGCGAGACCGCATGCATCAGGGGTCGGTCGCCTGTTTGTCCGTTTTGAGCCAACAGATCGACAACTGGCAGGCGTTCCCTGCGAGCGTGCGCCGGGGGTTCGAGGGATGCCCGGGGAGGGCTGGGAGGGCGGAAGGCATTCCCCGCCCCGGCGCACGTTCGCACACCGGAATTGTCGGCACGGAGTTGGGTCCGACCTGATCCAAGCCTCGGAAAAGAAATGCCCGGGGGAAGGGGCGGCGGCTAGTGGGCGGGCTGCAGGGCGACCCGGGTGTCGATCACGTCCTGGGCGATCTGGGTCACCAGGGCGTCCACGCCGTCGAACTTGCGCTCGCCCCGGAGCCGCTCCACGAACTGCACCCGGGCGGGCTGATCGTAGAGGTCGCCGGAGAAGTCGAGCAGGTGGGCTTCGAGGAGTGACGCCGGGGCGTTGTCGTAGAACGTCGGCCGCCGGCCGAGGGAGATGGCGGCCGCGTGGCGGGACCCGTCCGGGTGGACGTACCAGCCCGCGTAGATACCGTCGGCGGGCAGGAGGATGTCGCCGGGAACGGCCACGTTGGCCGTGGGGAAGCCGAGCTCGCGGCCCCGGGCGTCGCCTTGCACGACCGTGCCTCGCACCTCGTGGGTGCGGCCCAGGAGCTGGGCGGCCCTGGCCACGTCGCCTTCGGCCAGCAGCGCTCGGACCCGGGTGGACGAGATGGGCTCCTCGTCGCCGACCAGGGAGATGCCGAGGACGTCGAAGCCCAGCTCCGCGCCCATCTCCTGGAGCAGGGGCACGTTGCCCCGGCGCCCGTGGCCGAAGTGGAAGTCGTGGCCGACGACGACGGCCCGGGCGGCCAGGCGCCCGACGAGGACCTCGTTGACGAAGTCCTCGGCCGACTCCTTGGACCGGGCCTCGTCGAAGTGGATCACCACGGCGTAGTCGATGCCGGTCGCGGCCAGCAGCTCGAGCTTCTGGTCGATGTCGGTGAGCAGGCGGGGGGCGGAGTCGGGGCGCACGACCGTGGCCGGGTGCCGGTCGAAGGTGACCACGGCGGTGTCGCACCCCAGTTCGGCGGCCATGGCCTGCACCCGGGCGATGAGGGCCCGATGGCCCTCGTGCACGCCGTCGTAAGCGCCGATGGTGACCACTGTGCCCCGCTCCAGCCGCGGGCAGGCAGCGAGGTCACTGATCACCTGCATGCGGGCGAGGCTACTGGGGCGCTACCACCACAGCGGGTTTGGCCCGCCCCGGTCCGTGGGGCTCGTACACGGCCAGCAGCGCCCCCTCGGGCGACACCACCGCGGTGGGTCCGGCCAGGTCCAGGTCGAGCACGCGGCCGTTGGCCACGGTGGCGGGGTCGAGCACCAACGACGGGTAGTCGCGCAGGGCGGTGGCGGGCGAGAGCACGGTGTCGGGTGACAGGGCGTCGAGCGGCCGGGCCTCGGCCACCCCGAACGACCCGATGGCCGTACGCCGCAGGTTCCGCAGGTGCGCTCCCCCGCCCAGGGCCGCCCCCAGGTCCGCAGCCAGGGTGCGCACGTACGTGCCCGAAGAGCAGCCGACCTCGATGCGGTAGACGAGGGGGTCGGCGGTGGGCGCCGTGTCGAAGCGGGACACCGTCACCTCCCGGGCCTCCCGCTCCACCTCCACGCCGGCCCGGGCCAACTCGTGCAGCCGCCGCCCGCCCACCTTCACGGCCGACACCATGGGCGGCACCTGCTCGATGCGGCCGGTGAACCGGGTAGCGGCGGCGGCCACCTCGGCAGGCGTGACCGACATGTCGTGGGTGGCGGTGACGGCCCCGGCCGCGTCGAGCGTGGCCGTCTCCACCCCGAGGACCACCTCACCGGTGTACGACTTGGGCAGGTCGGTGAGGAAGCGCAGCAGGCGGGTGACGCGGCCCAGCCCGACCAGGAGCACCCCGGTGGCGTCCGGGTCGAGGGTGCCCGAGTGGCCGATGCGGCGCTGGCCGAAGATGCCCCGGCACTTGGCCACCACGTCGTGCGACGTCCAGCCGGCGGCCTTGTCGACCACCGCGAGGCCGTCGATCACCGGCTGGCGATCACTGGGCGGCGATCACTGGGCGGCGCGGGCCTCTCGGACGGCAGCCTTGATCTGGTCGATGACGTTCACCACCGGGTACGGGGCCGTGAATCCGGCCGCGTAGCGGTGGCCGCCCCCGCCGAAGCGCATGGCGATGGCGCCCACGTCGATCTCGGACACCGACCGCAGCGACACCCGGATGCCCTCGGCCGTCTCCTTGCACACGCAGGCGACCTCGGCTTCGGCCGTGCGCCGGACCAGGTCGATGAGGCCCTCGGTCTCTTCGATCTCCACCCCGAAACCGTCGAGGTCGAAGTTGGTGACCCAGGTGACCACGAAGCCCAGCTCCCGGTCGAGCTCGGCCCGGGCCAGGCAGGCGCCGACCATCTGCAGGTACGAGAAGCGGTGCTCCTCGAAGAGCTGGCGGCTGAGGGCGGCGATGGGCAGGTCGAACGAGGCCAGCTCCTCGGCCAGGCGGAACACCGACGGGGTGGTACACGAGTACTGGAAGCGGCCCGTGTCCGTGACCAGCCCGGTGTAGAGGCAGATGGCGGCGTCCCGGTTGAGGGGCCAGCCCAGGCGCTCGGCCAGCCGGCGCACGATCACGGCGGTGGCGGCCGCGTCGGGGTCGACCACGTTGATGGCGCCGTAGTTGTCGTTGGTGGCGTGGTGGTCGAGGACGATCAGCTCGCCCGCGGCCCGGGCCGGTTCGGCCAGCTCGCCCAGCCGACCGAGCGACCCGCAGTCGAAGGTGACCATGACGTCGGGCGCCTCGGGGAAGTCGGCGGGCTTGACGGCCAGGTCGAGGCCGGGGAGGTACGTGTAGTGCGGGGCGACCACGAAGGGCTCGGGCCACGACGCCACCGACGGCTTGCCCGCGGCCCGGCACAGGTGGTGGAGGCCCAAGAGCGAACCCAGGGCGTCGCCGTCGGGGCCGACGTGGCAGGCCAGGGCCAGGCTGGACGCGCCGGAGATCGCCTCGGCCGCCCGGTTCAGGGCCCGCTCGACGTCGGCGTTCATGGGGTCGTGCTCAGCCACCCGTACCCCGGTTCAGGTCGCGCAGGACGTCCTCGATGCGCTGGCCGTGCTGCACGCCGTGGTCCACGGCGAACGACAGCTGGGGCGTGCGCTTGAGCCGGGCCTGCCGGCCGATGGCCGCCTGGAGGCGAGCGCGGTGCTCCACGAGTGCTTCTTCGGCCCCTTCGGGGAGGGAACTGAACAAAACCCGGGCGGTGCGCAGGTCGGGCTCGGACTCGACGGCGGTGATGGTGAGCAGGCCCAGGCGATCGTCGCCGTCCTCGAGCAGTTCGAGCTCGTCGGCCAGGACCTCCCGCAGCAGTTCGTTCACCCGCAGGGCGCGCGGGTACTTTCGCGTGCCCTGTTGCCGGCCACGGCGGGCGTCAGCCATACCCTTCATTCTGCCCATGTGCGTTCCGTAGTGAGCACTTCGACCTCGGGGAACGACCAGACGAAGCGCTCCACCTGGTCGAGGACGTCCGACGCGTGCCCAGCCGTGGAAGCCACGACGGCCATGCCCAACTCGGCCCGTTGCCACTGGTCCTGGCGGCCCACCTCGGCAGCGGCCACGCGGTAGCGGTTGCGAGCGCCGTCGAGGATGGGCTTGATCACCGCCCGCTTCTCCTTCAGGGAACGGCAGGTCGCCAAGCGGAGGTCGAAGCAGATGGCGGCAACGTGCATCGTGGCGTTGGCCGCGCTCACGCCGCCATCGCGGCGTCAGCGCGGCCAAGGTGCATCTAGGTGCGGGGGATTTCCCGTTCCTCGAACGTCTCGATGATGTCGCCGGGGCGGAGGTCCTGGTTGTTGTTGAGGCCGATACCGCACTCGAAGCCGGCCTGCACCTCGCGCACGTCGTCCTTGAACCGCTTGAGCGACGTGATGGCACCCTTCCAGAGGATGACGCCCTCCCGAAGGAAGCGGACCTTCGAACCCCGGGTGATGGTGCCGTTGCGCACGTAGCACCCGGCGATGGCACCGACCCGCGGCACCCGGAAGATCTCCCGGACCTCGGCGTCGCCGGTGATGACCTCTTCGAACTCCGGCGCCAGCATGCCCACCATGGCGGACTCGATGTCCTCGATGAGCTTGTAGATGATCTCGTAGGTACGGATCTCCACGTCCTGCGACTCGGCCAGCTCCCGGGACTTGCGGTCCGGGCGCACGTTGAAGCCGATGATGGTGGCGTTGGAGGCGGCGGCCAGCTGGACGTCGTTCTCGGTGATGCCACCCACGGCCCGGTGCACGAAGGCAAGCTTGACCTCGTCCCGCTCCAGCTTGCGCAGGCTCTCGGTGACCGCCTCCAGGGAACCCTGGACGTCGGCCTTGAGGATCAGGTTCAGCGTGGCCGTCTCGCCTCGCTGGATCTGCTCGAAGATGTCCTCCAGCTTGGCGCCGCCCGCAGCCACACCAGCCACCGACGGCGTCTTGCGCAGGTCGGCGGAACGCAGCCGCTGCTCGCGCAGGTCGGCCACCTCTCGGGCCACCTTGTCGGCGGCCGTGACCCGGAACTCGTCGCCGGCCACGGGCACGTCCGAGAACCCGAGCACCTGCACGGGCGTGGAGGGCGGGGCCTCCTTGATGTTGTCGCCCTTGTCGTCGATGAGGGCTCGTACCCGGCCCCAGGCGGCGCCGGCCACGATGGCGTCCCCGACCCGCAGGGTGCCGTTCTCCACGATGACGGTGGCGACGGGGCCGCGGCCCACGTCGAGGTTGGCCTCGAGCACCGAGCCGCGGGCCCGGGCCTCGGGGTTGGCCATCAGCTCGTCGGCCAGCTGGACCTCGGACACCAGGAGCAACTGCTCGAGGAGGTCGTCGACGCCCAGGTTCTGCAGGGCCGACATCTCCACCATGATCGTGTCGCCGCCCCACGACTCGGGCACCAGGCCCTGCTCGGAGAGCTGCTGCATGACCCGGTTGGGGTCGGCGTTCTCCCGGTCGATCTTGTTGATGGCCACCACGATGGGGACCTCGGCCACCTTGGCGTGGTTGAGGGCCTCGATGGTCTGGGGCATGACGCCGTCGTCGGCGGCCACGACCAGCACCACGATGTCGGTGACGTCGGCGCCCCGGGCCCGCATGGCGGTGAAGGCCTCGTGGCCGGGGGTGTCGATGAAGGTGATCAGGCGACCGGCCTTCTCCACCTGGTAGGCACCGATGTGCTGGGTGAT
>DASRGI010000094.1:0-8874 GCA_035651095.1 Acidimicrobiales bacterium | reverse complement strand
CCCCCGCATGGTCTGGTACCGGGGTACGGCGTCCTTCACGAAACCGGTGAGGAGGTGCCCGTAGTGGGGGAGCCCGTTGGCGAACGGGGGCCCGTCGTAGAAGACGAACTCGTTGTCGTTGTTGTCGTCGCCGGCCGGCCGTTGCTCGACCGAGGCGGGGAAGGTTCCGGCCGCGTCCCACGAGGAAATGACGTCCTGCTCCAGCGCCGGAAAATCGGGCTGTTGCGGAACGTCGGGGTAAGGCCGGGACATGGCCCTACTCTACGGGCGTGCTGGACGACGTTTTCGAGTTTGCATCGGACGATGAGGACAGCCCGGAGATCGTGTTGCGGGTCCACGTGCAGCCGGGCGCCGGGCGCTCGGCGGTGGTGGGCAAGCACGGCAATGCCCTGAAGGTCCGGGTCGCCGCGCCCCCCGTCGAGGGGCGGGCCAACGCCGCCCTCCTCACCCTCCTGGCCTCCGTCCTGGGAGCCAAGGAGGCCGACGTGGAGCTGGCCTCGGGGGAGTCGAGCCGGGCCAAACGGGTGCGCGTGAAAGGTGTCACGCAGGCCGACGCCCGGCGCTTGCTGGAGGAGGCGCTGGTGGCCGGGAATGCGCCAGGGGGCAGGGGCGTTCATCGGGCTCGCTGAGCGGGTGTGGTACCGTCCCCCACCCTTCCGAGTCCGGGAGTGAAACTCGATCATGCCGAGAGCCTCCAAGGCTGTGCGTCCGACGGCCGCCAAGAAGCAAGCCCCACCCGCCAAGGCGGTGAAGAAGGCCGCCGCCGTGGTGAAGAAGGCGGCCACGAAGGCGGTGGCGGCCACCAAGAAGACGGGCACCGCGAGGAAGGCCGCACCGGCCAAAGCCACACCGGTCAAGAAGGAACAGGTCAGGAAGGCAACGGCGGCGCCGAAGAAGCAAGCGCCCCCTGCGCCGGTGAAGAAGTCGCCGGCCAGCGCCAGCAAGAAGAGTCAGCAGAAGGCACCCATCGCTGCACCCAAGAAGGAGGCGCCGGCCAAGGTGGCGGCAACCAAGAAGGAAGTGGTCCAGAAGAAGTCCGCGCCCGTGCTCGACAAGTTCTTCGAAGAACAGCGGGCGCTGTTGCTGGCCGAGCGAAGCGATTACGAACGGCAGGCCGTGGCCCTGAAGGCCGAGGCCGACTCGCTGGCCCAGGAGATGGAGCCGGGCGACATCCAGTTCGACGAGGAGTCGGGCGAGGGCGGCACCATGAACATCGACCGGGAGCGGGATCTGGCCCTGTCGGCCCAGGCCCGGATGGCGGTCGACGAGATCGACCACGCGCTGGCCAAGATCGAAAACGGCACCTACGGCAACTGCGAACGGTGCGGCCAGCCCATCCCTCGGGCCCGGCTCAAGGCTCTGCCCTACGCCCGCCTATGCGTGGCCTGCAAGAGCGGGGGCCTGTCCCGGCGGTAGGCGACCGCCGGCGAGGGCGCCTGCTCCTCACCGGGGCGGTCGCCGTCGCCGTGGTCGTCGCCGACCAGGTCACCAAGACCCTCGCCCTGCACCACCTGGCCGACGGTCCCGTCCATCTGTTCTGGACGCTGCGGTTCAACCTGTCGTTCAACTCCGGTGCTGCCTTCGGGCTGGGCCGGGGGCTGGGGCCGGTGCTGGTGGCCATCGCCATCGGCGTCCTCGTCGTGCTGCTGGGCCTGGGCCGGGTGGCCATGGCCCGGCCCCTGGCCGCGCTCGCCCTCGGGCTCCTGCTGGGTGGGGCGGTGGGCAACCTGATCGACCGCCTGGTGCGCGACCACGGTGGCGCGGTGGTGGATTTCATCGACCTGCGCTGGTGGCCCATCTTCAACGTGGCCGACATGGCCATCACCGTCGGCGCCATCCTGCTGGTGTTGGTGAGCCGGGAACCGCAGTCAAGGCAACCTTGAGGGAGACCATCCCCGCCGCCCTGGCCGGGGAGCGAGTGGACAGAGCCGTGGCCCTCCTCACCGGCCTGCCCCGGTCCGACGTGGCCTCGCTGGTCGAGGCCGGCGGCGTGCGGCTGGCCGGCCGGGTGGTCACCACCCGCAGCCGCCGGGTGGGCGAGGGCGAGGTGCTGGAGGTCGACGTGCCCGCGGTGGTAGCCGACCTGGGCCCCCAATCGGAGCCCGAGGTGGCGGTCCCCGTGGTCCACGCCGACGAGGACGTGGTGGTCATCGACAAGCCCGCCGGCCTGGTCGTCCACCCTGGGTCCGGCCACCTCCGGGGCACGCTGGTCAACGGCCTGCTGGCCCGCTTCCCGGACCTGGCCGGCGTGGGCCCCGACCCCGCCCGCCCCGGCATCGTCCACCGCCTGGACAAGGGCACGTCCGGCCTGCTGGTCGTGGCCCGGTCGGCCCGGGCCTACGAGTCGCTGGTGGCCCAGCTCAAGCGCCGCCAGGTCGAGCGCCGGTACCTGGCCCTGGTGTGGGGGCAGGTGGCGTCGCCCGCCGGGTTGGTGGACGCACCCATCGGCCGGGCCTCGGGTGACCCCACCCGCATGGCCGTGAGCAGCAAGGGCCGGGAGGCCCGCACCCGCTACGAGGTGCTGGCCCGGTACACCGAACCGGTGCCCCTCACGCTGCTCGAGTGCCGGCTGGAGACGGGTCGCACCCACCAGATCCGCGTCCACCTG
The DNA here is from genome assembly GCA_035651095.1 of Acidimicrobiales bacterium. Classification (GTDB taxonomy): domain Bacteria; phylum Actinomycetota; class Acidimicrobiia; order Acidimicrobiales; family JAUTXP01; genus DASRGI01. The sequence continues at coordinate 6,266 of DASRGI010000094.1, read as the reverse complement.
GCCGCCATCGGCCACCCCGTCGTGGGTGACACCCGCTACCGGGGCGGCCGAGCGGCGCTGGCCGTCCCCCGGCCCTTCCTGCACGCCCACCGCCTGGCCTTCGACCACCCGGGAAGCGGCGAGCGGGTGCAGTTCGACTCGCCCCTCCCGGCCGACCTGGAAGAAGTCCGTGGCCGACTCTCCTGAGGCGCCCCCGGAGCTGTCCGAAGAGCAGGCCCGCCGCCTGGTGCTGCTGGCCGTGGGCGCCCTGGTGGTGTTCCTGCTGGCCGCGTCGGTGGCGGCCGTCGCCGCCCATCGCGACCGGGGCCAGCGGGCGTCGGACCAGACGGTGGCGAGCGGCGACGACATCGGCGCGTCCACCGGCCCCCTCCCCGGCACCGACCTCACGACCTACGTCGCCAGCCGCACCGGCGTGCTGCCCCGGGCCAAGGGGACGTGGGCCGCGGTGGTGTCGTTCGCCGGGTACGCGTCCGACGCCGACGCCCGGGCCCGCCTGCGGAGTGTCGACGTGCAGGCCCTGCTCGTGGCCCCTCCGGGCGGCGCCCCCGAGGCGGTGAGCGGCGACCTGGGGGCCTGGGCCCAGAAGGCCAGGGCCGACGCCCAGGAGGAGCGGGCCAACCTCCAGTCCATGGCCAACACCACGGACGACACGGACTTCAAGGCCCAGTTCCAGGCCGACATCGCCCGCCTGGACAAGCTCCTCGCCGCCCTCAACCCCAACGGGCCCGTGGTGTTCGGGGCCGTGGTGGTGGGCCAGGCCGACGACCTGCGGGCCCTGGCCAGCACGGCAGGCGTGCGCCTGGTCGACCTGGTGGGCCGGCGCCCGCCGGCGTCGCTCGCCCTCTTGCGGGGCGTTCGCCCCGAAGAGGCGGTCCAGGCGGGCAGGCCCCCCACCCGCCCCGCCTGACGTCCCGCCCGGTCAGCGGAGGCGGCGGACGTCCATCTCGGGGTGGGGTTGGTAGGGCTCGACCCGCAGCGTCCCGTCCAACACGGCCACGCCCTCGGCCGACACCACCACCGGCTCCAGGGTCAGCTCCGCCACCTGGGGCACCTCGGCCGCCAGCAGGCCGACCCGCACGAGCAGGTCCTCCAGGGCGGCGACGTCGAGCCCGGCCAGCAGAGGCGCGCTGGGGAGCGACTGCACCAGCCGGGCCGCGTCCACGTCGGTGAGGGGCACGAGGGCGTAGGCCTCGTCGCCCAGCAGGTCGGCCAGGGGGTCGGCCGAGGCGAGTGCGAGCACCGGGCCGAACGACTCGTGCTGCGTGACCCGCACCCGCAGCGGGCGGCCGTCACTCGCCGGCCCGGTGGGAATGCCGAAGGCGCCCAACAGGGGGAGCAGCTCCAACGCACCGAGCCCGCTCACGTCGACATCCAGGTCCGGCACCGTGCCCTCGGGCTGGGCCAGCCACTCGGCCCGCTCCACCATGCGGGCCAGGGCCAGGGCGGCCGACTCCGGGTAGGCGAAGCAGGGCAGGGTCTCCGGGGCGGCCGTCGACAGCAAGAAGTTGCCGAGCACGGGCTTGGCCGAGCCCGCCGCCGCTCGCTCCACGGCGGCGATCACCTCGTCGGCGCCGTGGGCCAGCGGGGGCGTGAACACGGCGATCATGGCGTCCACGTCGGGGTCGGCGAGCACGTCTCGCAGGGCCTGCTCGTAGTCGCCGGGCGAGGCGTCGAAGGGCAGGCGGACCAGGGCGGCCACGTCGAGCCCGGCGCCCTGGGCGGCGTCGACGGCGAGCGCCCCCGGCCCGGCGGCGTTGCCCACCACCGCCACCCGCCGGCCCTGAGGTAGGCGCTGGGTGGTCAGGGCCTGGGCCACGTCGAACAGCTGCTCCAACGTGTCGACGCGGGTGACGCCCGCCTGCCGGAACAGTGCTTCCACGGCGTCCTCGGCCCGGTCCCGCCGCCCGCTCTTCACCGCGATCACCGGCTTCGTCCGCGCCACCCGCCGAGCCACCCGGGAGAACGTGCGGGGGTTGCCGAAGGACTCCAGGTAGAGGAGGACGATGTCGGTGGCGTCGTCGTCCTCCCAGAACTGGATGAGGTCGTTGCTGCTGACGTCGGCCTTGTTGCCCAGGGCCACGAAGGTCGACACGCCCAGGTTCCGCCGACCCAGCTCACCGAGGATGGCCACGCCCAGCGCCCCCGATTGGGACACGAACCCCACCCGGCCCACGCCAGCCAGCACCGGGGCGAAGGTGGCGTGCATGGAGACGGCCGGGGCCGTGTTCACCACTCCCATGGAGTTGGGGCCGACGATGCGCATGCCCAGGCGGCGGGCGTGCTCCACCAGCTGGCGCTCCTCGGTGGCGCCCTCGGGGCCGGCCTCCGAGAACCCGGCGGACACGACCACCAGGCCGCCCACGCCCTTGGCCCCGCACTGGTCGACCACCGCGGGCACCTCCTTGGCGGGCACGGCGATGACGGCCAGGTCGACGGCGTCGGGGATGTCGAGGACGGTGGGGTAGGCCCGGATGCTGGCCACGTGGGTGGCCGTGGGATGGACGGGGAAGACGGGCCCGGCGAAGCCGCCCCGCACCAGGTTGCGCAGGACCTCGTGGCCCAGGGTGCCGCCGGTGCGGCTGGCCCCGATGACGGCGATGGAGCGGGGCGCCAGGAGGCGTTGCACGGAGCGGGCGGCGGCGTGGCGCTCCCGGTCGTGCATGGCCGACACCGACGCCTCGGTGGGGTCGATGCGGAAGCGCACCCGCACCACGCCGTCGGACAGGTGGCGCTCGTCGCCGAACCCGGCGGCCCGGAACACGTTGAGCATGCGGTTGTTGCCGGGCAGGGTGTCGGCCACGAACTCGTGGATGCCCGCCTCCCGGGCGGTGGCGGCCAGGTGCTCGAGGAGGAGGGTGCCCAGGCCCCGGCCCTGGTGGGCGTCGTCGATGACGAAGGCGACCTCGGCAGTGGTCGCCCCCTCGCCCAGTCGGTCGTAGCGCGCCACGCCTACCAGGTCCTCACCCAGCTCGGCCACCAGGGCCATGCGGTCGACGTAGTCGACGTTGGTGAAGCGCTCGACCATGGCGTCGGACAGCGTGGGGATGGGGGAGAAGAAGCGGAGGTAGATGGTCTCGGCCGACAGCCGCTGGTGGAGCGACCGCAGGCGGTCGGCGTCATCGGGACGGATGGGGCGGACGTGGACGGTGCCGCCGTCGGCCATGACCACGTCGGCCTCCCACTGGGCCGGGTAGGGCATGGCGGTCAGCTGAGGGGTTCGAGCAGGGCCGGGGCGTTGCCCCGGGCTCGATTGACCATGTCGGCCAAGGTGAACGAGTCGAGGTGGGTGCGCATGTGGGTGCCGACGTCGGCCCACACGGCGAGGAGCACGCACTGGCCCTCGTGGTCGCACGCCCCGTTCTGATGGGGCTCGCCGAAGTCGCCGGCCACGATGGGCCCGTCCACCGCGCTCACGATCTGGCCGAGCGTGATCTCCGAGGGGTCGCGGGCCAGCACGTACCCGCCGCCCACGCCCCGCTTGGAGCGCACCAGCCCGGCCCCCTTGAGGGCCAGCAGGATCTGCTCGAGGTAGGGCTGGGGCAGGCCCGTGCGCTCGGCGATGTCGCGCACGGACGTCGGCCCCGACTCCTCGGCGTGGAGGGCAAGGGACAGGAGGGCCCGGCTGGCGTAGTCGCCCCGGGTGGAGACCTTCACGCTCCCAATGGTACGGCGGCCGGAGTGGTGTCCGCGGAAGGACTGGTTCGCCGGGGGGTGCCAAATAGCCCGATCGGACTATGGAAAGTCAATGCCCGCTGTCGCAGTATTCGTTGTACAGACAAGCCCGCCCGGGTCCGTCCCGATCGACCACCGCCCCCCGGCCGACAGGACACCCGGAGTGAGGGTTCCGGTCGGTGGCTCCCGCCTCCCGGTGCCACCGACCGGGACCTTCCCCGGGCTTCTCGTCCGGTGTGCCGTGCCGGGGGTTCTCGGCACGTGTGTGACACCGCACCCGTCAGCACGTGCCGGGAACAGGCCGTCTAACGTCGCCCGCCGTGTTGTCGTCGCCCAAGGCGCCCGCCCCCGTGCTGCCCGACTACGGCGGGGCGTGCATCGACGCGGTGGTGCCTTCCCTGCTGCGGGGCCTGCGTCCCTCCTGGCTGCCGGCCGAGGCCGCCGGCGCCCGGCAGGTCGTCCTCCTCGCCCTCGACGGCCTGGGCTGGGAGCAGCTCCAGGAGCGGCGGGCGGCCGGGCTGGCGCCCCAACTGGCGTCCATGGCGGGCGGCCCCATCACCACGGTGGCGCCCAGCACCACGGCCACCGCTCTCACCTCGCTGGTCACGGGCACGCCGCCCGCCCAGCACGGCGTGCTCGGGTACCGGGTGGCCACGGCCCACGGCGTCCTCAACGTGCTGCGCTGGCGCACGCCCGAGGGCGACGCCCGCCAGACCGTGCCGCCCGCCGAGTTCCAGCGCCTGCCCCCGTTCGAGGGCCGGCCCGTGCCCGTGGTGACCCGGGCCGAGTTCGCCCGCACCGGCTTCACCACCGCCCAGTTCACGGGCGCCCGACTGGTGGGGTGGCGGGCCCTGTCCACGCTGGTGGTCGAGGTGCGTGCGCTGCTGGAAGCGGGGGAGCCGTTCGTCTACGCCTACTACGACGGCGTCGACAAGGTCGCCCATGAGTACGGCTTCGGTGCCCACTACGACGCCGAACTGGCGGCCACCGACCGGCTGGTGGCCGACCTGTGCTCGGTGCTGCCGCCGGGTGCCGTCCTGGTCGTCACCGCCGACCATGGGCAGGTGCAGGTGGGCAGCGCCCTCGTCACCCTCGACCCCGACGTGCTGGCCGACGTTGAGCTGCTGTCGGGCGAGGCCCGGTTCCGGTGGCTGCACCTGCGGCCGGGGGTGCGGGCCGACGACGTAGCCGCGCTGGCCCGGTCGTTCTACGGCGAACTGGCCTGGGTCCACACCCGGGACGAGGTGATCGAAGCCGGGTGGTTCGGTGGGCCGGTGCCCCCGGACCTGGTCGACCGCATCGGCGACGTGGCCGTGGTGCCCTTCCAGCCGGTGGCCCTGCTCGACCCGGCCGACACGGGCGAGACGACCCTGGTGTGCCGGCACGGGTCGCTCACGTCGGCCGAGATGCTGGTGCCGTTGTTGGTCCACCGTGCGTGAGCGGGGAAGGATGGAGGCATGGCCGACCAGTCCGACACGCAGATGAACCAGCCGCCGCAGCTGCTGATCGTGGACCAGCCCGGCGACGGGCAACCGGGAGAGCCGGGGCTGTCGGGGCAGCCGGGCGAGGCCGAGCGGGAGACGGTCGAGCAGCCGGCCAAGGTCATGCGCATCGGCTCGATGATCAAGCAGTTGTTGGAGGAGGTGCGCCAGGCGCCGCTCGACGAGGCCAGCCGGGTGCGGCTCAAGGAGATCTACGAAACGTCGGTGATGGAGCTGGGCAAGGTGCTGTCGCCCGACCTGCGGGACGAGCTGGACCGGCTGGCCGCCCCGTTCGACGAGGGGCCGCCCACCGAGGCCGAGTTGCGGGTCGCCCACGCCCAGCTGGTGGGGTGGTTGGAGGGGCTGTTCCACGGGATCCAGGCCACGCTGTTCGCCCAGCAGATGCAGGCCCGGGCCCAGCTGGAGGAGATGCGCCAGCGGGCGCTGCCCGCCGGGGGGCCCGAGCAGCCCGGCATCCGCCCCCCCGGCTACCTGTAGCCCGCCCGCCGGCCGCGGCCTCGTACCGCGCGGCGTCGGCCCGGCGCGCCGGCTGGCCCAGCCCGGCGCTGAGGACGCCCACGGTGAGCAGGGCGATGAGCAGCGACGCCGCCAGCACGTCCGCGACCAGCCCGCCCGGTACCGGGCTCGCACCCGTTGCCCTCCAAGCGCCGGGTGTGCCATCGGCCGCACCTTCGCGTCCGTCCCGGCGCGCGACGCGGTGCGGGCGCTGCCCGTGCCGTGGGAGAGACGGCGCGGCCCGGCGGGGCGCGCTACCCTGAATCACACCCATGTAGTTCGTCCACAGCTTCTGCACAGAGGGGCCACGTACCTGTGGGGAACTCCTTCACCCACCTGCACCTGCACACCGAGTTCTCGATGCTCGACGGTGCTGCACGCGTCCACGAGGTCGTGGCCGCGGCCGTGGCCGACGGGCAGCCCGCCATCGGGATCACCGACCACGGCAACATGTACGGGGTCCTCGACTTCTACAAGGCGTGCAACGACCAGGGCATCACCCCGGTGATCGGTACCGAGGCGTACATGGCCAGGGAGAGCCGGACCGAGCGGCCCGTGCGCCGGGGCCGGGTGGACGACACCGGCGGCGAGGCGGGG
>DASRGI010000093.1:0-3230 GCA_035651095.1 Acidimicrobiales bacterium | reverse complement strand
ATTCGTCTTCCAGTTCTTTCACCTGCTCCCGACCCTGACCGCGGCGGAGAACGTCGCGCTCCCACTGCTGTTCGACGGGAGCCGCCGAGGTGCCGCCGTCGAGGCCGCTTCCCGGCTGTTGGAGCGGGTGGGACTGGCGGGCAAGCAGCGAGCACTGCCAGGCGAGCTGTCGGGCGGTGAGATGCAGCGGGTCGCCATCGCCCGCGCCCTCGTCACCGATCCCCGGCTCATCCTGGCCGATGAGCCGACCGGCAACCTCGACTCCCACAACGGTGCGGCCATCCTCGACCTGCTGACGTCATGTGTTCGCGAGACCGGGGCCGCCTTGTTGATGGTGACCCACGATCTCGAGGCGTCGCGCCGGGCCGACCAGATCATCACCCTGAAGGACGGGCGGTTGACGTGACCGCCGCGGTCCAGGTCGTCGGGATGCGTCGCCTCCAGCGCCACCCCGGCCGGGCCTTGATCGCGATTGCGTCCATCGCCGCGGGCACGAGCCTCCTCACCGCCGTGCTGATCGTCGTGGCCAGCCTCGACTACTCGTTCACGACGGTCGGACGCCGGGTGGCTGCCCAAGCACCCTTGCGCGTCATCGGTCCCACCTCCCGGGGCGGGATTGACGACGTCACCGTCGCTGCGGTGGCAGCCACCCCAGGTGTGGGCGGTGTCCTCCCGGTGGTCCAGACGGTCACCCTGGCCACGGCAGCGGGCGGCAAGGAATTGCCGGTCCTCGCCATCGGCGTGGACTGCCGCATCGAGCAGCTGGTCGGCAACATTCGCTGCTCGCCGGGCGCCATGGCCCGCGCCCGTGACAGTGATCCCCCGTTTGTGTCGGCCGTACTGGCTCGCCTCGTCCGGGGCAAGGGTGAAGTTCGCACCGACGGACCGTCGGTGCCACTCGCCCACGCCATCTCCCTCAAGGCGCTGGACGGCCTGAACGGGGGCCGGGTGGTGGTCTTCCCCCTGCCTGTCGCCCAACGGGTCTTCCAGCGACCGGGCCAGTACGACGCCGTGTACGTGAAGCCGGCGCCCAACGTACCGGTCCGCCGGTTGCGCGCTTCGGTGGCAGCGGCCCTGGGGCCTGGCCTCACGGTGGTGCCCAGCACCGACCCGCCCGCCGCATCCGTCCTCGCGTCGCAGGCGTTCCTTCCGCTGTTCTCGCTCCTCGGGCTGTTCGCGCTGGGCGTCGGCGGCCTGGTGGTGGCGAGCACGATCGCCCTTGCCTTCCAGGAGCGCAGTCGCGAATTGGCTCTCTCCCAAGTGCTCGGCGCGCCCAACCGCCTGCTCGGCGCCACCATCGTGTCGGAGGCGGCGGTGTCCGGCCTGGTCGGTGGCGCCCTCGGCTCGATGGGGGCTGTCGCCCTCGCCTACCCGCTCACGGGCACGCTCTCGCACCTCACCGAACGCATCACCGGCGTGCGCGTCGGCGTCCATCCGTCGGCCCTCGCTCTCGGCGCCGGCGTGGTCCTGGCTCTCGTGGCGTCGGCAGTGGCGGCGTGGCCATCGGTGGCGCGCCTGCGCCAGCTCGACGCAGTGGCGCGCCTTCGGGGCGGGGGGGAGGACGTGATGACGGGACGTCCCTCCTTGGCCCGCGTCGTCGTGGCCGTGGGTCTCGCACTGGCCGGGATATGGCTGGCGTACGCCATCCAGCACGACGGCGCCCTCGAGGTGTGGCAAGCGGCGGCGGGACAGGCGCTCCTGGTTGCCGTCGTGGTCGCCCTGCTGCTCGCCGCGGCATGGTTCTCTCCCATCGTTGTCGCGGTTGCGGAACGCCTTGCCGGCAGGGGTGGGCCCCGGCTGCGCCTCGCCGTGGCCAACCTCGCGCGTGTACCGAATCGCACGGCAACAGCGGCGGGAGCAACCGCCCTGGCCGTCGCCGTCGGCTGCGTTCTCGCCAGCGCGGCGACATCCATCCGCAGCGCGGCGGTGGGGGTGCAGCGGTCGGCGGCCGGGGCTCGCGTGCTCGTCACGACGGTCGAGCCCAACAACTACGTGTCCTTCAACATCGAGGCCAAGCCATCGGCAGCGATCCTCGACGCCGTCGCTCGCCGGCCTGATGTGGCCGGCGTCGACCGCCGGGTGTTCCTCCTGGCCGGGCACGGCACGGGCGACCTCGTGGGCGTGGTGGGGCACGAGCGGGTGGGCAGCGCGTACACCGCGCTGGCGGGCCATGCCGGAGCCGCCGCGCTCGATCGCGACGAGGTGCTCGTCGGTGCCACCCTCGTTCGCCGGCGGCACCTGAAGCCCGGCTCGGTACTCCGCCTCCCGACCGCCCACGGCGAGGCGATGGTGCCGGTCGCGGGGGTGTGGGCCGATCCGAGCTTCAACGGCAATGTGGTGGACATGCCCGTGGCCATGGTGGAGCGCCTGTGGGGCCCCCAGCCCACGTCGGACTTCCTCGTCCGGCCCGCTCCCGGCATCGGCGTCGGTGCACTGGCCGCCCGGTTGCGCGTCGACCTGCCCGCACCGGCGCGCGTGTACGACCCCGCGGCCCTGGGTGAGGCCACGGCGGCCGACGTCAACCGCCAACTGGCCCCGTTCACCGCGTTGCAACGAGGCATGTTGCTCGTGGCCCTCGTCACCATCGGCACGATGCTGTTCCTCGTGGCCGCCCAACGACGGCGTGAGTACGCCATGCTCGCTGCCATCGGTCTGGAACCCCGGGACCTGGCCGTGGTGACGCTGATCGAGGGCGCCATCGTCGGTGCGGTGGGGGCGGTGCTCGGTGCCATCGTGAGCGTCGGGATCTTCGAGGTCCTGCGCGAGGCGAGCATCGGCCTCTTCGGCGTCCGTCCATCGCTGCACGTCAACGTGTCGGCCCCAGTCGGGTACGGCGCTCTGGCGCTCTTGGTGGCGGTCGCGGCCGCGGCATGGCCCGCTCGGCGCGCCGCCCGTATCGACATCATGGAGGCACTCCGGTATGAGTGAACGATGGCGGCTCGCGCTGCTCCTCGTTGTGGTGTCGAGCGTGCCGGGAGCCGCGTGCGGGGGTGGCGGCGGGTCCAAGGGTGCGGCAGGGGACAGGGCCTCCGGGGCAACGGCCACGTCGCTCGGGGCGGCCGGTGCGACCACGACCGCCCCTGGAGGGCCGGCGCCGTCGACATCGGCACGGGGTTCGACGCCGCCGACGACGGGCAAGGCCGGTGCTTCGGCGACGACGATCACCACCGCCGCCACGACGGCCAAGTCCTCTGGGGCGCCGGGCCCGGGGCCGGCCACGCCGGCCGCGC
>DASRGI010000092.1:0-11963 GCA_035651095.1 Acidimicrobiales bacterium | reverse complement strand
TGCTGGCCGGCGGGACGGGCGCCGGCGCCCCGCTCGGGCCGCGGGCCGAGGTGCGCGCCGCCCTCGGCAGCCTGGGGTACGCCAACGACGAGGTGCGCGACGTGCTGGCCGCGCTGCCCGACGAGGGCGACCCGGCCGATCTGCTGAAGCTGGCGCTGCGGGGCCTGGCGGCGGCCCGGTGAGCCCCCGCGAAGAGCTGCTGGGGGCGACCGCCGATCGCATCGTGGCCGCCGTCGCCACCCCCGAGGAGGAGGTCGACGAGGGCAGCGTGCGGCCTCGGCGCCTGGCGGAGTTCGTCGGCCAGGCCCAGCTCAAGGACCACCTCGACATTGTGCTGGAGGCGGCCCGCCGCCGCGGCCAGGCCGCCGACCACGTGCTCTTCGCCGGCCCGCCTGGGTTGGGCAAGACGACCCTCGCCGGCATCGTCGCCGCGGAGATGGGGGTCAACCTCCGCATCACCTCCGGACCGGCGCTGGTGCGGGCCGGCGACCTGGCGTCGATCCTCACCGACCTGGCCGACGGCGACGTGCTGTTCATCGACGAGATCCACCGCCTCCCGCGTCCGGTCGAGGAGGTGCTCTACCCGGCGATGGAGGACTTCCAGCTCGACATCGTGATCGGGAAGGGCCCGGCCGCCCGCTCCATCCGGCTGGACCTGCCGCCGTTCACCTTGGTCGGTGCCACCACCCGCACGGGCCTCATCACCGGCCCCCTCCGGGACCGGTTCGGCTTCGTGGCACGGCTCGACCACTACCCGGCTGAGGACCTGCAGGAGATCATCACTCGCTCGGCGCGCATCCTGGGCGTGCGCCTCGGGCCTGGTGGGGCGGTGGAGGTGGCGGGCCGGTCGCGGGGCACGCCCCGGATCGCCAACCGGCTGCTGAAGCGGGTGCGGGACTTCGCCGAGGTGCGGGGCGACGGCCTGGTGAGCCAGGAGATCGCCAACCAGGCGCTCACCGTGTTCGGCGTGGATGCCCTGGGCCTGGACAAGGTGGACCGGGCCATCCTGTCGACCGTGTGCGGGCGGTTCGGGGGCGGGCCCGTGGGCCTGTCCACGCTGGCCGTGTCAGTGGGGGAGGAGACGGAGACGGTCGAGAACGTCTACGAGCCCTTCCTGTTGCAACTCGGGATGCTGAAGCGCACCCCCCAAGGTCGAGTGGCCACTCCGGCGGCGTGGGAGCACGTGGGGTTGGCGTCGCCGGGAGGTCCGAACTTGTTCACGCCCTGAGCGGCTTTGCCCAACATGTGGCCGTACGCATCGCCTGACGGCGCGTTCCGTGTGCAGCAACTCGCGAAGAGTGCGCATGACTGCACACGAGCCACGGCGCTCGGCGTTCGGCGCTCGGTCAGCCGCCGCCGCCCGCCGCCGCCCGCCGCGTTCTTGGGCAAAGCCGCGCCGCGAATGACCCCAAGAACGGGCGCGGCCGCCGCACCACCACCCGGTCAGGCCGGGGTCGACCCGTCAGTGCCGGGGATGGGCAGGCGGTCGGGGAGTGGGTCGCTCTGGCAGTAGCCGAAGTCGATGGTCTCCACCCACACGCACCACCAGTCGCCCTCGGCATTGGCCGGCGCGGCCGCGGCAGCGGGCAAGGCAGCTGTGGTGGCCGCGGCGGCAGCGGGGGCCGAGGTCGTGCCCGCCGAGGCGGTGGCGGCGCTGACCGGTCCGGCCAGCAGCGAGCCGGCAACCAGCAGCGCGGTGGTCAGGGTCATGGCGGCCAGGCGGTTTCTCACGGCTTGATTCCCTTCAATCGATTGAGTTGGTGGGTGTACTCGTCGAGGTGCTCGGCCGTCGCGGCGGCGATGCCCGAGGGGTCGGTTCCGGCGCCCACCGGACCGGCGGCTTCGTTCACGGGATTGCTCTCGCCCCGGCGCTTGGCGTCCGGCGCCCGCATGAGCGACGCCCCTGACAGCGGGTTGGAACCTGCGTTCGGCGTCCCGGCCGAGGACGCCGTCTGCGGCGGCCCCCGGCGGATGGCGACATGCGCGCTGGCGGGCGTGAAGTCCAGCGGACGAGCGGCCAGGCCCGTGGACGCCGGCTCGGTGCTGACGTTGGCGATGCTCCGGGCCGCGACCTGCACCTGGGTCCGGTGGCCGGCCGGCGCGACCACCGCGGTGCACAGCCCGGCCGCGGTGGTGACGACCAAGGCCAGCCCCATGGCGTTCCCGGCCAGTGCGGGCAGGCCCGCCCAGCCGGCGGCGGCCTCGTCCAGACGAAAGCGGGCGGCGTGCAGGCGCCGCACCAGCCAGCCGATCACCGGCACACCGGCAGCCAGCCCCGACTCGGGCCCGGCCGCGGCCAGGAACTCGCGGCGCAGGGCCTGGCGAGCGCGGAAGAGCAGCCCCTCGACCGCCCCCAACGACATGTCGTAGTGGTGAGCGATGCGCTGGTACGACCAGCCGTGCTGCTCACGCAGCTCGAGCACCTCCCGGTGGCGGGGGGAGAGGCGGCGCAGGGCCTCGCCCAGCAGGGCCCGGTCGGCGGCCGCTTCCACCCGGCGCTCGCCGCCGTCGTCCACCGCCCCGGCGTCGATCTCGGCGGTGGGCTCCGTGCGGCCCAGCCGGCGGTGGGTGTCCACGCACAGCCGGGAGGCGATGACCGACAGCCAGGGATAGAAGCGGCGCTCGCCTCGCAGGGCGGGCATGGCCCGGTAGGCCCGGGTGAACGCCTCCTGGGTGAGCTCTTCGGCCTCGTGGCGGTCGCCGACCCGCTTCAGGCAATAGCGAAACAGCCGGCCGTAGTACCGCCGGTAGAGGTCCTCGAATGCCGCCGCATCCCCAGCCTGGTGCTGCTCGACCAGGGCGCGATCGCGCATGAGGTCGACGTCGTCTGCACGTATCGCCAACGGGACGCCCTTTGCACCTTGCTGAAGTTGTGATTCGACCCCGTTGCCTGGATTCGGCTCCGGCGTGCGAAAGTCCTGCTTGTGCGCATGGAGGCCTTCGACTACCCGCTGCCGCTTGCCGCCGTGGCCCAGGAGCCGGTCGAACCTCGGGACGCGGCCCGCCTGCTGGTGGCGCCGAATGACCGCTCCGTCGAGCACCGGCACGTGCGGGACCTGCCGGACCTCCTCCAGCCCGGCGACCTCCTGGTGGTGAACGACACCCGGGTCCTCCCGGCCCGGCTCCACCTGCGCAAGCCCACGGGCGGGGTGGTGGAGGTGCTCCTCCTCGAACCCGTGGGCGGGTGCTGGCAGGCGCTGGTTCGCCCCAGCAAGAAGGTGGCCGCGGGCACGGTGCTGCTGGCCGCCGGGGACCGCCCGGCCGTCGAGGTGGGCGAGGTGCTGGAGGGCGGCCGCCGGCTGGTGCGCCTGCTGGCCGACCCGGCCGAGCTGGCCAGCCTGGGCGAGGTGCCCCTCCCGCCCTACATCACCCGGCCCCTCCTCGACGCCGAGCGCTACCAGACGGTGTACGCCCGCACGCCCGGGTCGGTGGCCGCGCCCACGGCCGGCCTTCACCTCAGCCACGGCGTACTCGACCGGTGCCGGGCTCGGGACGTCGGTCTGGCCACGGTGGAGCTGATCGTGGGTCTCGACACCTTCCGGCCCGTGGTAGCGGACGACGCCGACGACCACGTGATGCACTCGGAGCGCTACGCCGTGCCCGCCGCCACCATGGACGCCTGCCGGGCTACCCGGGAGGCCGGTGGACGGGTGGTGGCTGTGGGCACGACCACGACCCGGGCCCTGGAGTCGGCCGCCGCCACCGGGGACCTGGAAGGCCGCACCGACCTGTTCATCAAGGGTGACTACCCGTTCCGGATGGTCGACGTGCTGCTCACCAACTTCCACCTGCCCCGGTCGTCGCTCCTCCTGCTCCTGGCCGCCTTCGCCGGTGAGCGGTGGCGGGCGCTCTACGACACCGCACTCCAGGAGGGCTACCGCTTCTTGTCCTTCGGCGACGCCATGCTCGTCGACCGGGCCGCCCGCCCATGACCACCGTCGACCTCGCCGTCCACGCGACCGACGGCCCGGCCCGGGCGGGCACGGTGACGACCGCCCGGGGTCGCTTTCACACGCCGTGCTTCATGCCCGTGGGCACTCGCGCCTCGGTGCGCACGCTGTCGGCCGCCGACCTCGACGACCTCGGGGTGGAGGTCGTGCTTGCGAACACGTACCACCTCATGCTCCGCCCGGGCGCCGACGTGATCGCCCAAGCCGGCGGTGTCGGCCGTTTCTCCGGGTGGGGCGGGCACGTGCTCACCGATTCGGGCGGGTTCCAGGTCTTCTCCCTCCAACCCAAGGTGGACGACCAGGGCGTGACCTTCCGCTCGACGTATGACGGGTCGGTCCAGCGCCTCACGCCCGAGTCGGCCGTCGCCATCCAGGAGCAGCTCGGCGCCGACATCCAGATGGTGCTCGACGTCTGCCCGCCGCTGCCCTCGCCCCCCGAGACCGTCCGCCTGGCGGTGGAGCGCACGGCCGCCTGGGCAGCCCGGGCCCGGAAGGCCCATCGACGCGAGGGCCAGGCCCTCTTCGGCATCGTGCAGGGCGGAACCGAGGCCGGCCTCCGGAGGGAGAGCGCCCAGCGGACCGTCGAGATCGGCTTCGACGGGTACGGCATCGGCGGCCTGTCGGTGGGCGAGCCCCGGAACGAGATGCTGGCGGCGCTGGCCGTCACCGTGCCCGAGCTGCCGGCCGACCGGCCGCGTTACCTGATGGGCGTGGGCGATCCCGTGAGCCTGGTGGAAGCCATCACCCTCGGGGTCGACATGTTCGACTGCGTGTTGCCCACCCGCCTGGGCCGGCACGGGACCGTGCTGTCGAGCGAGGGCCGCTACCAGTTGCGCAACGCCCGCTTCGCCACCGACGCCGGCCCGCTCGACCCTGCGTGCGGGTGTCCGGTCTGCGCCCGTTGGTCCCGCGCCTACCTGCGCCACCTCGTCCAGGTGGCCGAGCCCACCGCGCCCCGCCTGCTCACGTTGCACAACGTGGCCTGGACCCTGGCCCTCGTGGCCCGGGCCCGCGCCGCCGTCGAGGCCGGGACCCTCGCGGCCCTGCGCCGGGAGGTGGCTGCGGTCTGGGGGACGTGAGCGCTAACGTGCGTGCCCTCCATGGGCCTCGTTCCCTTTGCACTCATCCTCGTCGCCATGTGGCTGTTCCTCGTGCGCCCGCAGCAACAGCGCGTGCGAGCGCAGCGTGACCTGCTCGCGTCCCTGTCCGTAGGCGACGAAGTGGTGACCGCCGGCGGCGTGATCGGCCGCATCGTCGAGCTCGACGACAAGCAAGCGCGGATCGAGGTGGCGCCGGGCGTGACGCTCACGTTCCTGCGGGCCGCGGTCAGCCGCAAGATCACGCCTGAGGCCGACGCCGTGCCGGAGGCGCCGGCCATCGAAGACACCACCGAGGAGGGCTCGGACTGATGCGCAGGAGCATGACGGTGTCCCTCCTCGGGATCGTCGTCGCTTCCATCCTGGCCCTCGGCGGCACGCTGGCCGCGGGCAACACGCCCAAGCTCGGTCTCGACCTCCAGGGCGGCCTGTCGGTGGTGCTCCAGCCCACCCGCACCGTGTCGAGCGGGGTGCTGAAGCAGGCGGTCGCGATCATCCGCAGCCGGGTCGACGCCCTGGGCGTGGCTGAGCCCGACATCAGCACCCAGGGCAACTCCATCGTCGTGCAGCTGCCCGGCGTGAAGAACCAGAAGCAGGCGTTGTCGATCGTGGGCCAGACCGCCGAGCTGCGGTTCCGGCCCGTGCTGGGCACGCTGCCCGCCTATTCGCCCCCATCGGGCACGACGACCACCACGGCCCCAGGGGTCACCACGACGACCGCCCCGGGAGCCACGACCACCACCACGTCGCCCGCCAACATCCCCACCACGCCCCGAGACGACAACAAGTCCGACGCTCAGGTCATCCTCCCCAACGAGGACGGCACCGGGCGCTACGCCCTCGGCCCCAGCGAGATGGACGGCCGGGCCATCAGCACGGCCACGGCCCAGTTCGACCAGACCACGAGCACGTGGCTGGTGACCTTCCGCACGACGAGCAAGGGCACCAAGCAGCTCGCTGACCTCTCGCAGAAGTACCTCAACAAACAGGTCGCCATCGAACTCGACGGCGTGGTGAAGTCGGCGCCGGTGTTCCAGAACGCCATCACCAACGGCCAGGGCCAGATCAGTGGCACGTTCAAGGAGCGGGACGCCAAGAACCTGGCCCTCGTCCTCCGCTACGGGGCGCTGCCCGTCGACCTCAAGCAGGCCACGTCCGAAGAGGTGTCGGCCACGCTGGGCAAGGACTCGCTCAAGGCCGGCATCGTGGCCGGCATCATCGGCCTGGCCCTCGTGCTGCTCTACATGATCCTGTACTACCGGGCCTTGGGCCTGGTGGTGTTCCTCGGTCTGTGCGTGTCGGGGATGCTGATGTACTCGATCGTGGCGTTCCTCGGGAGAACGAGCGGGTTGGCACTCTCACTTGCGGGGGCGACGGGCATCATCGTGTCCGTCGGCGTCACCGTGGACTCCTACGTCGTGTACTTCGAGCGTCTCAAGGACGAGATCAGATCGGGCAAGACCATCCGCTCGTCGGTGGACCGGGGCTTCGCCCGGGCCTACCGCACGATCCTGGCCGCCGACGCGGTGTCGTTCATCGGTGCGGCCGTGCTGTACGTCCTGGCCGTCGGCTCGGTGCGAGGGTTCGCCTTCTTCCTCGGCCTGTCCACCCTGCTCGACGTGGCCATCGCCTATCTCTTCACCCGGCCGATGGTGATCCTCCTCGGCCGCAACCGGATGTTCACCGAGGCCAGGTTCCTGGGCGTGGCCCGGGGCCTGGCCGCAGCGCCGGCGGGAGGGCCGTCGTGAGCGATCTCGACACTGCTCCTGCCACCACCCCGGTGAAGCACGGGCTCTGGCACCGGCTGTACCACGGCGAGACGGCGTTCGATTTCATCGGCCGCAAGCGCCGGTGGTTCGTCGTGTCGGGCGTCGTCATCCTCATCGGGCTGGCGTCGCTGTTCACCCGGGGCCTGAACTTCGGCATCGACTTCAAGGGGGGCACGTCTTGGGACGTCCCGTCCACGTCGCTGTCGGTGCCCAAGGCGCGCGACGCCCTGCGGTCGGAGGGCCTGGCCGAGGCCCGCATCCAGGTCGTGGGCCGGGGCAGCTCCCGGCTCATCCGGGTCCAGCACGACATCAAGTGCTCCGACCCGGCCGAGGCCAAGAAGTGCGAGGACATCCAGAACCGGCTGGCGGGAGTCGCCGGCATCAAGGCCGGCGACATCACGGTGAACACGGTGGGCCCGTCGTGGGGGAACGAGATCACCCACAAGGCCGAGAGGGCCCTGGTGTTCTTCTTCCTGCTGATCCTGGCCTACATCTCCTTCCGGTTCGAATGGAAGATGGCCGTGTCCGGCGTGGTGGCCGTCGTCCACGACATCCTCGTCACCGTCGGCATCTACTCGCTCTCGGGCTTCGCCGTCACCCCGGCCACGGTGATCGCCTTTCTCACCATCCTGGGTTACTCGCTGTACGACACCATCGTCGTGTTCGACAAGGTGGAGGAGAACACCAAGGGCCTCGCCGCGTCCGGCCGCATGACGTACGCCGACACGGTGAACCTGTCCATGAACCAGGTGCTCATGCGCTCGCTGAACACCTCGCTGGTGGCCATCCTGCCGGTGCTGTCGGTGCTGCTGATCGGTGCCTACGTCCTGGGCGCCACCGCCCTCGAGGACTTCGGACTGGCCCTCACCATCGGCCTGCTCACTGGTGCCTACTCATCGATCTTCATCGCCTCGCCCCTCCTGGCCGTGCTCAAGGAACGGGAGCCCCGGTACGCGTCGATCCGCCAGCGGATCATGGCCCGGGGCGGCGCCGGCACCGGCCCCCTCACCCCGGCGGCGGCCGCGGCCGCGGGCATGGGCTCGCTGGGCTCGCTGGGCACGGAGGCGCGCGACCAAGTGGTGCGCCCGGCCGCCTCGACACCGTCAGGGGGGGCGTCCTCGGCCATGCCCCGGCCGTCCGGGCCCCGGCCCGGCGGCGGCCGCCCTGCCCCCCGGCCCCGCAAGAAGGGCCGCCGCCGCTGAGCCCGCCCGTTCACTCGGGGAAGGCGGCCCGGGAGAGCAGGTAGAGGGCCACCGACACCACCGCCCACGCGCCGGCCGCGGCCGCCAATCCAATGGCGGTGCCGTGGTGGCCCGTGACCCACCAACCCACGGCGCCGAAGGCCATGAGCCCGACGGCACCCAGGATGGCTCCGTCGTCGTCGTGCGCGGCCTTGGCCTGGCTCTCCTCCTGCTCGATGAGCGTGAGGGTGGCGGGGAGGATGGCCGGGAAGGCGAGGAACAGACCGCCGACCCGGGCGCCGAAGGCCTGGGCCACCAGCCCGGCCACCATCGAGACGGCGGCGCCGAAGGCAAAGCGGATGGCGACGTCGCGCCGGCGCACGTCGGAGAGGCCGGCCAGGTCGATGCCGAAAAGGGGCGGCGAGGACCGACGGTGCCGGCTCACCGGGCCACCACGCCGTAGCCGGCGCAGGCCACCGCGGCCCAGGCCGCGCAGGCGACCACCGATCCCCACACCGCGCCCAGGCGGGGGAGCAGGGGTCGGACGAGGGCGGCGAAGGCCACGAACCCGGCAGCGCCGGCCACCATGCCCAGGCAACTGTCGGCCACGTCGCCCGGCCCCTTGACCACGGCGGTGACCACCAGGTTGGCCAGGGCGATGGACGGCGCCGCCGACGTCAGGCCGGCGAAGCGCTTGGGCCGCAGGACGTGGCCGAGCACGGCGAAAGCGACCACCAACAGACCGCCGTCGAGGCCCCGAAGGAGGATCTGGCTCGGCATGCGCCATCCCCTTCCCGCATGCTGGCGGCCCTGAACCAGTCGACCCCACGCTCGTGCGAGAATGGACAGATGACAGGCACCGGATGGCTCAAGGAGCACATCCGGGACATTCCTGACTTCCCACAGTCCGGCGTGGTGTTCAAGGACATCACGCCGCTCTTGGCCGATGTCGATGCCTTCCGATTCACGGTCGACGCCCTGTGCGACCACTTCTCGGGCCAGCGCATCGACAAGGTGCTCGGCATCGAGGCCCGGGGCTTCATCATCGCCGCCCCGGTCGCCTATCGCGTCGGCTGCGGCTTCGTGCCCGTCCGCAAGGGGGGCAAGCTGCCCTGGGACGTGGAGAAGCAGGAGTACGTGCTCGAGTACGGCACCGACCTGCTGGAGATCCACAAGGACGCCGTCGCCCCGGGCGAGCGGGCCCTGATCATCGACGACGTGCTCGCCACCGGCGGCACGTCCGCCGCCACCATCCGGCTGGTCGAACAGTTGGGCGGGGAGGTAGCGGGGCTCGGGTTCGTCATCGAGCTGGCCTTCCTGGGCGGGCGGGAGAAGCTGGGCGGCCATGACCTGGTCTCCCTGATCGAGTACGGAGCGCCGAGCGAGCCAGAGCCCTCGGGCGCCGGCGAGATCAGGTACGAGTAACCGAGGCGAGCGATCCATGCCTGCCGCCGACCGCGTCCGTGTCCTTCCCTGGCGTCGCCAGGCCGTGCCCGCCGACGAGATCGTCCAGCCCCTTCTGAACGCCTACCGCAAGCGCCACCCCCGGGCCGACACCGCCCTCATCCAGCGGGCCTACGAGACGGCCGAGGTCGCCCACCGGGACCAGCGCCGCAAGTCGGGCGAGCCCTACATCCACCACCCCGTGGCCGTGGCCACTGTGGTGGCCGACTTGGGCCTCGACGACATCACCGTGGCCGCCGCCCTCCTGCACGACGCGGTGGAGGACACCGGCCTCACGGTGGACGATGTGTCCGAGCAGTTCGGTCCCACGGTGGCCGCCATCGTCGACGGCGTCACCAAGCTCGACCGGGTGCGCTTCGACTCCAAGGAGGCCCAGCAGGCCGCGTCGATGCGCAAGATGCTCCTGGCCATCGCCAAGGACCCGCGGGTGCTCATCATCAAGCTGGGCGACCGCCTGCACAACATGCGGACCATCGCGGCCATGGCCGAGTGGAAGCAGAAGCGCACGGCCCAGGAGACGCTCGACATCTACGCGCCTCTGGCCCACCGCCTGGGCATCCAGGACATCAAGTGGCAGCTGGAGGACCTGGCCTTCGCCACCCTGCACCCCAAGCGCTACGCCGAGATCGAGCAGATGGTTGCCCAGCGGGCACCCGAGCGGGACATCTACCTGGCCCAGGTGCTGGAGCAGGTGCGCGACCGCCTGGCCGAGCTGCGCATCGACGGCGAGGTCACCGGGCGGCCGAAGCACCTGTGGTCCATCTACGAGAAGATGGTCGTCAAGAGCCGGGAGTTCAACGAGATCTACGACCTGGTGGGCATACGGGTCCTGGTCGACTCGGTGAAGGATTGCTATGCGGCGCTGGGGTCCATCCACGCCACGTGGAAGCCGGTGCAGGGGCGGTTCAAGGACTACATCGCCATGCCCAAGTTCAACCTCTACCAGTCGTTGCACACGACGGTGGTGGGTCCCCAGGGCAAGCCCCTCGAGGTCCAGATTCGCACCCGGGAGATGCACGCCCGGGCCGAGCGGGGGATCGCCGCCCACTGGGGGTACAAGGAGAACGCCTCCACCGACGACGTGGCCTGGCTGAACCGCATCGTCGACTGGCAGGAGGAGACCAACAACCCCACCGAGTTCCTGGAGTCGCTGAAGCTCGACCTGGAACAGGACGAGGTCTTCGTCTTCACCCCCAAGGGCAAGGTCGTCACCCTGCCCATGGGGGCCACGCCCATCGACTTCGCCTACGCCATCCACACGGACGTGGGCCACCGCTGCATCGGCGCCCGGGTGAACGGCCGGTTGGCACCGCTCGACTCGCAACTCCGCAGCGGCGAGACGGTGGAGATCTTTACGTCCAAGGTGCCGTCGGCCGGGCCGTCGCGGGACTGGCTGAAGATCGTCGTCACCCCTCGGGCCCGCAACAAGATCCGCCAGTGGTTCTCCCGGGAGCGGCGGGAGGACGCCATCGAGACGGGGCGGGAGGAGCTGGTCAAGTCCCTGCGCAAGGAGGGCCTGCCCGTCCAGAAGATCGCGGCGGGGTCGGTTCTGTCGAAGCTGGCCGAAACGATGAACTACCTCGACCTCGACGCCCTGCACGCGGCCATCGGCGATGGGCACGTGTCGGCCAAGTCCGTGGCCCAGCGGGTGGCCCGGGAGTTGCGGGGCGGCGACCACGAGGAGCAGCTCCCCACCACCGCCCGCCAACCGCGGCGCACGGCCCGGCGGTCGACGGCCGGTGTCCACGTCGAGGGCCTGGACGACGTGATGGTCCGGTTGTCCCGCTGCTGCACGCCGGTGCCGGGCGACGAGATCATCGGCTTCGTCACCCGGGGCCGGGGCGTGTCCGTGCACCGGGCCGACTGCGCCAACGCCCTCTCCCTGGCGTCGGGCCACACCGACCGGGTCATCGAGGTGGAGTGGGACCGCGAGCGCACGGGCATGTTCGTGGCGTCCATCGAGGTCAAGGCTCTCGACCGGTCCCGCCTGCTGGCCGACGTGAGCCGAGCCCTGTCCGAGCACCACGTGAGCATCCTCTCGTCGTCGTCATCGACGGGCTCGGACCGGGTGAGCACCATGCGGTTCGAGTTCGAGCTGGCCGACCCGTCCCACCTCGACTCGCTGCTGGCGTCGGTCAAGCGCATCGACTCCGTGTACGACGCCTACCGCATCCTCCCCGGCCGCGGCGCCTGACCGGAGCGGGTGCCGGGTGAGGGGGGGCCGACGTACCGGGCGGCGACCCGCTGAGCTCCTGCAACCGACCGCCATGTGCGGCGCTCCTTTGCGACAGAACGGCTGGGAGCATCAGAGCGGAGAGGCCAAACGCCCCGGCTAGCCTCGCCCGTCGAGATGGCCGAACAGTTCCAAACACCCCCTGGCACGTTCGACGTGCTGCCCCCGGCCTCGGCCCGCTACGCCGAGCTGGTGGCGCGCTTCGCCGGGCACGCCGGACGGGCCGGTTTCGGGCTCATCATCGGGCCCATGTTCGAGGACCTGGGCGT
>DASRGI010000091.1:0-6818 GCA_035651095.1 Acidimicrobiales bacterium | reverse complement strand
CTGGCGATGTGAGGTGAGCGCCGGCTTCCGCAAGCTCGGGGAGCGGGAGATCTGGAGCGGCCCGCTTCTCCGCTTCACCATCGGCCGGTTCGCAGCGCCCGACGGGACCGAGTTCGAGCGCGAGATCGTGCACCATCCCGGCGCCGTGTCGGTGGTGCCCGTGGTCGACGAGGGGACCGCGGTCCTGCTCGTGCGCCAATACCGTGCCGCCATCGACGCCGACCTGCTGGAGATCCCCGCCGGCAAGCGGGACGTGGCCGGCGAGCCGCCCGAGGAGACGGCTCGGCGGGAGCTGGAGGAGGAGGTCGGCATGCGGGCCGGCCGCCTGGAGAAGCTGGCCGAGTTCTACAACTCGCCCGGCTTCTGCGACGAGCACTCGTGGGTCTTCCTCGGGCTCGACCTCGAACCGGCGGCGTCGTCCGCCCACAGCGTGGAGGAGCAGCACATGGTGGTCGAGAAGGTGGCCCTGGACGACGTGCCTGCCCTCGTCGCCGACGGCCGGCTGATGGACGCCAAGTCCATCATCGGCCTGGCCCTGGCCCGGGAGGCCCTCAGGTGATCGTCGGGGTACCCGCCGAGGTCAAGACGGGCGAGAACCGCGTGGCCATGACGCCCGACGGCGTGCGGGAGCTCACAGCCGGCGGGCACGAGGTGCTGGTCGAGCGGAGAGCGGGCGAGGGGTCGTCCATCCACGACGCCGACTTCCAGGCCGCCGGCGCCCGCATCGTGAGCGTGGACGAGGCGTGGGCCGCTCAGTTGGTGGTCAAGGTCAAGGAGCCCCAGCCCGACGAGTTCGAGCGCCTGCGCCCGGACCTCATCCTCTTCACGTACCTGCACCTGGCCGCCTACCCCGAGGTGGCCCGGGCCCTGCTCGACGCCGGCACCACCGCCCTCGCCTACGAGACCGTGCAGCTCGACAACGGCGCCCTCCCGCTCCTCGCCCCCATGAGCGAGGTCGCCGGCCGCATGGCCACCCAGATCGGTGCTCACTACCTGGAGCGGGAGAACGGTGGTCGGGGCGTGCTCCTCGGCGGCGCCCCCGGCGTGCGCCCGGCCCGGGTCGTGGTGCTGGGCGCCGGCAACGTGGGGTGGAACAGCGCGTGGATCGCCCAGGGCATGGAGGCCGAGGTCTGGCTCCTGGACAAGAACCTCGACCGGCTCCGTTTCGTGGACCAGATCCACCAGGGCCGCATCATGACGCTGGCCTCCAACCGGGGTGCGGTGGAGCGGGCCGTGGCCGAGGCCGACCTGGTGATCGGTGCCGTCCTCGTCCCCGGCGGGCGGGCGCCGATGGTCGTCACCGACGACATGGTGCGGGGCATGAAGCCGGGTGCCGTCATCGTCGACATCGCCGTGGACCAGGGTGGCTGCGTGGAGACGACGCACGAGACGACGCACGCCGCCCCCGTGTACGAGGTGCACGGCGTCGTCCACTACGCCGTGGGCAACGTGCCCGGCGCGGTGCCCCACACGTCGACCTACGCGCTCACCAACGCCACCCTCCCGTACCTCCACGCCGTGGCCCAGCACGGGGTGCGGGCGGCCGTGGAGCACGATCGGGCCCTCCTCCCGGGCGTGACCACGGTGGGTGGCAGGCTCACCAACCCGGTGGTGGCCGAGGCCCTCGGCCTTGAAGCGGGTGACGTGCTGCTGTCGCTCTCATGACCGCTACGCTGGTTCGCCATGGCCAGCGAAGCTGCCCCCGTCGATGCGCGCGCCCTCCTCGAAGACGAGCGGGCGTCCCTGCGCGCCCAGCTCGATGAGCTGGGTCACGGCGAAGGCGCGGGGCTCGAGTACGACTCCAACTTCGCCGACTCCAGCCAGGTAACGGCCGAGCGGGGCGAAGCCGAGGCCCTGGCCGCCAAGCTGCGGGACGCCCTCGACGAGGTGGAGCACGCGTTGGCCAAGCTGGAGGACGGTACCTACGGCGCGTGCGAGGACTGCGGGAAGCCCATCAATCCGAGCCGCCTGGAGGCCAAGCCCGCGGCCCGGTACTGCATCGACTGCGCCTCCAGGCGCTAGCCGCCGGCCGACCTCCTCGCCCGCCGCCGGCTCCCGAGCGCCTGTCATGGACCGCACGCAGCGCATCGTCCTGGTGGTGGTGGCGGCCGCCGTCGCCTACGTCGTCCTCACCCGCAGCGTCATCACCGCCGACGCTCTGCTGTTCTTCGCCGTGCTCATTCCGTCGGTCATCCTCCACGAGGTGTCGCACGGGGCCGTGGCCCTGCTGTTCGGGGACGACACGGCCAAGCGAGCCGGGCGCCTCACGCTCAACCCCGTGGCTCACATCGACCCCATGGGCACGATCATCCTCCCGGCCATCCTCGTGCTGTCGGCGGGAATGGCCTTCGGGTACGCCAAGCCCGTTCCCGTCAATGCCGGGCGCATGCGCAGCCCCCGCAACCACGGGCTGGTGGTGGCCCTGGCCGGGCCCGCGGTGAACATCTGCCTGGCCCTGTTCGCCGCGCTCTTGCTCACCATCCTGAAGCCGCCCAACCTGCCCATCGTGGCCGAGTTGCTGGGCCGCGGGCACCTGGTCGATCCGGCCGACGCCGGTTGGAGCATCTTCGCCCGCGTGGTGTTCGAGTTCGGGTTCGCCAACGTCATCCTGGCCGCCTTCAACCTCATCCCCGTGCCCCCGCTCGACGGGTCGGCCGTGGTCGAGCGCCTGCTCCCGGCCCGGGCCTGGCCCGCCTACCTGCGCCTGCGCCAGTACGCCATGGTGCTCGTGCTCCTGCTCGTGTTCCTGGGCGGGCGCATCCTGGACAAGGTGTTCGGGCCCGCCCTGTGGCTGTGGTCGCGGGTTCTGTAGCCCACCTGGTCAAGCGCTTCGTCACCTCGCTGGTGCCGGGCGGCCCGGCCGTGGCCGACGAGGCGTGGGTGGCCGCCGTGCTGTCCGAGGCCGAGCTGGCCCTGTGGCGGCGCATGTCGGGCGCCGACCGCCGCCACGCCGTGGGTGTGGCCCGGCGGGTCGGTCGGCCCGAATGGTTGGCGGCCGCCCTGTTGCACGACGTGGGCAAGATCGAGTCGGGCCTGGGCACATGGTCGCGGGCCTTTGCCACGGCGGCCCGGGGCGCGGTGGGGGTGGAGCGCCTGCCCGCCCGCTGGCGGGCCTATGCCCGGCACCCGTCCATGGGGGCCGAGCTGCTCGAGCTGGCGGGCAGCGCCCCGCTCACGGTGGCGTGGGCCCGCGAGCACCACCTGCCGCCGTCGCGCTGGACGGTCCCGCCGGACGCGGCCGCGGCGTTGAAGGCCGCCGACGACGACTGAACTCCGGTGTTGAAGCCGGACGCGTCGCTGACCAGGGAGAGCGCAGTGCCCACCACCCCGGCCCTGGAGACGTCCGATACAAACGCTTCACTCCCTGAAGCACGTGTGTCGGATGGGCCGGTCAGTGGGGGCGGGGGAGCAGGCCCATGGCGTCCTGGGCCCGGGCCAGGGTGACCGCCGCGATCGACTCTGCCTTGGCCGCGCCCTTCTCCAGCGCGGCGGCTACGGCGCCGGGGTCGGCGGCCAGCTCCTTGTAGCGCTCCTGCACGGGCCGGAGGAACTCGACCACGGCGTCGGCCGTGTCCGACTTGAGCGGGCCGTACTGCGTGTACCGCCCGGCCACCGCCTCGGGCGTCGAGCCCGTGGCCGCGGCCAGCAGCTCCAGCAGGTTGGACACGCCCGGCTTGGCCTCTCGGTCCCAGCGCACCTCGGTCTCCGTGTCGGTGACGGCCCGCTTGATCTTGCGGGCGATCGACGCCGGGTCCTCCAGCACGTACACGATCCCCTGGGGCGAGGACGACGACTTGCTCATCTTCTTGGTCGGCTCCTGCAGGTCCATCACCCGCGCCCCGACCTTGGGGATGGTGGCCTTCGGCACCACGAACGTCTCGCCGTACCGGCCGTTGAAGCGCAGGGCGATGTCCCGGGCCAGCTCCAGGTGCTGGCGCTGGTCCTCGCCCACCGGCACCTCGTCGGCGTCGTACAGGAAGATGTCGGCCGCCTGCAGCACCGGGTACGTGAACAGCCCCACCCGGGCGGCGCCGGCGTCCCCTTTGGCCGTCTTGTCCTTGAACTGGGTCATGCGGGACAGCTCGCCGTAGGACGCCACGCACTCCAGCAGCCACGAGAGCTGGGTGTGCTGGGGCACGTGGCTCTGGACGAACAGCGTGCACACGTCGGGGTCGAGGCCGGCCGCGATCAGCACCGTCGCCACCTCGGCCGTCTTGGCCCGCAGCTCGGCCGGGTCCTGCTCGGCGGTGAGGGCGTGGAGGTCGACCACGCAGAAGAAGGCGTCGTGCTCGTGCTGGTCCGCCACCCACTGGCGCAGGGCCCCGACGTAGTTGCCGAGGTGGATCTCGCCCGTGGGTTGGATGCCGGAGAGCACGCGGGTCATCCGCTGCATGGTAGGCGGCCGGTATCCTCGATCCCGTGCCTTATGCGGTCGCCACGCCCGTCTTCGAGGGCCCCTTCGACCTCCTCCTCCACCTCATCACCAAGGAGCAGGTCGACCTCTACGACATCAGCATCACCCGCATCGTCGACGCCTACCTGGCCGAGCTCGAGCGCATGGAGCACCTGGACCTGGAAGTGGCCACCGAGTTCCTGCTCATCGCCGCCACCCTGATCGAGCTCAAGAGCCGCCGTCTCCTGCCCGGCCGGGACGACATCGACCTGGACGAGGAGCTGGCCCTCTGGGAGGAGCGGGACCTGCTGCTAGCCCGCCTCCTCGAGTGCAAGACGTTCAAGGACGCGGCCGACGCCCTCAACCGGCTGGCCTCGGCGGCCGAGCGTTCCGTGCCCCGGCGGTCGGGTCTGGAGGACCAGTTCCTCACGCTGGCCCCCGACCTCATGGCCGGCGTCACCGGCGAGAAGCTGCGGGAAGCCTTCCTCAAGGCCATGGCCCCCCGGCCCGTCACCCGGGTCCTGCTGGACCACGTGGCCCCCATTCGAGCCAGCGTGCAGGACGCGGTGGAGGAGCTGGTCGACGAGCTGCCCCGGGTGGGCGTCATCACCTTCCGCCACCTCACGCAGGACCTGGTGGAGCGGCTGGAGGTCATCGTCCGCTTCCTCGCCGTCCTGGAGCTGTACAAGTCGGGCCTGGTGGAGCTGGACCAGTCGGGCAACTTCGCCGACCTCACCGTCACCTGGCTGGGCGAGCAGGGCGACGACGACGCATCCGTCCTCGACGGCGTGACCCCGATGGTCGAGGTCGAGGAGTACCAGGGTTGATCGAGGAGCACGGTTGATCGAGGAACAGGGTTGATCGAGGAACAGCGGGCCATCGAGGCCATCCTCATGGTGGCCGAGGACCCGGTGGAGCCCGGCCTCCTGGCCCAGCTGCTCGAGGTGCCGGTGGAGCGGGTCGAGCAGATGTGCGCCGAGCTGGCTGAGTCCTACGTGACCGAGGACCGTGGCTTCGTGCTCGCGCGCGTGGCAGGCGGGTTCCGGTTCCAGAGCCACCCCGACCTGGCGCCCTACGTCGAGCGCTTCGTGCTGGAGGGGCAGTCGGCCCGCATGTCGGCCGCCGCCCTGGAGACCCTTGCCATCGTCGCCTACAAGCAGCCGGTGTCCCGGGCCCAGATCGCCGCCATCCGGGGCGTGAACGTCGACGGCGTCATGCGCACCCTGCAACAGCGCGGGTACATCGAGGAGGTCGCCCGCGACCCCGGGCCCGGCCAGGCCGTGCTCTACGGCACCACCCGGCTGTTCCTCGAGAAGCTGGGCGTCGACACCCTCGACGACCTTCCGCCCCTCGGCGACTTCGTCCCCGGCCCGGAGGTCGTGGAAGCGCTCGAACAGGGGTTGCGGCCTGACGCCTGAGGGAGAGCGCCTGCAAAAGGTCCTGGCCCGGCTGGGCTTCGGGAGCCGGCGGGCGTGCGAAGAGCTGATCGCAGGCGGCCTCGTCACGGTCAACGGGGAGGTCGCCGTGCTGGGGCGGCGGGTCGACGTGGACCGCGACATCGTGGCCGTCGACGGCATCCCCGTGGGCATCCGGCCCGAGTTCGTCTACTACCTGCTGAACAAGCCCCGGGGCGTGGTGACCACCGCCTCGGACCCCCAGGGCCGGCCCGTCGTGGTCGATCTCGTTCCCGCCGAACCGCGCGTCTTCTCCGTAGGACGATTGGACGCGGAGACAGAAGGGTTGTTGCTCCTCACCAACGACGGCGACCTGGCCCACCGTCTCACCCACCCGAGTTTCGGGGTGGACAAGGAGTACTTGGCCCAGGTCGAGGGCACTCCCACGCCCGCCGCGGTACGCCGGCTGCGGGAGGGTGTCGAGCTGGACGACGGTGCGACGGCGCCGGCCAAGGTGTCGACGATTCCACCGAATGGTCTGCGCATCACCATCCACGAAGGGCGGAACCGCCAGGTGCGGCGCATGTGCGAGGCCGTCGGCCATCCCGTGCAGCGGCTGGTGCGCACCCGCATCGGGCCTCTGGCCGACCGCCAGCTGAAGCCGGGGGAGTGGCGGCCCCTCACCATCGCCGAGGTCCGTTCCCTCGAAAGGGCGGTCAAGGCTGGCCGCTAGAGTCGCCCGCCGTGCCCAGCTCCGTGCCCAGCTCCGTGCCCAGCTCCGTGCGTGGCCTGCGCGGCGCCACCAACGTGGACGCCGACACCGTCGAGCAAGTCACCGAGCGCGTCCAGGCGTTGGTGACCGCCATGCTCGACCGCAACGGGCTGACCAAGGACGACCTCATCTCCATCCTCTTCACGGCCACCGACGACATCCACTCGATGTTCCCGGCCACGGCGGCACGCGGCGTCGGCCTGGGCGACGTGCCCTTGATCTGCGCCCGGGAGCTGGACATCGTGGACGGCATGCCCCG
>DASRGI010000090.1:0-4760 GCA_035651095.1 Acidimicrobiales bacterium | reverse complement strand
CTTGGCCCGGCGCCAGTCCCGGCGAGTCATGGCCGCGAAGCCGAGAGCGTCGAGGCGGGCCCGCTCGTCCACCATCAGGGCGATCTGGTCGAGGAACCACGGGTCGACACGGGTGGCGTCGTGCAACCGCTCGACGCTGATGCCCCGGCGCAACGCCGCCTCCAGTTGGAAGGGGCGGTCGGGCGTGCCGATGGCGGCCCGGCGGACCAGCTCGTCGTCGTCCAGATCGTCCAGCGCCGCTTCGCCCGGATCGCAGTTCAGGCCCAGGCGGCCGTGCTCCAGCGAGCGCAGGCCCTTCTGCAGCGACTCGGGGAAGGTGCGCCCGATGGCCATGGCCTCGCCCACCGACTGCATGCGCGTCCCCAGCACGTCCCGGGCGCCGGGGAACTTCTCGAACGACCAGCGGGGCACCTTGGTGACGACGTAGTCGATGGTGGGCTCGAAGCTGGCCGGGGTGGCGCCGGTGATGTCGTTCAGGATCTCGTCCAGGCGGTAGCCCACGGCCAGCCGGGCCGCGATCTTGGCGATGGGGAAGCCGGTGGCCTTGGAGGCCAGCGCGCTGGAGCGGCTGACCCGGGGGTTCATCTCGATCACCACCATCTCCCCGTCCTCGGGGTTGATGGCGAACTGGATGTTGGACCCGCCCGTCTCCACCCCGATGCGGCGGATGCAGTCGAAGGCGGCGTCGCGCATGCCCTGGTACTCGACGTCGGAGAGCGTCTGGGCCGGGGCCACGGTGATGGAGTCGCCCGTGTGCACGCCCATCGGGTCGAAGTTCTCGATGGAGCAGATGACCACGCAGTTGTCCGCCTGGTCGCGCATGACCTCGAGCTCGTACTCCTTCCACCCGGCGATGGAGCGCTCGATGAGGATCTCGGAGATGGGACTGGCGTCGAGGCCGGTAGCGGCGATGCGGGCCAGCTCCTCCTCGTCGGAAGCGATGCCGGTACCCGCGCCCCCGAGGATGAACGAGGGCCGGATGATGACCGGGAAGCCGATCTCGGCCCCCACCTGCATGGCCTGGTCCATGTTGTAGGCGAAGCCGGACGACGGCACGCGCAGCCCGATCTCGGTCATCGCCGCCTTGAACAGCTCGCGGTCCTCGGCCGTGCGGATGGCGAGGGCGTTGGCCCCGATGAGCTCGCTCCCGACCCGGTCGAGGACCCCCCGGTCGGCCAGCCCCAGGCCCAGGTTCAGGCCCGTCTGCCCGCCCAGCGTGGGCAGCACGGCGTCGGGCCGCTCCCGCTCCACGATGGCGGTGAGCACGTCGATGTCGAGGGGCTCGACGTACGTGCGGTCGGCGAAGTCCGGGTCGGTCATGATCGTGGCCGGGTTGGAGTTGGCCAGGATCACGCGGTAGCCCTCGGCCTTGAGGATGCGGCAGGCCTGGGTGCCGGAGTAGTCGAACTCGCTGGCCTGGCCGATGACGATGGGGCCGGACCCGATGATGAGGATCGACTCGATGTCCGTGCGCTTGGGCATCAGCGGGAGCCTTCAGGGGAGAGCATCAGGTCTTGGAACTGGGCGAAGAGGTAACGGGCGTCGTGCGGGCCCGGGCCTGCCTCGGGGTGGTACTGCACGCTGAACGCGGGCACGTCCCGGCACCGCAGGCCCTCGACCACGCCGTCGTTGAGGTTGACGTGGCTGACGTCGGCGTCGGGCAGCGTGCCGGCCGCCACCGCGTAGTTGTGGTTCTGGCTGGTGATCTCGACCGCGCCCGTCTCCAGCCGGCGCACCGGGTGGTTACCGCCGTGGTGACCGAACTTGAGCTTGTACGTCTCGGCGCCCAGCGCGCTCCCGAGCAGCTGGTGGCCCAGGCAGATGCCGAACACGGGCACCTCGCCGAGCAGGGCCTCGATGTTGTCGCGCGCATAGCCCACCGCCGCGGGGTCGCCGGGGCCGTTGGACAGGAACACGCCGTCGGGTCGCCGTGCGAGGACCTCCGCCGCCGGCGTGGACGCGGGCACCACCTCGACGGTGGCCACGCCCGACAGGTGGCGCAGGATCGTGCGCTTGATGCCGTAGTCGTAGGCGACGACTCGAAGGGGGCCGTCTCCAAAGGTGTAGGGCTGCGGCGTCGTCACTGTCGCAACCAGGTCGACGCCGTCGGTGCCCGGCTCGTTGCTGGCCGCTTCCTTGAGGGCCCGCTCGTCGGCCCATCCGAACGCGCACGGCATGGACCCCGCCTCCCGGATGTGGCGGGTGAGGCGCCGGGTGTCGATGCCGGTGATGGCGGGCACGCCGTGACGGCGCAGAAAGGAGTGGAGGTCCTCGGTGGCCCGCCAGTTGCTCGGCCGGGCGGCCAGGTCGCGCACGACGACGCCGCGGCAGAACGGGCGCCGGCCTTCGTCGTCGTCGGGCATCACGCCGTAGTTGCCGATGTGGGGGTAGGTGAAGGCGATGACCTGGCCGGCGTAGGACGGGTCGGTGATGACCTCCTGGTAGCCGGACAGCACGGTGTTGAACACCACCTCGCCGGTGGCGACCTCGGACTCGGCGCCGAACAGCTCGCCCTCGAAGGTGGTGCCGTCGGCCAGCACCAGCAGGCCTTCCCGCCGTTGGGTGCTGCTCATCGTTGGGCCTCGCCGTCCACCACGACTGGTTCTCCTCGCAGGATCGTGTGCCGCACCCGGCCGGTGAGCTTGCGCCCGGCGAACGGCGTGTTGCGGCTGCGGCTGGCCAGCCGGTCGGGCTCGACCACCCACGCCGCCTCGGGATCGATGACGCACAGGTTGGCGACCGCGCCCTCGCTGATGGGCCCGCCGTGCTCGCCGGTGAGGCCGGCGATGTGGGCGGGCTGCCAGGACAGCAGGGCCAGCACCTGCTCGATGGGCAGCTCCAACTCGGTGATGGCCAGCGCCAGCGCCGTCTCCAGCCCCAGCATGCCCGGGGGCGCCTGGTCGAAGGGCTGCTCCTTGGCCTCCTGGGCGTGGGGGGCGTGGTCGGTGGCGATGGCGTCGATGACCCCGCGGCGCAGGCCGTCGCGCACGGCGGCCACATCGCTGGCCGAGCGCAAGGGCGGGTTGACCTTGAACACCGTGTCGTACCCGGCCACCG
This sequence comes from Acidimicrobiales bacterium, assembly GCA_035651095.1. Taxonomy (GTDB): domain Bacteria; phylum Actinomycetota; class Acidimicrobiia; order Acidimicrobiales; family JAUTXP01; genus DASRGI01. The sequence continues at coordinate 1,703 of DASRGI010000090.1, read as the reverse complement.
CCGCGTCGGTGAGGGTGAAGTGGTGGGGCGCGGCCTCGGCCGTGATGTGCAGGCCTTGGACCTTGGCCTGGCCGACCATGGCGATGGACGCGGCCGTCGACAGATGGAGGAAGTGCACGCGCCCGCCCGTGAGCCGGGCCAGGGCGATGTCGCGCATGACCATCAGGTCCTCGGCCTCGGCCGGGATGCCGGGCACGCCCAGGCGGCTGGACCACTCGCCCTCGTGCATGTGCCCGCCCTGGGCCAGGGCCGCGTCCTCGCAGTGCTGGGCCAGGGTGATGCCGAGGGCCTTGGCGTACTCCAGAGCCCGGCGCATGAGGCGGGCGTCCTGCACGCCGCTGCCGTCGTCGGTGAACAGCCGCACGCCCAGGTCGGCCATCTCGCCCAGGGGCGCCAGTTGCTCACCCAGGCGGCCCACGGTGATGGCGCCGGCCGGGCGCACGTCGCACAGGGCGGTGGCGCCCCGGTCCAGCACCTCGCGCACCACGGCGGCGCAGTCGGTGGCGGGCTCGGTGTTGGGCATGGCGACCACGGCCGTGTACCCGCCCAGGGCCGCGGCCCGGGAGCCGGTCTCCACCGTCTCCGCTTCTTCCCGCCCGGGTTCGCGCAGGTGGGTGTGGAGGTCGACCAGGCCGGGGCTGACGATGCAGCCGCCGGCGTCGACCACCGTCGCGTGCTCGAGCGACGGGCCGACGGCCACCACTCGGTCGCCCTCGACCAGCACGTCGGCCGGGCGGGACCCGGTGGCGTCCACCACCCGGCCACCCTTGATCACGTAGCTGTGCGGGCTAGGCGGCAAGGTCGGCTCCCGATCCAAGCAAGAGGTAGAGGACGGCCATGCGCACGGCCACGCCGTTGGCCACCTGCTGGGTGATGACGGAGTTGGGCAGGGACGCCACCTCGGCGGCGATCTCCACCCCCCGGTTCATGGGACCGGGGTGCATGATCAGGGCGCCGTCGGCCAGCAACCGGGCCCGGTCGCGGGTGAGGCCCCAGCGGGCGGTGTACTCCCGCAGCGAGGGCAGCAGCGCCTCCTGCTGGCGCTCCCGCTGCATGCGCAGGAGGTACACCACGTCGGTCTTGGGGAGCACCTCGTCGAGGTCGTGGCTGACGGCCGCCGACCAGCCTTCGAGGCTGGGCGGCAGCAGCGTGGGCGGCGCCACCAGGGTGACGTCGGCGCCCAGGGCGGTGAAGGCCAGCACATCGGAGCGGGCCACCCGGCTGTGCTTGACGTCGCCCACGATGGCGATGCGCAGCCCCTCCAGCGAGCCCCGGCGCTGGCGGATCGTGTAGCAGTCGAGCAGGGCCTGGGTGGGGTGCTCGTGCCAGCCGTCGCCCCCGTTGACCACGGCAGCGTCGACCCATTGGGCGATCTGCCAGGGCACGCCGGCCGAGCCGTGGCGCACCACGATGGCATCGACGCCCATGGCCTCGATGGTCTCGACGGTGTCGCGCAGCGACTCCCCCTTCTTCACCGACGACGTGCCCACGCTGAAGTTCATGGTGTCGGCCGACAGGCGCTTGGCCGCCGTCTCGAACGACAGCCGGGTGCGGGTGGAGTCCTCGTAGAAGAGGGACACGACGGTCTTGCCCCGGAGGGTGGGGACCTTGGGGATGGACCGGGCCGCCACCTCGACCATGGAATCGGTGAGCCGAAGCACCTCGTCGAGGTCGTAGCTGACGGTGACCGGCCAGCCTTCGAG
>DASRGI010000089.1:0-60056 GCA_035651095.1 Acidimicrobiales bacterium | reverse complement strand
GGCCCAAGCTGATCATCACCACGTCGACGTCGACGACCCAGCCGCCGTTCACGCCGTGCGACCCCAACGCGGCGGCGCCCGTCATCAGCGGCATCGGCATCCACCCGGGCGCCACCGCGGGGACGATGACCGTCAACTGGCGCACCGACGTGCTGTCCGACTCGCTGGTGCTGTTCCGGCGCAAGGGCGACACGGCGTGGACGCAGGTGGGCTCGCCCGCTCGCACCATGAACCACCAGGTCCAGGTGCAGGGCATCGACCCCAGTCAGGACTACGAGTTCGGGGTGCGCTCGGCCGGGTGCAACGGAGCCACCACCACCGACGACAACAGGGGCGCCGGGTACCAGTGGTTCTTCCCGCCGCCCCCCCAACCCACCACGCCCTACTGGTTCCACGGCACGCCCGACGACCAGGCCAACCGGGTGATCGGCCCGCCCTACACGGCCACCTTCGACCAGAACCAGCCCACGGGCACGGTCCCGGTGGTCCAGACCACGGCGCCCTTCGCCAATACCGACCTGGCCGGCAACCCGCTGGCCGTCTTCTGGAAGGCATCGGTCAGCAACCTCACCATCGACGGCGACGTCATCTTCGACTGGTGGTGGAGCATGAGCGACCCGAGTGCGCTGGCGCCCAACGGTGTGGTCGACATCCAGGTCTTCGCCGACCAGGACCCGAACACGCTCACGGGCACGCTCATCGGCTCGGCCCGGGCCAACCTCATCGGGCTGTCGAACACGCCCACCGAGGTGCTCACCAAGGTGCCCGTGCACGGGACGGCCGCCAACAGCCTGCTCATCCAGGTGTCGGCGCCGTTCATCAACGGGGGCCAGACGCTGCGGGTCGCGTACGACGCCACGACCACGCCGTCCGGCTTCGCCCTTCCCGTGGGCGCCGCCCCGGATTGGGCCGGCCCGCATCCCACGGTCGGCCCCTACCCGCCCCTGTCAGCGGGCGGGTCCAACGTGAACCTGGCGGCCGTGCCCACCAACTCCACGCCCACCGACGCCGACAAGGCCGCGGGTACCGGGCTGTGCACGCCGGCGCCCACTACCACGGGCGGCGGCACGGGCGGCGGCACGGGCGGCGGGACGGGCGGCGGCGGGTCCACGCCGGCGCCGGCGCCCACGCCGGGCACCAACGGAGGGCCCGAGGGGTACCGCCTGGCCGCGTCGGACGGCGGGGTGTTCGCCTTCGGTGACGCCGCCTACCGGGGCTCGCTGGGCGGCATCAAGCTGGCCGCTCCCATCGTGGGCATGGCGGGCACGCCCAGCGGCAGCGGGTACTGGCTGGTGGGGTCGGACGGCGGGGTGTTCGCCTTCGGCGACGCCAAGTTCTTGGGTTCCCTTGGCGGCCTGCACCTGAACGCGCCCATCGTGAGCATGACCGCCACGCCCACGGGCCGGGGGTATTGGATGGTGGCTCGGGATGGCGGCGTGTTCGCCTTCGGCGACGCCAAGTTCCACGGGTCCGCCGTGGGCTCGAAGCTGCAGGCGCCCATCGCCGGCATGGCATCGTCGGCCACCGGCCGGGGCTACTGGCTGGTCGCCGCCGACGGCGGGGTGTTCGCCTTCGGTGACGCCGTCTACAGGGGCGGCGCCGCCGGCCAGAAGCTGCGGGCGCCCATCGTCGGTATGGCAGGCACACCGGACGGCGGCGGGTACTGGCTGGTGGGGTCGGACGGCGGCGTGTTCACCTACGGCAACGCTCCCTACAGGGGCGGCGCCGCCGGTCAGAAGCTGCGGGCGCCCATCGTGGGCATGGCCACCACCGACACCGGCAGCGGGTACTGGCTGGTGGGCTCGGACGGCGGTGTGTTCACCTACGGCGACGGCGGGTTCCACGGCTCCACCGGCGACATGCGCCTCAAGGCGCCCATGACGGGGATGGCCGCCGCCTAGTTCAGAGGAGCAGACGGAACAGTTGGAAGGCCCGCTCCCACTGTTTCGTCTGCGGGTTCTTGACGTTGGGATCGAGGAGGGGGAAGGCGCGGGCCAAGGCCACGCTCAACCCTCCTGCGATGTCGGGGAGGCGCTCCTGCGTCTCCTCACTCAGCCCCAGCTCCAGGGCGGGCCGGTCGGCGATGCGCTCGATGAACGGCTCGACCCCGGATTCCTCGTCGAGCCGCCGGAACTCGTGGATGCGCTCCTGCAGCCCCTTGGTGATGGGCAGGTCCCACGGCTCGATGATGTCCCGCAGGTTGGCCTTGGCGTTGGCCTCGCCCCGGATGAGCAGGTCGGACAGCTTCCCGAAGACGAAGTCGTCGTAGCGCTTCAGGTCGCTCTTGTCGATGTCCAGGTCGGCGGCGACGCGAAAGAACCGTTCGAACTGGGCCACGCCCATGACCGGCATACCCGACAACGTGCCCGCCCGCGACCGGCCCCGACACCACGCGACCGCGTAGTCGTGCGGTTTTGCGGATCTGCAGTTTTGCGGCCCCGGCAGGATTCGAACCTGCGACGCACGGTTTAGGAAACCGACGCTCTATCCCCTGAGCTACGGGGCCCCGTTCGCCCCGCACGCTACCGGCTGCGTCGCTACCCGCCTGATCGTTCGGTTGCCACTGACGGCCGTCGAGAGCGCCGGGTTGCAGCGAAACGCCGGGGGAGCTGGGGTTCGAAACTGCGAGTCACTGCCGATCGGCGGGTCTTGCCGAAAAGGCGACGAATAGTCGACACATTCCCGCGTCTCGGGCGTACTCCCTAGTGAAGCCCGGACGCCAGCCCCGGGCGAATCGGGGGCGGGCCCCGGCCCGCCCCCGTCAACCGACAGGGGGGCCACAGTCGTTGCACCCATAGAACTCGTCGCCGGGTCCACCCGCGCAGCTTCGCCGGCCCTCCCGCGGCGGCGCTCCAGCGAGGGCCCGGCGGCGAGCTGTACTGCAGGTTGGTCGTTACCGGGCGGTGGCGTCCTCGGGCACGCCCTGGCGGCGGATGCGCTCGTACACCAGCACCGCACCGATGGGGCCGGTGACGACAGCCAGCGCCACCCACGTCCACGTCCAGCGCATGGGCACCCGCAGGCCGACGAGCATGCCCACGAACCCCATCCAGATCATGCCGTGCAGCGATCCGACCATGGCCGTGAGCAGGTCGTGCCCCGACAGCCAGAACGTGAGCAGCAAGAGGTAGGACACGGTCTCGATGATCGAGCCCCATTTGAGCCATGCCACCTTGCGAACCAGCTCGGCATGGGGATCGTCGACATACTCGTATTCCACGAACGCAGAAGCGTAGAGGGCCGCCGGCGGCTACGCCGGGTCGGGCGGGCGGGCCGGCGGCTACGCCGGGTCGGGCGGGTCGCCCGCGGCGCGCCGGGACTCCGACGCGGCCCACGAGAACACGCCGCGCGCCATGGTCGACGCCTCGGCCTCGGCCCGCCGCCCGTACACGTCGGCCCGGGCCCGCTGCACGAACGCGCTCGACGGGTCGGCCAGGGCCGCCCACTCCACCAACTGGGCCGCCAGCCGCAGGCCACCTGGTCCGTCGCCCGGCCCGTCGGCCACAGCCAGGCCCCGCCTGGCCAGCGCCTCCGCACCCCCCGCCAGGGCGGCCACCTCCCGCGCCACGGCGGCGTCGGGCGCCGGCTTCAACGTGGCCGGGTTGCCGTCGTACCAACCGCCGTACAACCGCCAGATGTTGCGGACCACGAACTCGGGCTCGTCATAGATCGGCCGCAGGTACGGGCGCTCCAACAACGGGGCCGGCGCCCGCACCGAGTGCACGATCTCGTCCAGCCGGGCCCCGGCGTTCATCATGGCCAGGGTCTGGTCGACCAACGACTCCAACAACGTGGCCGTGTCGTCCAACGCCTGGCGCACCCGGGCGGCGCCCACCACCGGGAAGCCGTGCCCGGGCAGCAGCACCTCCGCACCCAGCCCGGCCATCTCCCGCAACGCCTGGGCCCACTCCCTCGGGTACCGCTGCACCTTCTGGGGATTGCCGGCATTGGGTGAGGCCCAGATGAAGAGATCGCCGCAGCACAGCACCCGCCGCTCGGGGATCCACGTCCACGTGTGGTCGTCGGTCTCCCCCTTGGCGTGGTGGAGCTCGAAGCGCACGCCGCCGACATCGAGTGGCAGCACGTCCCGGTACGTCTCGTCCGGGTAGCGGTACTCGGTGGGCCAGCGCAGCTCGGGCAGCTGGAACTGGCGCCGGTTGACGACCTCGTTGTACCCGTGGGTGAGGACGTACCGGTCGAAGCGAGCGGGCAGCGCCTCGTGGGCCACCACCCGGGGCGCCCGCCATCCCTGCGCCGCCGCCTCCTCCTCGAAGACGGGCACGCCGAACACGTGGTCGATGTGGCCGTGCGAGTACACGGCTGTGTGCAATGGGAGGGTCGACCACCCGCGCACCAGGCCGTGCACGATGCGGGCCAGCGGGGCGCTGCCGGTGTCGACCAACACCAGACCGTCGCCCGTGGCGAAGGCGGAGACGTTGGCGAAGGACGGCACGAAGGCCACGCCGTGATCGGCACCGTCGCCGATCTCGGCCAGTCGGCCGTCGTGCCCGAAGGGATGATGCCGCCCCGGTCCCACGCCGATCTCGATCTCGCCCCGCCAGAGCTTGTCCGCCAAGGTCAGCACGTCGTCAGCAGGCACGGCGGCGACTCTACGACCGGGCGCGCGCCACCTGCCCTGCCCGGTTTGCCACTATGGAGAGATGCAGTCCACCCCGCGGCCTCGGCGGCGCCGCGCTCGGGCGGCCATCCCGGTGGCCGTGCTGGTCGTGGCCTTGTCCGCCATCAGCACCGGTGCGGTCACGCCCGCCTCCCGCCCGTCGGTCCGCTCCGCCATCGAACGCCTCGTCACCGCCGGGCTCGCGCCCAAGGGTTGGTCGCGGACCTTCCACACCGCCGCCAGCACCGAACTGGTGGGCGTCACGTGGAGGGGCGCGGTGGTGGGTGACGTCGAGTTGCGTACGAAGACGGCGAGCGGCTGGTCGGACTGGACCACCCTTACCGGCAACCCCGCCGAGGGCCCTGACCAGGGCACCCGAGAGGACAAGGGCATCACGTCGGCCGGCCCCATCTGGGTGGGTCACGGCGTGCACGACCTGCAGGTGCGCGTACCCAACGATGCTCAGCACACCGAGCCCCTTCGCGACGTCACCGTCCACGCCGTGCACGCCACCGTCGAGCAGCCGGCCCTGTCGACCAACGCCGCGGCGGCCGCCCCCGCCTCACCCAGCATCCACCCCCGCACCGACTGGGGCCAGCCCGAGGCCTGGCAGTCCAACCACGACGGGTGCGACTCGCCCGACTACGCGCCCACCGTCAACTACGCCGTCGTCCACCACACCGACACGGCCAACAGCTACGCACCCGCGGACGTCCCCGCCATCATCAACAGCATCTGGCGCTTCCACGTCTTCACCAACGGCTGGTGCGACATCGGGTACAACTTCCTGATCGACCGCTTCGGCGGCGTGTGGGAGGGCCGGGCCGGCGGCATCACCCGCGCCGTCGTCGGCGCCCACGCCGGCGGGTTCAACTACCAGAGCGTGGGCACGTCGCTCATCGGTTCCTTCGAGTCGACGGCGGTCCCCGCGGCCACGTACAACGCGCTGGTGAACCTGCTGGCCTGGAAGATGGCGGTGCACAACGCCAATCCCACCGGCCAGCTCACCGTGACTCCGGCCGCCTTCGACGGCTCCCGCTTCCCCGAAGGCCAACCCATCCTGCTGTGGACCATCGTCGGGCACCGAGATGTCGACCAGACCAGCTGCCCGGGTGACTTCGCCTACAACTTCCTCCCCAACCTGCGGGCCGACGTGCAGCGGGTGATGGCGGCCGGCCAGTCACCTGGCGGGAGCGACGGCTACTGGATGGTCGCCAGCGACGGCGGCATCTTCGCCTTCGGCTCGGCCGGGTTCTTCGGTTCGATGGGGGGCCAGCCCTTGAACAAGCCCATCGTGGCCATGACCGCGGCGCCCGACGGCAAGGGCTACTGGATGGTGGCGTCGGACGGCGGCATCTTCGCCTTCGGGTCGGCCCGCTTCTACGGCTCGATGGGCGGCCAGCCCTTGAACAAGCCCATCGTGGGCATGGCTCCGGCGCCCGACGGCAAGGGCTACTGGATGGTGGCATCGGACGGCGGCATCTTCGCCTTCGGGTCGGCCCGCTTCTACGGCTCGATGGGCGGCACCCGCCTCAACCAGCCGGTGGTGGGCATGGCCGCCAACCGCAGCACGGGCGGCTACTGGATGGTGGCGAGCGACGGCGGCATGTTCAGCTTCAACGCTCCCTTCTACGGATCCATGGGCGGCCAGCGCCTCAACCAGCCCATCGTCTCCATGGACCCGACGGCCGACGGGTCCGGCTACCGCCTGGTGGCCACCGACGGCGGCATCTTCAGCTTCGGCAGTGCGCCGTTCTACGGGTCGGCCGCGGGCGGCGTGAATGCGGCAGCGGTGACGGCCATCGGCACCAGCGGCAACGGGTACCGCATGGTCGGCCGGGACGGCATGCTCTACAGCTTCGGCGCAGCCAAGTTCCTCGGTTCGGCGGCCCACCTGCCGCTCACCCGGCCCATCGTGGGCATGGACGCCAAGCCGTCGTAGGCCCGACCGCCCCTGTGCTCCGCCACCGCCTCCTCCCGGTCATGGGCGCCACGTGTGTCGCCCTTCTGGGGTTGAACGGCGCGGTGATGGCTCGCTACTTCAACGAGGAGGCGACGCCGCCGGTGGGCGTCGAGGTGCTGCACGTGCCGTCGCCCGAGAAGGGCCGTGGCCCCCGGGACGTGTGGGTGTGGAAGCCCCACGTTCGCAACGTGCGGACGCTGCCCGTCCTCTACTTCCTGCACGGCGTGCCCGGGCAAGCCGGCGACGTCTTCGACCACGGCCTGGCCGCCGCCCTGGCCGCCAACCTGGCCCGGGACGGTACGCCGTTCATCGTGGCGGCGCCCGACGGCAACGGCACCACCCGGCTCGACACCGAGTGGGCCGACGCCAAGGACGGCCAGGATCTGCTGGAGACGTTCGTGCTGAAGCACGTGATCCCCGCGGTGGAAGGTCCCCACCTGCGCGACCGCCGGCACCGGGCCATCGCCGGCTTCTCCATGGGCGGGTACGGCGCCATGAACCTGGCCCTGCGCCATCCCGACGTGTTCGGCCAGGTCGTGTCCATGGCCGGGTACTTCCACGTCGACGACCCCGACGGCATGTTCGGCAAGGACCCTGCCGTCGTCGCCGCCAACAGCCCGGACCAGCACGTGGCCGTGGCCCGGCGCCTGCGCGTCCTCCTGCTGAGCGGCGACCACGACGAGGAGTCCGTGGTCACCGGCGAGTCGCAGCGGTTCAAGGCCCTCCTCGACGAGCACCACGTCCCGGCCACGCTCACCATCACGCCCGGCGGCCACGACTGGGGCTGGGTGGCGTCGCAGTTCCCGGCGCTGATCGACTTCCTGGGCCGCCCCTGGCACAACGTCGAGCGGGCCGACAACCTCCCGTTCGGCATGGTGTCGCGGGGCATGAAACGCGCCGGCCACCCCCTCTGAGCCACCCCCTCTGAGCCACCCCCCGAGCCGTTCTCGTTGCGCTGACGCTCGCCTACCGAGAGAAAACGCAACGAGAGAAGGGATGGGCTGGGAACTACAGCGAGGGCGTTTGGTAGACCTCGGCGCCCTGGGCCACGAACTCGACCGACTTCTCCTTCAGCCCCAACTCGATGGCGTCCTCGGCCCCGATGCCGTGCTCGGCCGCGTACGCCCGCACGTCCTGGGTGATGCGCATGGAGCAGAACTTGGGCCCGCACATGGAACAGAAGTGGGCGGTCTTGGCCGGCTCGGCCGGGAGGGTCTCGTCGTGGTAGGCCCGGGCCGTGTCGGGGTCGAGCGACAGGTCGAACTGGTCCTGCCAGCGGAACTCGAACCGGGCCTTGGACAGGGCGTCGTCCCTCGCCTGGGCGCCGGGGTGGCCCTTGGCCAGGTCGGCGGCGTGGGCGGCGATCTTGTAGGCGATCATCCCCTGCTTCACATCCTCCTTGTCGGGGAGGCCCAGGTGCTCCTTGGGGGTGACGTAGCAGAGCATGGCCGTGCCGTACATGCCGATCATCGCCGCGCCGATGGCGGACGTGATGTGGTCGTAGCCGGGAGCGATGTCGGTGGTGAGCGGGCCCAACGTGTAGAAGGGCGCCTCGTGGCACACCTCCAACTGGAGATCCACGTTCTCCTTGATCTTGTGCATGGGCACGTGGCCCGGGCCCTCGATCATCACCTGCACGTCGTGGCGCCAGGCGATCTCCGTGAGCTCGCCCAGCGTGCGCAGCTCGGCCAACTGGGCGTCGTCGTTGGCGTCGGCGATGGAGCCGGGGCGTAGCCCGTCACCCAGCGAGAAGGCCACGTCGTACTGGGCCAGCAGCTCGCAGATCTCCTCGAAGCGCGTGTAGAGGAAGTTCTCCTGGTGGTGGGCCAGGCACCACGCCGCCATGATCGACCCGCCCCGGCTGACGATGCCGGTGACCCGCTTGGCCGTGAGGGGCACGTACGCCAGCCGCACGCCGGCGTGGACGGTGAAGTAGTCGACACCCTGCTCGCACTGCTCGACGAGCGTGTCCCGGTACACCTCCCACGACAGGTCCTCGGCCCGGCCGTCGACCTTCTCGAGGGCCTGGTAGATCGGCACGGTGCCGATGGGCACCGGCGAGTTGCGCAGGATCCACTCGCGGGTCGTGTGGATGTCGGGGCCGGTGGACAGGTCCATCACCGTGTCGGCCCCCCACTGGGCCGCCCACGTGAGCTTCTCCACCTCCTCGGCCACCGACGAGCTGACGGCGCTGTTGCCGATGTTGGCGTTGACCTTCACCAGGAAGTTGCGCCCGATGACCATGGGCTCGGACTCGGGGTGGTTCACGTTGCTGGGCAGGATGGCCCGGCCCCGGGCGATCTCGTCCCGCACCAGCTCGGGGGCCACGCCCTCGCGAGCGGCCACGAACGCCATCTCCGGCGTGATCTCGCCCCGGCGGGCGTAGTGCATCTGGGTGACCGTCCGACCGGCCTTGGCCCGCAGCAGCGGGCGGCGCTCGCCTTCGAAGGCGGACCCGGACGCGCCCCGGCGCACCGCGCCCCGCCCGTCGTCGCGCACCGACGTGCTGCGCCCCTGGTACTCCTCGACGTCGCCCCGGGCCAGCACCCAGTCCTGCCGCAGGGGCGGCAGGCCCACGGTGGGCTCGGAACCGGGGCCGCTGGTGTCGTACAGGTCGATCCCGGGCTCGCCGCCGCCCAGCTCCACGCGGGTGACGGGGACACGCACACCGTGCGGTCCATCGACATAGGCCTTGGTGCGATTTGCCATCACGCTCCTCCCTTCGCCGGCATTACCCGGATCAGGTTCGACGGTCGGCGCCAGCAGGCGCCCTCTCAGCCCGGTCCGTCCGAGCTCCCGTTGGCGACAGTCTGCCAGGCCCGCCGCCGGGAGGGCGTCGCCGCACGAATAACCCCCAAATAGGGGTTTGACATAGCACACGCAATCCGTACACTTCGTCCCACAGGTCATGCGCCTGTAGCTCAATGGAAAACGAGCTGGCAGTAGGGGGGTGCTGGGAACCCCGTGTGTGCTTTCTGGAGTCTTGACACGTCGCGCTTCCGCTGGGCCGACACGCCTTCTGGCTACTGCAGGAGCCAGAGCACATTCTCTCCAGGCGCACGCAGGGAGGAAGGGCCTTTTCGACCCTGGCTTCAACGAGCAGTGGCCTTGTAAGCCGCGAGATGTGGGTTCGAATCCCACCAGGCGCACCAGGAAGCATCAGGAACGGGGGGGTGTGGAGGGTGCGCGAGCAACGCCTCGTGACCAGCGCGTCGGACGCCGTTCGCGCCTGGCACGAATGGGCCATGGCCAGAGGAACGGTGCTCCCGTCGGAGGGTGCATGCGCGGCATTTCCTGCGGCCACTGTCGCGGGGCATTTCTGGGAACGAGGCCGGGCGAACGCCGACATCCATTGCCTGGAATTGCTCGATTCGATCGAGCAATCATTCACGGTTGGACCCGGCCATGTGCCGTCGTGGACGTGGTTCCTCGGGCGCTGGCTCCCCATGCTCGTCGATGCCCACCGCCGGGATTGCACCTACGCCACGTACGTCGGGACCCGCCTGTACGAGGACCTGGTGCGGGCGTCGGTCAGCGCCGATGTGCTCACGACCATCCTCCTGGCCGACCTCCTGCTGGGCGAGAGCACGGCCGTGCTCGAGCACGGTGACCGCCTGCGGGCTCGGCGGGTCTCGACCATCGCCACCATCCTCACCCACAACCGGGCGGACCTCCTCGACCGGGACGAGGTCGCACCCCTGTGGCCGGTGGCCCGGTCGCCGCGGGGCACCGCCGAGGCCGAAGCCGCTCAGCGCCTGGCCGAACGCTTCCTCGCCGTGGTGCCCCTCGGCGTCCACCGCTTCGCCCGCCTGGCCGTGGTGCCGTCGACCGACGTGCCCGACGAGATCATGTTCCTGCGGGTGCTCCAACTCTTCGAGACGGCCTTCGGCGTCGTGCTCCGGGCGGCGACGGCGGCGCGCGACGCCCTGGCGGCAGGTGACAGCGGCGCCGGCATCGAGCGGCTCGAAGCCGCTCGGGTCGCGCTCGGCCGCGCCATGCCATTCTTCCGGATCCTCGCCACCATGCCCAGGGAGCGCTTTGCCGTGATCCGCCAGTTCACGGAGGGGGCCAGCGGCTTGCAGTCGCAGACCTTCACGGCCATCGAAGCCCTGTGCGTCCTCGACGACACGCCGCTGGACGGCGCCATACAGGACACCGCCACCCGCCTCGGCCCCTCGAGCCAGGCCCGGCTCCTCCGAGCCGGCGCCGAGCTCGACCACGAGTGGCTCCAGTGGAAGCGCACGCACTTGGCCGTCGCCAGCCGGCTGATCGGTGAGGTTCCGGGCACGGGCGGAACGGCCGGGGTCCGGTATCTCCGGGCCCGCATGGACGCCGCGCTGCTCCCGTCCTTCCACGAGGGCGAACACTGAGCGACGGTCGCCCGGCGGCGCGCGCGCTGGCCCGGATTCTCGGCGGCGATGCGCTGGTGCTCGCGTGCGACAAGCGCGCCCTCGGCGACTTCAAGGTCGGCGTGGGCATGGACAGGGACGCGTGCGCGGGAGAGGCCCGGCGGTTGGCGTTGCTCCCCGAGGTGGACCGGGCCGTCCCCGTGCCGCCCAACGTGTATGTCACGCCCGCCCTCGACACCCTGCGCTCGAGCGTGGTCGCCGGCATCCTCGGGAGCCGGGCGACGTACGGCTGCACCAACCGGGGCGACGGACGCATGGTGCAGGTGCAGTTCTCCTGTCCCAACCTCAACAAGGCCCTCCACCTCGGCCATCTGCGCACCAACGTGATGGGTATGGCCCTCGCCCACGTGCTGGCCGCCACCGGCTGGCACGTGGTCCGCAGCGACCAGCCCAGCGACTGGGGCCGGCACATCGCCAAGGCCGTCCTCGGCTACCAGCGGGCGGGCACGCCGTCGCTGGTGTCGTCCAGTCGGAAGCTCGACCACGCCGTGCAGGACTTCTACGTGAGCTTCCAACCGGGCCTCGACGACGACGCCCTGGCCCAGGTGGCGGCCGGGTTGGAGGCGGGCGATCCCGCGCTCCTCGCCCACAACCGGGCCGTGACGGCGGCCGCATTCGAGGGCATCCGCCAGACGTACACCCGGCTGGGCACCGCCTTCGACGTGACCCTGCGAGAGGGCGACACCATCCCGTTGGCCAAGGCGGCCATCGCCGCGCAGCTGGGGCGGACCTGCCACGTACGCGATGACGGGTCGGTGTACGCCGACCTCACTGACGACGGCGAGCACCCGGTCACGCTGCTGCGCGCCGACGGCAGTCCCCTGTTGCACGCGTACTACCTGGGCGCGTCGATCCGTCGCCACGAGCTGGCGCCCGGCGCTCGGTTCCTGTTCCTCATGGGCCGGGAGTACGCCGACACGTTCCCGGGCCTCGTCGAGGTGGTTCGCCGCTTCGGCATGGCTCGCCTGGCCGGCGACACCGAGGCCGTCTATCACGGCATGGTCAGCCTGGGCACCCGCAAGATGAGTTCGCGAGGCGACGACGTGGTGGACGTGGACGGGCTGCTCGATTCGGTGGCGGACCGGTTCCGGGCGTCGTGGCACGCCGACCTGGACCCGTTCGAGGAAGAGGTCTGCGAGCAACTGGCCGTCGCCCTGGTGAAGTACCACTTCCTGCGCGTGCCCCGAATGCGCGACCTGGTGTGGGACGAAGGCGAGCTGTGGTCCAAGACCTTGCCGCGCTTCGCCTCGCTGATGCGCGTGCTGTCGAACCCGGCCGGCGCGGCGACGGCCACGGCCGCCCGACCGGGCGACCTGCGGTCACTGTTGCTGCTGCTCGACTCCCTGCCCGAGGCGGTGGACGAGACGGTGGCGCGGCGCGATCCGTCGCACCTCGTACGGCTGGCCGACGCCGTGTGCGAGCACGTCCGGGTAACGACGTTGGCCCCCGACGTGCACGAAGCCGCGGTGGTGATGCTCCGGCGCACCCTGGCCCTGCTCAACGTGCACCTGCCCGCGTACCTCACGCACCTCCCGCCGCTCTAGCCGCGCTCGTCGCGCAGGCCCACCTCGTCGCGCAGGCCCACCTCGGCGTGGGCCGTGCCGGCCAGGTTCCACTCCCGCTCGGTGCGCCATCCCCGGCCCCGGGCCCAGCGCTGCACCCGGATGCGGGCGTCGGCCCGCTCGCTGTTGCTGCACTCGGCCGCGGCACCATCGGGGTCGGTGTAGTCGAGGGTGACCGACGCGGCCGGGGGCACGTTGACGTCGACCCGGAGGCGGCGGCGACCGACCGTTCCCTTCACGGACCAGCGAGGCAGGCCGATCCGGGTGCGGAACAGGGGAGCCACGGCCAGCGGGTCGCGGGGCCAGTCCTCGCCCCCGGCCCGCAACTGCACCAGAGCCAGCGGCGGCAGGCGGCGCAGAGCGGGGCGCCGGGAGACGGCGGCCACGATCTCCAGCACGTCGCCGTCACCGAGGTCGGCGTGCAGCCAGGCCCAGCGTTGGGCGTTGCCGTGGCCGTAGATGTGGGCCAGGGCGCCCGGTTCGGCCCGGACCTCGAAGCGTTCGCCCCCTACCTCCACCCAGCCGTCGAAGGTGGCCGAGGGCGATACCACCACCTGGGCCCCGGGCAGCGACTCCCGTTCCCACGCCCACCGCGGAAAGGTCCAGAGGGGCGGCGCATCGGTCGTGTAGGTGAGCGACCACGTGTCGCCGGCCAGCGTGCCGGCGTCGGCCCGGTACGGTCCCGCCGCGAACCAGGGCTCACTGCCCACCAGGACCGAAGACGGCCCGAACCGGGCCACCGCGGGCGCCCGCCCGGGCGGGAACATGGCCACCCAGCCATGGCCATAGGCCCCATCGGCGTCGCTGGCAGGCGACACCAGTTCGTAGTGGATCCAGCCCCCGGTGAAGGTGGCGTACCACACCTCCACCCGCCCCGGTTGGCCCCGCCACCTCGTGTCGCCCGCTCCCATCTCGCATCCCTAGCACGCGAGGACTCAAGCGCGAGCGGGCGGACGCCGAGTGAGTCGGCATGGTCGCACTCGACATCGCAGTCCAGACGGCGTTGGCGGTGCTCGCGGCGGACGGGCGGGTGGTCGTGATCCTCTCCGGCGCCGGCGCGGCCGACGCCGTCGACGAATGGCGGGCCGAGGGTTACGAGGTCCGGCCCGTGGAGCTGGCCGAGTCCTAGGCAGGTCCGGCAGGTCGTAGGACCATCAGCCCCACCTCGTGCACTCACGTCGGCGGCCGCACTGCCGAGAAGGGTGCATGGGAGGGGAGCCCGGCGCGGCCACTCCGCACGGCGAAGGCCACTGGCAGGACCATCGCGCCCTCGCCGTCGTACTGCGGGTCGTCGTCGCCGTCCTGCCGTTTGCGGCAAGCGTGGCCGCCGGCATCGGCTTCGGCACGCTGCTCCCCCGCCCCCATACCGGAGTCGCCACGCTGGCGTGGTGGGTGTCGGTGCTGGCCGTGTCCGCCGTCGCCCTGCGGTTGGCCG
Source organism: Acidimicrobiales bacterium (assembly GCA_035651095.1). Classification (GTDB taxonomy): domain Bacteria; phylum Actinomycetota; class Acidimicrobiia; order Acidimicrobiales; family JAUTXP01; genus DASRGI01. The sequence continues at coordinate 46,069 of DASRGI010000089.1, read as the reverse complement.
ACCGGCTGACACGGCGCCTGCTGCCCATCGCCGTCCTGCTCGAACTGTCGCTGCTGTTCCCCCAGCGCGCCCCGTCCCGGTTCAAGCTGGCGCTCCAGAGCGGGTCGGGCAAGCACATCCGGGAGCACGTGGAGGCGGCCAACAGGATCGGACTGGAAGGCGACCCGGCGGAGACGGCCGAGAACATCCTCACCCTCGTCGCCGCGCTGACGACCCACCACCGCCCGTCCCGCAAACACTCCGAACGGGTGCGCGCCTACACCGACCTCCTGGCCGAGGAGCTGGCCCTGTCGGCCCGCGACCGCCACCGGCTGCGCTGGGCCGCCCTGCTGCACGACGTGGGCAAGGTCAGCGTGCCCGTCGAGATCCTCGAAGGCACCGGCGCCCTCGACGCCGCGGCGTGGGAGCAGATCCAGCGCCACCCGATGGACGGGGCCCGCCTCGTCCACCCGCTGTGGGACTGGCTGGGGCCGTGGGCGCCGACTGTCGAGCAGCACCACGAGCGCTTCGACGGCAAGGGCTACCCCCACGGGCTGGCGGGCGAGGACATCTGCCTGGGTGCCCGCATCGTGACCGTGGCAGACAGCTTCGAGGCCATGACCGCCCGCCGTTCGTACAACGAGCCCATGAGCCTGGAGGCGGCCCGTGAGCGGTTGGCCGAGCTGTCGGGTGAGCAGTTCGATCCGGGCATGGTGCGAGCGTTCCTCGGCATCTCCATTCGCCGGCTGCGGTGGGCGTACGGGCCCATCGCCTGGTTCGTGGAGGCGCCCGTGCTCGCCGGGCTGACCCGCCTGGCACCCGAGGTGCTGGCCAGCGCGGGCCGGGCCACGGCTGCCGCGCTGGGCGTGAGTCTGAGCGTGGCCGCCGCCGGCGGGCCCCACAACCTGCACGTGCCGGTCCTCAGCGGACAACTGGTGTCGAACGCCAAGCCGGCCAACGTCGAGGGCACGTCCACGGCCCGGCCGGGCACCAAGGGCGCCGGTCCGACCCCGAGCGCCGGCGCGGGCACCGGTGCCATCGCCGGCGGCGGCAGCGGCGGCCCGGGCACGGGCACGACGACCACCGGGGGCACGTCGGCCACGACCTCGCCGACCGCGGGCGCCGCCGGGGGCGACGGTAGTGGCGGTGGGGGTGGCGGAGCCGGGGGGTCGACGACCACGCTCGTGAGCGTCCCCGGCGTCAGCGTGACCACGCCAAGCACGCTGCCCGTCATCGGACCCATCCCGACGCTGCCGCCGGGGCCCAGCACGTCGACCACCATCACGGTCCCACCGGTGACGACCACGACGGTCACCATCCCGCACCTCACCACCACGACGACGGTGACGATCCCCAAGGTCACGACCACCACCCTGAAGGTCACCATCCCGCCGGTGACGACGCCCACCACCCCCAAACCCCCGCCGCTGCCCCTCCCCTGAGCTCGTTCTTTCGCACGGCGCGCCCGTCTGTGGCGCTCAGTTGCAACAGAACGGGAGGAACGGCGCGAACGCCAACGACGCCGGAACTCGCCCCTAGGCAAATCACCGAGGCCGCTCTACCCTCACTCCCGGAGCCCCCACCGAACCTGCGAAACGAGGCGACGTTGCGTATCACCCGCACCGGTGCTGCGATTGCCGTTCTTTCCGCCGTTCCCGCCCTCGCCGTTCCCCTCACCCTGGCCGGGCCCGCCAACGCGTCGCCACGCGACGACGGCGTGCGCGGCCACCACTCGGTCTGCACCGCGGCACCCACCGGGTTCGCCCGCTGCCTGTCGCGCGTGGTGGACCACGGCTCCCGGAACCCGTCGCCGGTGGTGACCAACACCACGCCCACCGGCCTGTCGCCCGCCAAGATCAAGGCGTCGTACAACTTCCCCACGTCGTCGACCGCGGGCGCGGGCACCACCATCGCCATCGTCGACGCCTATGACGCGCCCAACATCGCCAACGATCTCAACGTCTTCTCCAGCCAGTACGGGCTGCCCCTCTGCAATAGCGCCAACCCCTGCTTCAAGAAGGTGAACCAGACCGGGGGCTCGCGGCTGCCCAGGGCCAACAGTGGTTGGGCCCTGGAGATATCCCTCGACGTGGAGTGGGCCCACGCCATCGCACCGGGCGCCACCATCCTTCTGGTCGAGGCGAGCAGCAACAGCTTCGCCAACCTGCTGGCCGCCGAGGACTACGCCCGCACCCACGCGCGGTATGTGTCGAACAGTTGGGGCGCCGGCGAGTTCAGCGGCGAGACCGCGTACGACCCCCACTTCTCGCAACCGGGCGTGAGCATCTTCGTGTCCGCGGGTGACGCCGGGCTCCCGGCTGAATACCCGTCGTCGTCGCCCAACGTCATCTCCGTGGGCGGCACCACCCTCACCAACGCGGGCACGCCGAGCGTCACCGAGACCGGGTGGTCGGCCGGTGGTGGCGGCTGCAGCGTCTACGAGACGGCCACGCCGGCGCAGGCCGCGTTCAGCCAGTACGCCCAGGCGGGCTGCAACGGCAAGCGGGCCACGCCGGACGTCTCCCTCGACGCCGACCCGGCGTCAGGCGTGTCGGTGTACGACAGCACGCCGTACCTGAATCGCTCGGGCTGGTTCACGGTCGGCGGCACCAGCGCCTCGTCGCCCATGTGGGCCGGGCGGGCGGCGGTGTCGGGTGCGGTGGTCAATGCCGCGACCGTCTACGGCTCGACCATCACCTACCGCGACATCACCGTCGGCAACAACGGCGCCCCCTGCCTCACCGGGTTCGACCTGTGCTCGGGGAGGGGTAGCTGGTTGGGGTAGCCGGGCCGGCGTAGCTGGTTGGGGTAGCGGGCCGGAGGAGCCGATTGGAGTAATTTGAGCCGCCCTCAGTAGATCCCGGCGTTGTGCCGATGACGACTGGTGGTGGTTCTCTCGCCGTTCTCCGAGCTCCTGGCAGCCGCCCAGACGGGTGACGAAGCGGCCTTCGCCGCCATCTTCCGTGCCACCCAGCCGCGCCTGCTCCGGTACCTGCGGGTCATGTCGGCGGAGGCGGCTGACGACGTGGCCGGGGAGACCTGGGTCGACGTGGCAAAGGGCCTGGGCCGGTTCCGCGGGGACGAGGGCGCGTTCCGGGGCTGGGTGTTCACCATGGCCCGGCACCGGCTGTTCGACTGGCAGCGGGCGGCGGCCCGCCGGCTGGCAGACCCCGTGCCCACCGAGGAGATGGCGCAGCTCCGCGCCCGGGGCGACGGCGACGACCCGGCGGCCACGACCGAAACGAGCCAGGGCACGGCCGAGGCCATTCGCCTGGTCGCCCTGCTCCCGCCCGACCAGGCCGAGGTCGTGCTCCTGCGGGCGGTGGCCGGCCTGGACGTGAGCCAGGTGGCGGACATCACGGGCAAGACGGCAGGGGCCGTGCGGGTGCTGGCCCACCGGGGATTGCGGCGCCTGGCCGAGATCCTCGCCGTCGTCGAGAGGACGGAGGTGTAACGGGATGGGGTGGTTCGGCGCTTCCTTCCCCGAGATGCCCGATACCCCGTTCGATCCCCTCGACGTCGATCCGAGCACCACCGATCGACTGCTCGCAGGTCTGGATCCGGACGACGCCCCCTCCGCCTATGCCGGCGTGGCCCAGTTGCTGGCGGCGGTCACCGCCCCGGCCGATCCGGCGGAACTCCGGGGCGAAGCGGCCGCGGTGGTGGCCTTCACGGCTGCGGGGTACGGCATCGAGGCATCTCCAACCGCCCCGAACCCCTCGTGCCCGAATCCCTCGTGCCCGAATCCCTCGTGGAGGATCCGCATGCTGTCCAACGCCCGCTCTGCCAAGCTCGCCGCTGCCGGCGTCGTCGCCGGTCTCACCCTCACCAGCGGCCTGGCCGCAGCCGGTGCCCTGCCCGGGCCGGCCCAGTCGGCTGCGTCACGCACGCTGTCCCACATCGGCATCAGCGTGCCCGGCCCCGACGACCACGCCAACGCCCGCGCCCAGGAGGTCAACGACCCCGACGGGACGACCTCCACCACGTCGTCGACCTCCACCACGTCGACGACCTCCACGTCGACCTCCACGAGGCTCACCACCGAGAAGCCCGAGGTGGAGCAGGAGCACGACCAGAACCAGGGCCCCGGCAGTGTGAACCAGGGACCGGGCAATGCCGTCGAGGACCAGCACGAGAACGAGCACGCCGCCGAGCACGAGAACGAGGGTGCGGGCGAGCACGCCAGCACCACGTCGACCACCGAGGTCGAGCATCAGAACGGCGACAGTGGCGGCGACCACCACGGCGACTCCGGCGAGTCGGGCGGCTCGAACAGCAGCGCCGGCTCCGTCTCCGGGAAGTCCGGCGGCGGCGACTGAGCCGACTCCTCTCGAAGACCGGCTAGAACGGGTCGCATGATCCGAGCCGGTTTGCAGATCCCCAACTTCACGTATCCCGGCGTGGCCGGCGCCGAGCTCTTCGAGCGGGTGTCGGCCATCGCTCGTACCGCGGAGGAATCCGGCTTCGACACCGTGATGGTGATGGACCACTTCTACCAGCTGCCCCAGCTGGGTCCGCCCACCAACGAGATGTTCGAGGCCTACACCCTCCTCGGTGCCCTGGCCGCCCGCACGTCCCGGGTCAACCTGGGCACGCTGGTCACCGGGGTCACGTACCGGAACCCGGCCATCCTGGCCAAGGAGGTCACCACCCTCGACGTGGTGTCCGGCGGCCGAGCCTTCCTGGGCATCGGCGCCGCCTGGTACGAAGCCGAGCACCAGGCGCTGGGTGTCGACTTCCCGCCCGTGGCCGAGCGCTTCGAGCGCCTGGAGGAGGCCCTCCACATCACCCGGGCCATGTTCCGCGGCGAGCGGCCCACGTTCGAGGGCAAGCACTACCGCGTGCGGGACGCCATCAACTCGCCGGCGCCGGTGCGGCCGGGAGGTCCGCCGGTGATGATCGGCGGGAGCGGCGAGCGCAAGACCCTGCGCCTGGCCGCCCAGCACGCCGACATGCTCAACCTCCTGGCCGCCCGGCAGGAAGTGCCCCACAAGCTGGAGGTGCTGGCCAAGCACTGCTCGGACGTGGGCCGGGACATGGGCACCATCAACAAGACGGTGCTCGGCACCCTCGTCCTGGGCCGCACCATGGATGAAGCCACGGACAAGCGGGCCCAGCTGCTGGCGTCACGCGGGGTCGACTGGAACACGCTCGACGACGCGACCAAGGCCATGCTCGACGGGCGCTTCTACGTGGGCGACCCCGACCACGTCACCGAGCACATCCATGGGCTCCTGGGCATGGGCCTCGACGGCGTGACGTTCAACATGCCCCTCGACGGCCACGATCTCGAGCAGGTGGCGTTCGCCGGCGAGGTCATCACCGCCGCCCTGGCCTAGCCGAGGCCTGGCCGGGTTCGACCCCCTCGCCCGGTGTGGGTAAGAGGATGCCATGACCGACGTACACGACCCCGAGGACGATCCCGTCACCCACCGGGAGGAGCTCGAGCAGGACCTGATGGAAGAGGGCAGGTCGGAGGAGGGGGAGGAGATCGGCGAGGAGCAGGACTAGCTCGGCGCCGAGACCCGAGCCCGCTGCGGTCCCACCACATGGCGAGGGTCCTCGGCCGACTGCTCCCCCGCGGCCGCCACCGCGAAGCGCTGGAAGGCGGCGCCCACCGCCACCAGGGTGCCGCCCACCACCGCGCCCGGCCGCCGCCGGCCCAGCAGCAGCATGACCAGCGCGCCCACGCCCGTGCACCAGCGCGACAGGCAGCTGTACCGGCCGGCCCTGCCCTCGCGGTACACCTCGCCCCACTCGCCCGACTGCCTCTCCATGCGGTCGGCGGCGATGAGCTCGGCCGCGGCTCCGGCGACGGCCATGCGCCGGGCCGGGCCCGCTTCCTGGGGAGGCGCCAGAGCGGCCACGATCCCGCCGGCGCTGGCCGCCGACCCGGCGGCGAACAGCCACGGCAGCTCGTGGCGGGCCTCGTGCCACGCGGGGATGGCGGTGTTGGCCACCAGCACGCCGGTGTAGGTGGTGAGGGCAGGCGACAGGATGGCGGCCCCGGCCTCGGCCACCGCGCCCACGCCGGGCAGGATGCCGAGCACGTCGGTGGCCGCGGCCACGCCTGACGCGGGACCGAATCCGGCCAGGATCCAGCTGCCCACGCTCATGGGACTGGTGGGCTTGGCTACCCGCAGCATGTTGACGAAGCGCTCGGGCCGGCCCAGGTCGGCCACCAGGAAGTACGTGCTGGCGCTCACCGCGGCCAGCGAGGTGAGCCGGGCCCGGCGGGCCAGCCGCGTGCGGCCGGTGAGACGGGCGCCGAACGCCAAGGCCGACGACGCCCCCGCCAGGCCACCCGAGAAGAAGTAGGCGGGGATGAACCACTCCCACACCGGCTTCTTGAGGATGGGCCGGCCGTAGTACGAACGAGGTTCGGCGGGCGGGACCATGGCCCGCTCCACCCCGCCTCTGGGGCTCACCGCCGCCGGCCCACGAACATGGCCACCACACCCACGGCGAAGGCGGCCGCCGCCTTGCCCGCCGTCAGCCACATGTCAGGCAGGTCGCGGGTGGTGACCACCGGATCGGGCGGGAGGCCGTAGACCTCGGGGTCGTCGAGCAGGAGGAAGAACGCTCCCATGCCGCCCACGCCATCGCCGTCACCGGCGCCGTACAGCCGGGCGTCGACCGTGCCGGCATCGTGCAGCTTGGCCACCCGATCATGGGCCCGCACCCGCAACTCGTCGAGCGGCCCGAACTGGATCGACTTCGTGGGGCAGGCCTGGGCGCAGGCCGGTTCGAGGTCGTTCTTCAGGCGGTCGTAGCAGAGAGTGCACTTCCACACCCGGCCGTCGTCGTGGCGCCGGTCGATGACACCGAACGGGCAGGCGGGCACGCAGTACCCGCACCCGTTGCAGATGTCCTGCTGGACGACGACAGTGCCGAACTCGGTGCGCATGAGCGAGCCGGTGGGGCACACGTCCAGGCATGCAGCCGACGTGCAGTGCTTGCACACGTCGGACGACATCAGCCACTGCACGCCGGCGGTGCCCTCGCCCGCCGGGCCCTCGCCCGCGGGCGCCTGCTTCTCGATGAAGGCCACGTGGCGCCAGGTGTTGGCCCCCAGGGCGCCGGTGTGGTCGTACGACGACGTGAGCCAGTTGAGCCCGTCGTCGGGTACGCCGTTCCACTCCTTGCACGCCACCTCGCACGCCTTGCACCCGATGCAGAGCGTGGTGTCGGTGAAGAAGCCCACCCGCGGTGGGTGGACGTCGTACCCGGAGAGGGCGGCCGGGTCGATCACGGTCACAGCACCCCCGCCCGGGCCCGGTACTCCTCGACCAGCGCCAGCAGGGCGGCACCGCGGGGGCGGCGGCCCGGGCGCACGTCGCACGTCGCCGCCTTGACCTCTTGGATGTGCACGTTGGGGTCGAGGGCGAGCGGGAACAGGTCGTTGGCCGAGTCGCCCTTGGAGAGTCCCCGCTGGCCCCAGTGGTAGGGCAGGCCTACCTGGTGCAGGGTGCGTCCCTGCACGGTGAGGGGGGCGACGCGGTCGGTCACCAGCACTCGCGCCTCGATGGCCGTCCGGGACGTGATGATGGTGGCGAACTCCCCGTGGGTGAGACCCCGCTCGGCCGCCAGTTGCGGGCTGACCTCGCAGAACATCTCCGGTTGCAGTTCGGAAAGATAATTGATGAATCGGCTCATGCCACCGGCGGTGTGCTGTTCGGTCACCCGGTAGGTGGTCATGACGTACGGGAACACGTCGGCGCCGGGCTCGCCGTCGGTGGGGTTGTACCGGTTGTCCTTGCGCCACTTCTGCAGGCGCGCCGGGTTGGACTGCTGCGAGTAGAGGGGGTTCCGGAACGGCGATTCGTGGGGCTCGTAGTGGGTGGGCAGGGGCCCGTCCTTCAGGCCGTTGGGCACGAACAGCCAGCCCAGCCCGTCGCCCTGCATGATGAAGGGGGCGTCGCCGGCGATGGCCGCTTCCCCAGTGGCATCCTGGGCCGGGCGGTAGTCGGGCCGCTTGGTGGCCTCGAAGTCGGGGACGTCGTAACCCGTCCAGCGCTCCTGTTCCTCGTCCCACCACACGTACCGCTTGCGCTCCGACCAGGGCTTGCCCTCGGGGTCGGCCGACGCCCGGTTGTAGAGCGTGCGCCGGTTGGACGGCCACGCCCATCCCCACTCGGGCGCGACCCAGTTCTGGTCCTGGCCAGGCTTGCGCCGGGCCGTCTGGTTGGTCTCGTCGGCATAGCAGCCGCAGTAGATCCAGCAGCCGCCCGCCGTCGACCCGTCCGCCTTCATCTCCGTGTAGCTCGACAGCGTGCGCCCGTCGGGACCCCACCCGTTGATCTCCCGGAGCACGGCCTCGGCGTCGGGCTCGGCGATGTCGCCGATGGTCGGGTAGTCCCACGTGAGGTCGAGGATGGGGCGGTCCTTGGGGTCGGTCGACCCGGCCAGCTTCTCCCGGATGATGCGGCCCAGGTGGAAGTAGAACCAGAGGTCGGACCGGCAGTCCCCCTGGGGCTCGACCGCCTTGTGGTGCCACTGCAACAGGCGCTGCGTGTTGGTGAATGTGCCGTCCTTCTCCGTGTGGGTGGCCGCCGGCATCAAGAACACCTCGGTCTTGATGTCCTGCGTGCGCAGCTCACCCGTGTCGATCTCGGGGCCGTCGTACCAGAACGACGCCGTTTCGATCTCCACGAAGTCGCGCACCACCAGCCAGTCGAGCTGGGCCAAGGCCAACCGGTGGAGCTTGGAGTTGGCCGAGCCCACGGCCGGGTTCTCGCCCACGACGAAGAAGCCCTGCACCTTGCCGTCGGCCATGTCGGTGACGGTCTGGTAGGTGGAGTGGTCGCCCGTGATACGCGGCAGGTAGTCGAAGCAGAAGTCGTTCTCGGCCGTAGCTGCGTCACCCCACCAGGCCTTCAGCAGGCTCACGAAGTATTCGCCCATGTGGGCCCAGAAGCCGGTCTTGGACGCGTTGATGTCGAGGTAGCCGGCCAGGTCCGGGCCCTCCATGCCATGGGGCATGGGGAGGTAGCCGGGCAGGATGTTGTAGAGCGTGGGGATGTCGGTGGAGCCCTGGATGCTGGCGTGGCCCCGCAGGGCGAGGATGCCGCCGCCGGGCCGGCCGATGTTCCCGAGCAGGAGCTGGATGATGGCCGCAGTGCGGATGTACTGGACGCCCACCGAGTGCTGGGTCCAGCCCACGGCGTAGCAGAAGGCCGAGGTGCGGTCGCGGCCGGAGTTGTCACACAGCGCCTCGGCCACCTGGAGGAACCGGTCGCGGGGGACGCCGCACAGCTCCTCCACCACCTCGGGCGTGTAGCGGGCGAAGTGCTTCTTCAGGAGCTGGAACACGCAGCGCGGGTGCTGGAGCGTGGGGTCCAGGCGGCGGGGCAGACCACCGGTCTGGCCACCGTGGCTGCCGTGGCGCTCCCCCAGCGCAGCATCGGACTCGCCATGGTGGGCCGTCGCCGGCGTCTCCACGCCTTCGTACTGCCACGACTCGACCTCGTACTGGGCCTCCTCCGGGTCCCAGCCCGAGAAGATGCCGTCGAGATCCTCGGTGTCCTTGAAATCCTCCCGGACGATGAGGGACGCGTTGGTGTAGTGCTCGACGTACTCGCGGAACTCGCGGCCGTTCTCGAGGATGTAGTTGACGATGGCCCCGAGGAAGGCGATGTCCGACCCGGCCCGGATGGGGACATGCACGTCGGACACCGCGCTCGTGCGCGTGAACCGGGGGTCGACGTGGATGACGGTGGCGCCCCGTTGGCGCGCCTCCATCACCCACTGGAAGCCCACTGGGTGGCACTCCGCCATGTTCGAACCCATGATCACGATGCAGTCGCTGTTGGCCAGGTCCTGCTGGAACGTGGTGGCGCCGCCCCTACCGAACGAGGTACCCAAACTGGGCACGGTGGAGGAGTGTCATATGCGGGCCTGGTTCTCGATCTGGATGGCTCCCAGAGCCGTGTACAGCTTCTTCATGAGGTAGTTCTCCTCGTTGTCGAGGGTCGCTCCTCCGAGGCTGGCGAAACCGAGGGTGCGCCGCAGGTGGGCCCACTCCGGATGGTCGGGGTCGTTCTCCTGCCAAGTGGCCTCGCGGGTGGCGAGCACCCGGTCGGCGATCATGTCCATGGCCCGGTCGAGGGGGAGCTCCTCCCACTCGGTGCCATGGGGCCGGCGGTACTTCACCTTGTACTCACGGGCGGGGTTGGTGACCAGGCTCTTGGTAGCCGACCCCTTCGGGCAGAGCCGGCCCCGGGAGATGGGGCTGTCGGGGTCGCCCTCGATCTGCGTTATCCGCCCGTCCTGGACGAACACCCGCTGGCCGCAGCCCACGGCGCAGTACGGGCACACCGAGCGCACGACGGCGTCGGCCTCGGCCGTGCGGGGCATCAGCTGCTCGTACCGCTCCGACTTCACCGCCTTGCCCAGCCCCAACAGGTCGCCGGACAGCTGCCGGGCCGCCGGCCACGCCGCGATCAGCTTTCGCATCATCGGGGAACCTACCCTGCTCGGCCACGATCGATGGGCGATCGAGTGGGCAGGTTTCGGGGGGGTGAGCGGGTGGGCAGGGCCAGTCCTGGTGCTCCCCCGTGTCGTCGCGCTCCCGTGCATGTTGACGCTGGCGTTCCTGTCGTTGCCGGCCCCGCGCCACGCGTTGGCCGCGCCCGGGCCCATCCCGCCGACGGAGCGCCACAGCACGGACGGCCGGTACCTGTACCAGCGAGACTGCGCGTACTGCCACGGTGACAGCGGCCAGGGGACGGACCAGGGCGTGGCCCTCCAGGGCATCGGCGAGGCCGAGGTCGACTACGCCTTGTCCACCGGGCGCATGCCCATCCGCAGCGAGGACGACCCCCGGCGCCGGCGCCCGCCCGCCTACGACCGGGCCCAGATCGACGCCCTCATCAACTACATGACGCCGTTCATCGCCGGCGGCCCGCCCATCCCCGACGTCCACCCCGAGAAGGGCGACCTCGCCGCCGGCGGCGAGCTGTACCGGGCCAACTGCGCGTCCTGCCACCAGTGGGCGGGCGAGGGCGGCGCCCTGCTCGGCCTCATCGCCCCGTCCCTCCACCAGTCGACGCCCACCCAGATCGGCGAGGCGGTGCGGGCCGGCCCCGTGGACATGCCCGGCTTCAGCCCCCGCACGATCAACGAGCACGAACTCGACTCCATCGCCGCCTACGTGGTGTCGCTGCGCCACCCCGACGACCGGGGCGGCCTGGGCCTGTGGCACCTGGGCCCGTTCGCCGAGGGACTGGTCGGTTGGGTGGCGGGCATCGGCGCGCTGCTGCTCGCCCTCTTCTGGATCGGGGAGCGGGAGTGACGGACACCGATCCCGGGAGCGACCTCACCGGCGGTCCCGTCCCCGGGGGCACCGGCGACGAGCTGCGCGCCGCCCTCGGCTTCGCCGTGACCATCGTGGCCGCCATCGCCCTGGCCGTCGTCTACTTCAACGGCGGCCAGCCCCAGGCCGAGGGGGTGCTGCTGGCCATCGCCCTGGGCGGGTTCGGCTTCGGCTTCGTCGTGTGGGGCCACCGCCTCCTCCCCCAGGGCCCGGTGGTTGAGGAGCGCCACCTCCACGAGGCCACCGAAGCAGAGCTCGAGGTGGTGGAGGAGAGCTTCGAGCGGGGCGGGGTCATCGGCCGGCGCAAGCTCCTCACCCGCATGCTGGGCCTGGCCGCGGCCGCCCTGGGCGTGGCCGCCGTGTTCCCCATCCGCTCCCTCGGCCCCAGCCCGGGCAAGTCCCTGTACCGCACGCCCTGGCGCCCCGGCAGCCGGGTGGTGGGCGAGGACGGTGAGCCCATCCGGGCCGAGGACATCCCCATCGGCGGCATGTTCACCGTCTATCCCGAAGGCCACGCCGGCTCGGCCGACGGCCAGACCGTGCTGGTGCGGGTGGAGGCCGACCTCAACCGGCCCCGCCCCGGCCGGGAAGCGTGGGCCCCCAACGGCTACGTGGCCTACAACAAGGTCTGCACCCACGCCGGCTGCCCCGTGGGCCTGTACCAGGTCGAGACCCACCAGTTGCTGTGCCCCTGCCACCAGTCGGCCTTCGACGTGCTCGACGGGGCCCGGCCCGTTTTCGGCCCGGCCACCCGGTCGCTCCCCCAGCTGCCGCTGCGGGTCGACGGCCAAGGGTTCCTCCGGGCGCGCAGTGACTACCCGGAGCCCATCGGCCCAGCCTTCTGGAACCGCCGGTGACGCTGGCGCTTCTCCTCGCCAAGGCGCCCAGTGCCCTCGACCCGAAGGGGCCGGCGGCACGCGACCTGGCCCACGTCTTCTGGCTCATGGTCGGCATCGCCACCGTCATCTACGTGGTGACCATGGGCCTGTTCGTGTTCGGCCTCTTCCGCAAGGGCGAGCGTCCCACCCGCTTCACCGACCACGCATTCATCGTGGCCGGCGGGCTGGTGGTGCCCAGCGCGGTGGTGCTCCTCCTCGCCGTCGTCACCATCCACACCACCCACCGGCTCACCCGCTCGGAGCCCAATGCCCTGCAGGTCGAGGTCACCGGGTACCAGTACTGGTGGGCGGTCAAGTACCCAGCCCAGCGAGCGGTCACGGCCAACGAGATCCACATCCCGGTGGGTGAGCCCGTCGACATCACGCTCACGTCGGTGGACGTCAACCACAGCTTCTGGGTGCCGGAGCTGGCGGGCAAGGTCGACCTCATCCCCGGCAAGACGAACCTCATCCACATCAGGGCCGACCACCCGGGGACCTACCGGGGCCTGTGCGCCGAGTTCTGCGGGCTGCAACACGCCCACATGGACTTCCTCGTGATCGCCGACCCGCCCGGCCTGTTCCGCACCTGGGTGGCCGACCAGGCCGGTGACGCCCCCACCGACGTCGCCGGGGAAGCGCTCTTCTCCCGCCTCACGTGCGCGGGCTGCCACACGGTGCGGGGCACGCCCGCCGACGGCACCTTCGGGCCCGATCTCACCCACCTGGCCAGCCGAACCACCCTTGGCGCCGTCACCGTGCCCAACGATCGTGAGCACCTGGCCGAGTGGGTCCAGCACGCCCAGTCCCTGAAGCGGGGGAGCCTCATGCCCGACGTCGACCTCAGCCCCGACCAGCTCCAAGCGGTGCTCGCCTACCTGGAGGCACTGAAGTGACGACCACCGCCCTGCCCGTGGTCGACGAGGACGTGGTCGAGACCGCCTGGCGCGACGCGCCCGGCCTGATCGGCTTCCTCACCAGTGTCGATCACAAGCGCATCGGCGTGCGGTACATCTACACCGCCTTCATCTTCTTCTTCGTGGCCGGGCTGCAGGCGCTGGTGATGCGCGTGCAGTTGGCCGAGCCCGACCTCCACGTGCTCGGGCCCAGCGCCTACAACCAGCTGTTCACCATGCACGGCACCACGATGATCTTCCTCTTCAACACCCCGGTTCTGGCCGGCTTCGGCAACTACCTGCTCCCCTTGCAGCTGGGCACGCGCGACATGGCGTTCCCCCGGCTGAACGCCTTCAGCTACTGGGTGTTCCTCCTGTCGGGCCTCTTCATGTTCACCAGCCAGTTCATGGGGAAGGCGCCCGACGGGGGCTGGTTCTCGTACGTGCCCCTCACAGGAAAGACCTACTCGCCCGCGCTGAACATCGACTTCTGGGGCCTGGGCGTCATCTTCCTCGGCATCTCGACGACGGTCGGCGCCGTCAACTTCATCGTCACCGTGTTCAAGATGCGCGCCCCCGGGATGACGTTGAACCGCATGCCCGTCTTCGTGTGGTCGATCCTCGTCATGGGCTTCATGATCCTCTTCGCCGTGCCCGCCCTGACCGTGGCGTGCGGCCTCCTGGAGATGGACCGCAAGGTGGGCACCGCGTTCTACGACCCGTTGCGCAAGGGGAGCCCCCTCCTGTTCCAGCACCTGTTCTGGTTCTGGGGACACCCCGAGGTGTACATCCTCCTGGTGCCGGCCATCGGCATGATCGCCACCATCGTCCCCGTGTTCGCCAAGGCCCGGCTGAAGGCGTATGTGTGGGTGGTCACCGCCGTCGTCGGCATCGGCTTCGTGAGCTTCGGGCTATGGGTGCACCACATGTTCGCCACCGGCCTGCCGTCCCAGGCCATGGGCTTCTTCTCGGGAGCGAGCCTCACCATCTCCATACCGAGCGGCATCGTGATCTTCGCCCTCATCGCCACGCTGTGGCGGGGCACGGTCCGGTGGTCGACACCGCTGCTCTACACCATCGGCTTCGTGTCGATCTTCGTGCTCGGCGGGATCACCGGCGTGATGGTGGCAGTGATGCCGTTCGACTGGCAGGTGCACGACACGTACTTCGTGGTGGCCCACTTCCACTACGTGCTCGTGGGCGGTGTCCTGTTCCCCATCTTCGCCGCCCTCTACTACTGGCTCCCCAAGATGACCGGCCGCATGCTGTCGGAGCGGTTGGGCAAGTGGAGCTTCTGGATCATGTTCGCCGGCTTCAACCTCGGCTTCTTCCCACAACACATCCTGGGGCTGTTGGGCATGCCCCGGCGCATCTACACGTACCCGGCCGGGTTGGGATGGGACTGGCTCAACATGCTGTCCACCGTCGGCGGCTTCCTGTTCGGCCTGGGCACCGCCGTCTCGCTCTACAACTTCTTCTGGAGCCGGGCCCGCGGCGCCCCCGCCGGACCCAACCCGTGGGACGGCGACACCCTCGAGTGGTCGTTACCGTCGCCCCCGCCGCACGAGAACTTCGCCGTCATCCCCGCGGTGTCGAGCCGGCATCCCATGTGGGACGGCGTGCTGCCGGCGGCCAACGTCGAGGGCGGTGGCGTCGACGCCGCCCTCGAGCGGCAAACGCCCATCACCGAGGGCATGGACACGGTGGTCGAGGACATCATGCAGGTGCCCGAGGAGACGTACGTCCCCTTCCTCTCCGCGCTGGGCGTCGGCATCGTGTTCGTGGGCTTCCTCGTGAGCCAGGTGACGGTGATCGTCGTCGGTGTGGTGCTGGCGGCCGCGGCCGTGGGCGTATGGACATGGCGCACGGCGGAGGACATCAGGTGAGCGCCGCCGTCGCCGTCCCCATGGCCACGGGCCGGGTGCGCGGCCTGCGCCGGGGCACGTGGGGCATGTGGATGCTCATCCTCACCGAGCTGATGATCTTCGGCGCGCTCGTCGGGTCGTACTTCTACGTGCGAGCGGGCCAACACCCGTGGCCGCCCGCCGGCATCGAGAAGCCTCCGCTCGGCAAGATCTCGATCGCCACCGTCGTGCTCCTGGGCAGCAGCGTCCCCATGGCGTGGGCGGAGTGGGCCATCCGCCGGGGCCACGTGGGCCGGTTGAAGCTGGGCCTGGCCGTGGCCTGGATCATGGGTGCCGCCTTCCTGGCCAACCAGGCAGTGGAGTACCACGACCTCCACTTCGGCATCCGGCCCACCGTCTACGGCTCGCTCTTCTACACGATCACGGGACTGCACGGCGCCCACCTCCTCGTGGGCCTGGTGATGAACGCGGTCGTGCAGGCCAAGGCGTGGCTGGGCAAGTTCGACGGCCAGCGCCACCACACCGTCGAGATCGCGTCGCTGTACTGGCACTTCGTCGACGCCGTCTGGATCCTCGTGTTCTCGTCCCTCTACCTGTCGCCATGGCTGTTGCGGTGAGGCGCGCCCCCGCTCGGGGCTTCTGGCTGTGGTACGGCGTCACCTCGGGGCCGCTGCTCTGGATGGTGCACATCACCGGAGTGTCCGCCTTCGCCAGCGGCTGGTGCGCCCACCAGTGGGAGCAGTGGGGCGCCCACCTGCTCACGGTCGTCACCGGCGGGGCCACGGCGGCGGCCCTGTGGATCAGCTACCGCGTGCGGCGGGCGAGCGTCGACGACCGGTACGTGTTCCTCGGCTGGCTGGGCTTGTCCATGGGCGGCCTGTCGCTCCTCCTCATCCTCATCGAGGAGGCCTTCATCTGGACGCTTCGGGGCTGTGGCTGAGGCTGGCGTCGCCCTGCTGGCGTGGTGGTACGCGGTCGGTGTCCGGCGGGTGTGGCGCCACGCGGGCAGGGGCCAGGGCGTGCGCCGGTGGGAGGTCGCCGCGTTCTTCGGCGGGCTGGTGGCCGTCGGGGTGGCGCTGTCGCCGCCGGTCGACGTGGCCGCCGACCGTTCGCTGACCGCGCACATGGTCCAGCATCTGCTGCTCATGACGGTGGCCGCGCCCCTGCTCGTCGTGGGCGAACCGGTGCCGCCGTTGGTGTGGGCCCTCCCCGGGCGAGCGCGCCGGCGGGCGGCGCGCTGGGCGCGAGCGGTCAACCGGTCGGCCGTGGGTGGCCGCTGGTATCTGTGGGCGCTGGTGGCGCTGGTGCTGTCGACGGCGGCCATGTGGGTGTGGCACGTCCCCGCCCTGTACGACGCGGCACTGTCCAACGCCGTGCTGCACGGGATGGAGCACGTGTCGTTGCTGGCCACGTCGGCCCTGCTGTGGTGGGTGGCCGCCGGAGCCCGGCGGCGGTCGGCCTACGGCCCCGGCGTGCTGGTGGTGTTCCTCACCACGCTGCCCGCCACCGCTCTGGGCGCCGCCCTCGCCCTCACCGGCCATCCCTGGTACCCGTGGTACATCGCGCACGGGTTCGGCGGGCGGTTGGATGCCGCCCTCAACGACCAGCAGGTGGCCGGCGCGCTGATGTGGGGGTCGGCGTGCGTGCCCAGCCTGCTGGGCGCATGCCTGCTGTTCGCGGCATGGCTGGCCCACGCCGACAAGGTGTCGCCGGCCACGCCCGCCGAGGTGCCGATCCGGTGAGACACCCACTGGCGGCGGCGCCCCAACCGTTCTGTTGCAACTCAGTCGCGAGTACCGAAACTCAGTTGCAAGAGAACGGCTTCACGAGGAGGGGGCCGGCGCAGGGGCGTGGTTACGGGCGGCGGCGGCGGCCGAGGACCCAGGCCACGCCCGCGGCCACCGCGGTGCCGGCGGCCATCCACCGGCCGGTGTGATCGCGCTGGCCCGAGGATGCCGGGGCCGGCCCGGCGGCCATGGCCATGACGGGGACGGCCCCGGCTGCGCCCGCGGCCGGCGGCGGTGGGCCCCCGCCGTCGTCGGGCGGCACCTCGCCCCGAATGCGGGCCTTGCGCTGGGCCAGCTCCTCGGCCCCGGCCAGGTCACGGCACACCTTCCATGCCAGCACGGCGAACAGCACGGGCAGCACCAGCAGCAGCACCTGCAGCGTGTGGGTGACCGTCACGATTGACACGTCGAGCTTCTGGGCCACGATGTCCTGAGCGCCGGCCACCAGCAGCACGCCGTAGAACGTGAGCGTGGCCACGCCGAAGGCGGTGCGCAACGGCCGGTACCGGGGCCGGTCGAGCAGGTGGTGCACGGCGTAGTCGTGCGTGAACCGCTCCTCCAGGAACGGCCATGCGTACAGGAACCCGAACGTGATGCCGGGCAGCAGCACGCCCGGGAAGAACACGTTGGCGAGGGTGTGGTGGAAGGCCCGGATCTCCCACGGCGGCATGATGCGCAGGGCGCCCTCCAGCCAACCCACGTACCAGTCGGGCTGGGCCGCGGTCGACACCACCGCCGGGTGGAACGGGCCGTAGAGCCAGATGGGGTTGATCTGGGCCAGCCCGCCCAGGGCGGCCAGCACGGCGAACACCAGGCAGAACAACCCCACGCTCTTGGCCGCGTACGTGGGCCACAGGTACGACCCCACCACGTTGTCGTCACGGCGTCCCCGGCCCGGGAACTGCGTGTGCTTCTGCCGCCACAGGATCGCCATGTGGGCGGTGAGCAGGGCGACGATCAGCGCGGGCACGATCATGATGTGGATCACGAACAGCCGGTTCACGATCTGGTCGGCCGGGAACTCGCCCCCGAAGAACAGGAACGCCAGCCACGTGCCCACGAACGGGACGCCGAGCACGATCGAGTAGGCGATGCGCAGGCCCGTCCCCGACAGCAGATCGTCGGGCAACGAGTAGCCGGTGAAGCCGTTGCCCACGGCAAGCAGCAGCAACGTCACGCCCACGATCCAGTTCAACTCTCGCGGCCGGCGGAACGCGCCGGTGAAGAACACCCGGCACAGGTGGGTGACGATGGCGGCGATGAACACCAGCGCCGCCCAGTGGTGGATCTGGCGCATCACCAGCCCGGCCCGCACGTCGAAGCTCAGCCGCACCGTCGATTCGTAGGCCTGCGACATGGTGATTCCCTGCAACGGCTTGTAGGAGCCGTGGTACACGATCTCGCGCGTCGAGGGGTTGAAGAAGAACGTGAGGAACGTGCCCGTGAGCACGAGCACCACGAACGCGTACAGAGCCACCTCGCCCAACATGAAGGACCAGTGGTCGGGGAAGACCTTGTTCAAGGTGGTGCGAGCGAAGCGCGACAGCGACAGGCGGTCGTCCACCCATCGGGCCACGCGTCGGATCACCCAACTGCTCTACACCAGCGGGGCGTCCGCGAAACTTAGAAGGCTCCGTGCCGCCCCTCGCCCTGGGCGAAACGGGTAGCACCGTCACGGGTCTCGCCCGACCGGATGACCTCCAGGCCGCCGGCCGTCTCCTGGCGCAGGGCCTCGTCGATGTCGAGGTCCCACTGCCGGTAGGACGACAGCCGGTCCGTGCGCAGGCACAGCTGCGGGAAGTCGGCCACCTGCCCGGCCAGTTCGACCGCCGACGCCAACGCCTCCCCGGGCGGGCACAGGCGGTTGGCCAGGCCCATCGACAACGCCTCGTCGCCCGACACGCCCCGCCCGGTGAGGATCATGTCCAGCGCGTGGCTGTGCCCGATGAGCCGGGGCAGGCGGATCGTGCCGCCGTCCACCAGGGGAACACCCCAACGCCGGCAGTACACGCCGAACACGGCGTCCGACGCGGCGACCCGCAGGTCGCACCACAGCGCCAGCTCCAACCCGCCGGCCACGGCGTGGCCCTCCACGGCGGCGATCACCGGCTTGGACAGCAGCAGGCGCGTGCACCCCAACGGCCCGTCACCGTCGACCGTGACCCGGTTGCCGGCGCCCGACGCCACCGCCTTCAGGTCGGCACCCGAGCAGAACGTGCCGCCCGCCCCGGTGAAGACGCCGACGGACACCGAGACGTCGGCGTCGAACTCACGCCAGGTCTCGGCCAGTGCCTGGGCCGTGGGTCCGTCGATGGCGTTGCGCGTCTGCGGGCGGTCGATGGTGACGATGCGGACGGGCCCGTCGTCTTCCACCCGGATGGCCATGGCCTTAGGCGCCTGACTCCACCGGGCGCCCCTCGGCCGCCCAACCGTTGGTGCCGCCGGCCACCGACACGGCGTCGTATCCGGCCTCGTTGAGGGCGGCGGCGGCGGCGAGACTCCGGCCCCCCGCGGCGCAGATCACGAACACCTGCTGGTCCTTGGGCACTTCGCCCAACCGCTCACCCAGCTCGGGCAGGGGGATGAGCCGCACGCCCGGCACCCGGACGGTCTCGTACTCGTCCGGGTTGCGAACGTCGATCACGGGCGCGCCCGCTTCCAGGCCAGCGGCCAGTTCGTCGAAACCGACTTCGGGGGCAGTGGGTGCAGTCACGGGGCGAGCCTATCGACGGCCCACGTCTGGCCAGAACGCACCCACCGGAGCCGGTCGTGCAGCCGGTTCTCGCCACGCGTCCAGAACTCGACCTCCTCGGGCACCAGCCGGTAGCCGCCCCAGTGGGGCGGGCGAGGCACGGTATCGACACCCTCGAAGCGGAGGGCAACGGCGCCCACCAACGCGTCCAGGGCGGCCCGGTCGGGCAGCACCTTGCTCTGGGGCGATGCCCATGCCGCCAGCTGGCTCTCCCGCGGGCGGGTGGCCCAGTACGCGTCGGACTCGGCCGGGTCGACGGGCGAGGCCCGGCCCACCACCCGCACCTGCCGCCCCAACGACGGCCACGCGAACGTGGCCGCGCACCACGGGTTGGCCGCCAGCTCCCGGCCCTTGCGGCTCCGGTAGTTGGTGAAGAACACCAGGCCACCGCCGGACACGTCCTTCAGGAGCACGGCCCGGGCCGACGGCCGGCTGGCCCCCTCGCCGGTGCCCACCGTCGCCAGCACCATGGCGTTGGCCTCGACCACGCCGGCGGCCGCGGCCTCCTCCACCCACTGGGCGACGGTGGCGAGCGGGTCGGACGGATCCACCCGACGAACGCTATTGCCCGAGAAGCCGCTCCTTGCCCGAGAAGCCGCTACTGGCCGAGGAACTCGACGAGGGACGGCGACAGGATGCGCTCGCCCGCGGCCAGCGCCTCCCGGTAGGCCAGCGCCCGCAGCTCCAGCTGCTGGGCCACGCCCGGCGGCAGCACCACGTGCTCGCCCTGCTCGGCCGCCAGGTGCCAGAGCCGGGCCAGTTCCGAGATCGGGTCGTCGGTCATGTGCCTGCCGCAGCCGCCGTCAGGGCCGTGCGGATGACCTCGTAGCCCTGGCGCAGCTGGGCTCGGTTGGACGCCGCCATCTGCAGCACCTGCGCCGACAACCGCTGGAGCACCTGCTGGTGCTCGGCGAAGATGCCGTCCCACGGCGCCGGCGCCGCCTCCACGACCTCGGCCAGCGTCACCGCGTCCCCCACCCCGATCTCCGGACCGGCGGCGGCCAGCGCCGCCGCCCGAGCCAGCTCCACCTTGGCGAGCTCGTCCAGGACGGTCTCGACCTCTCTGCTGGCATGCGTCAGCCACCGGGTGCGCCCCGCCTCCAACAGGAGGTCTTCCTCCTCGAGCTTGAACAGCAACAGCTCGAGCAGGTGACGCTCGCGAAAGAGGACCGTGGAGAAGTGCTGGAGAGTCACTCATCGACAGGATCGGCGTACGAGGCCCCTATGTGAGGATTTGTGCCCCTCAGCCCAGCAGACCGAGCTCCACGGCCCGGGCCACCGCCTCCTGGCGGCCGGTCACGCCGAGCTTCGTGTAGATGTGGGCCAGGTGGGTCTTGACCGTCGCCGAGGTGACGAACAGGGCGTCGGCGATGTCCTTGTTGGAAAGGCCCTCGGCCAGCCGGCCGAGCACCTCGAGCTCCTTGCGGGTGAGCAGCCCGTCGGACTCGGCCTGCTCGGCGTCGGGCATGGACCCGAGCACGCCCACCAGCAGGGGGAGCAGCGCCGGCGCCACCACCCGCTCGCCCCGCACCACCCGGCGCACGGCGTCGGCCACCTCCTCGGGCCGGGCCGAGCGCACCAGCAGGGCGTCGACCCCGAGCCCGAGCAGGCCGGCCAGGGCGTCGCGGCTCACGTGGTCGAGCAGCACCATGACCCGGGGGGACCGGTCGCCTCCGATGGCCTGGGACCGGCGCACCACGTCGGCCGCGGGCACGTCCCGGTGGGTGCCGAGGATGAGCCACCCGGCGCCCAACTCGCCCGCCCGGCGGGCCGCGTCGGCCCCGGTCGACAGCTCGGCCACGACCTTGATGTCGAGCCCCCGCAGGGCCTGGCCGATGCCGAGGCGCACCAGCGGCCACTCGTCGACCACGACGGCACTGGCGGGCGGGGCCGGCATCGGGCGTCACTGTACTGGGGGTCTGCCAGGGGCCACCTGGGAGTCGGCAGGAACGATCCCACCGGATGACTAGACCGATGTGGGGACACGGGACATGGCCGAGATGGACGATGGGATGGGCCGAAATCACCCTCGCGGCCGATGCGCCGAACCCCTCCGATATCCGACATTCTCCTCATGCGGAACGACGGCATGGGGACGGAGGCGCTGCAGCGGGCGACCGAGGAGCGTCTCGTACGGGAGAACCTGCCGCTCGTGGACTACGCCGTGACCCAGGTGGTCGCCCGGGTGCCCCGCCATGTCGGGCGCGACGACCTCGTCTCGGCCGCCATGGTCGGACTGGCCCAGGCCGCTCGCAGCTTCGACCCCACCCGCGACTGCCGCTTCGACCACTACGCCTCCCAGCGCATCCGTGGCGCCCTGCTCGACGAGCTCCGCAGCCGCGACTGGGCCAGCCGGTCCGTGCGCTCGAAGGCGCGGCGCATGCTGGCCGCCCACGAGACCCTCACTGCCCAGCTGGGTCGCACCCCGACCACGGCCGAGGTGGCCGAGAAGGTCGGGATGGACGCGCCGGCCGTCGAGGCCATCGCCGGGGACGTCCACCGTTCGGTGGTCCTGAACTACGACTCGATCATCGCCGACTCGGGCGCCGACTCGATCCTGCCGGCCGATGAGCTCAGCCCCGACCACGTGCTCATGGAGCGGGAGCGGCGGGCCTACCTGATCGACGCCGTGGCCGCCCTGCCCGGCCGGCTGCGCCACGTCGTCGTGGGCTACTTCTTCGAGGAGCGGCCCATGCAGGAGCTGGCCGACGAGTTGGGCGTGTCGCCCTCCCGCATCTCCCAGATGCGAGCCGAGGCCGTCGCCCTCCTCCGGGACGGCATCAACTCGCAGCTCGACCCCGACGCCGTCCACCTGGAGGACGAGGGGAGCCCCCGGGTGGCCAAGCGCAAGGCGGCCTACGTCGCCGCCGTGGCCTCGGGCTCCAACTTCCACAGCCGGCTGTCGGCATCCAGCCACCAGCACCGGCGCCTGGCCGCTCCTGCCTGATCCTTCCTGCTGAAGGGCCCGCTCTCAGCGGGTTCACAGATCGGTTTGGTGGGCTGTGCGGATGGGGACTGCACCGGCCATTGCCCGCCCCGCTCGGCGACCCGTCACGGTCGCCCGGGATCGGCGCCGGCCCCGATGGTGGGTCGAGCTCTCCGTGCTGGCCGGTGGCTACGGCGCCTACGCCGCCATACGCAACACTCGGGCGAGCACGGCCACCGATCCCCACGCCCTGTCCCGGGCCATGGCCAACGCCCGGGGGGTGGTAGCCGTCGAGCGCTTCTTCGACCTGCACGTCGAGGGCGGCATCCAGCGCTGGTTCCTGTCCATGCCCGACATGGTGCGGGGCGCCAACGTGTTCTACGCCACCGCTCACGTCCTGGTGACGGCGACCGTCGTGGTCGCCCTCTGGTTCGCCCAGCCCGATCACTACCGGCGCATGCGGACGGCCCTGCTGCTGTCCACCGCCATCGCCCTGGCCGTGTTCGCCGTCCTGCCCACCGCCCCGCCCCGCCTCCTGCCCGCCGGTGTCGGCGCCCAGGACACGCTCGCCACCCTGGGCGGGCTGTGGTCCTTCCGCACGCCCATCATCGAGCACATCTCCGACCCGCTGGCCGCCATGCCCAGCCTGCACCTGGCCTGGGCGGTGTGGTGCTCGGCCGCGGTGGCGCCCCTCGTGCACAGCCGGTTCTGGCGACGAGCGGCGCTGGCCTACCCCGCCGTGGTGGGGCTCGTGGTCGTGATCACCGGGAACCACTGGATCCTGGACGTGGTGGCGGGCGTGCTGGTGGGCCTGGCCGGGCTGGTGCTGGCCGGCCTGCGTCAGGCGATGGGCTCGGGCAGGGGCTCGGCGAACACCAACGTGAGCCGCTTGGTGGCCCGGGTCAGGGCCACGTAGAGGGCCCGCAGGCCTTGGGGTGCGTCGGCCACGATGCGGGCGGGCTCCACCACCACCACGGCGTCGAACTCCAGGCCCTTCACCACGCCCATGGGCAACAGCGTGACGGGCGACTCCAGCCCGCCGGCCGGCCCGCCCACCTCGAGGCCGGCCGCCCGCAGACCCTCCTGGAGCGAGGCCACCAGCGCGTCGGGGGCGATGATCGCGACCGTGCCCCCCGCCACCCGGTCGCGCTCGGACGCCGCCACCTCGGCCACCCGCTCGGCCAGCGACTCGCCCGGCCCGACGAGCACCCGCCACGGTGGCGTCTCCGTGGAGCGGATGGACCGGGGCTGGCGCAGGTGAGGGGCGGCGACGGCCAGCACCCGGCCGGCCACCTCCATGATCTCGGCCGGCGTGCGGTAGTTGACCGACAGCTCCACCATCCGGGGCGGGCGCCGGGAGGGCAGGTGGGCGGTGATCTCGTCCCAGCCGTCGGGAGCCCGGGGCCCGGTGGCCTGGGCGATGTCGCCCACCACGGTCATGGACCCGGACAGCGACCGCCGGGTGAGCATGCGCAGCTGCATGGGGGTGAGGTCCTGGGCCTCGTCCACCACGATGTGGCCGTAATTGCGGATCTCGGCGTCCGTCCCGTCGCCGGCACCGACCCGGCGTGAACCCAGGGCCACCCGGGCCTCGTCCAGCAGGGGCATGTCGGCCGCCGACCACGGGACCTCGTCCAGTGACTCGCTCCGGGGCCGGGCCAGCACCCGCATCTCGTCCTCGGTCAGGATGCCCCGGCCGGCCAGGGCCACCAGGGCGGGCGCACCCAACAGGTCGTGCAGCAGCTCCTGGGGCGTGAGCACCGGCCACATGCGGTCGAGGGCGGCAGCCACGGCCGGGTCCCGCCGGATCTCGCGCCACAGGTCGGCCTCGGGCAGGTCGGTCTCGCCCTCGCCCAGCTCGCTCCGCAGGCCGGTGCGGCGCTGGCGGTCGAGCACCCCGAGGTACTGGGCGTGCAGGCGGCGGCGCACCAGCGACTCCACGAAGCGGCGGCGGGCGTTGTGCGAGCCGGCCCGGCGCTTGGCCGTGGTCACGATGTCCTCCGTGTCCGACGGCGTGAGCCGCAGCACCACGCCCCCGTAGCCCACCTCCACCGGCTTGCGCAGCGGCCGCTGGCGGTCCCTGACGGCCCGGACGATGAACCGGGCCATGCGGGCGTCGCCCTTGACCCGGGCTGCGGCGGGCGAGTCGGTGCCCCGCACCCGGGCGTCGGCTACCAGCCCCTCGACGGTGGTGAGGGCCACGCCCGTCTCCCCCAGCGACGGGAGCACCTGGTCGATGTAGCGGAGGAACAGCGGATTCGGCCCGACCATGAGCACGCCCTGGCGCTCCAGCGGGAAGCGGTGGGTGTAGAGCAGGTAGGCGGCCCGGTGGAGGGCGACGGCCGTCTTGCCCGTGCCCGGACCGCCCTGCACCACCAGCACGCCGGGCAGCTCGGCCCTGATGACCTCGTCCTGTTCCCGCTGGACGGTGGCCACGATGTCGCGCATGACGCCGGTGCGGGAGCGCTCGAGGGCGGCGAACAGGGCGCCTGCCCCCTGCACGTTGTCGTCGTGTCCGGCACCCTCGCCGATGCCAGCATCCTCGCCGAAGCCCTCGCCGAAGCCGACGCCGAACAGCTCGTCCTCCATCCCCACCAGGCGGCGGCCCTCGGTGGCGAAGTGGCGGCGGCGGACCAGGCCCATCGGGTGCCGGCCGGTGGCCCGGTAGAAGGGTTCGGCCACGGGCGCCCGCCAGTCGACCACCAGGGGCTCCTGGTCCTCGCCCGACACGGCCAGCCGGCCGATGTGAAAGGCCTCCCCGTTCCCGTTGTTGCCGCTGCTGCCGTTGCCGCCCGCTTCGTCGCCGGCCCGGTCGATGCGGCCGAAGACGAGCGACTCCCGGCCGATGTCGAGTTGCTCCAGGCGCTGGAGGCCGGTGCGAACGACGATGTCCCGCTCGGTGACGGCCTGGAAGGTGCCGCCCCGCTGCTGGAGGACCTCCTGGACACGCTCCGCGACCGCGGCTCGCATGCGTTCGAGCCTGTCGTATGCGGTGTCGAGGAATGCCTGCTCGGCCTGGAAGTCGGGGTGTTCGCCCACGGTTTTCACTCGCTGCCCCCCGGCCGGGGGACGTTCGAGCTTAGACGGTGGGAGCGGGTGTCACCTCGACCACGTGGTCGATGAAGTGCAACAGCTCGTCCAGGATGAACGGCTTGGTGATGTAGTAGTCCGCTCCGGCCCGCCAGCCTTCCCACACCTCGGCGTCGGTGGCCTTGGCCGTGAGCAGCACCACGGGGATGTGCTGGGTGCGGGGGTTGGCCTTCAGGGACGTGAGCACGTCCAGGCCGTCCCGCTCCGGCATCATCACGTCGAGGACCACCAGGTCGGGCACGGCGTTGCGAGCCAGCGTCCACGCCTCCTCGCCGTTGGTCGCCTTGACGACGTCGTACCCCTCCGCTTCCAGGTTGAGGGTCAAGAGATGAAGGATGTCCGGGTCGTCGTCCGCCACCAGGATCCGCCGTACGTGCGTGTCTCGCACTGCTACCTCCCCGTCAGGGCGGGCGGTCGCAGCACCGAGCTGTGCTCGGCGGCGATCACCGCGCTCGTCTCACCGGCCGGTGTGCCCGCCGGCTGCCATGGCAGTGTCAGCAGGAACGTGGACCCCCCGCCTGCCGTCGCCTCGAGGGTCAGCGACCCCCCCAAGAGGCCGGCCAACTGCCGGCACAGGTACAGGCCCAGGCCCGTTCCGCCCCGGCGCCGGGTGGACGACTGGTCGAGCTGCACGAAACGCTCGAACACCCGCTCCCGGTCGGCCTCGGGGATCCCGGAGCCATGGTCCACCACACGAATCTCGACACCGTTGAGGGTCGGCATGAGCGACGCCCGCACCTCGATGCCGCCTTCGGGGGCGTACTTCACGCCGTTCTCCACCAGGTTGGTGATGATCTGGCGGAGCTTGTGCTCGTCCGTGCGCAGGCCGCCGCAGCCCGCCTCGACCTCGGCCCGCAGGCGCAGGCCGGGGGCGGACAGGTCGCTCACGATCGAGCCGATCAGGCTGTCGAGGTCGACCATCCGCAACTCGGGCCGCATCTCGCCGTGCTCGGCCGACGCCACCTGCAGCAGGTCCTCGATCAACCGCTTCAGGCGGTCGCCCTGGTCCAGGGCGGTCTGGAGCATGCGGTCCACGTCCTCGGGGCCGAGGCGTCCCTGGCAGCGGCGGATGGTCGACACCGCGCCCAGCACGCAGGTGAGGGGGGTGCGCAGCTCGTGGGACACGGTGGCCAGGAACTCGCCCTTCTGGTGGGTGAGGTCGATCTGGCGGAGCAGGGCCTCCTCGACCTCCTGGTAGAGGAGGGCGTTGGCCACGGTGAGGGCGGCGTGACCGGAGAAGGCGCCCAGCACCTCGGAGCGGGCCTCGGCCTGCTCGTCGGGACCGATCTCCCGGAACACGGCCAGGTGCACCTTGCCCTTGGTGCCCGGGCGAGGCGGCGCCCACACCAGGTCGGTGGCCTGGGGCATGGCCTGCGACAGCACGGAGCCCTGGCTCAGGGGCACGGCCTGGGGCTTGTCGCCCGGGAGGGCGACCAGGGCGGCCACCACCTCGGGGCCGGCCGGCGACGCGCCGGTGTCGTCCACCAGGACGCCCACCCACTCGCCGTCGGGCTTCTGCCCGCAGCAGATGGCCGCGAAGCCGGTGACCAGGCCGCGGGCCTCGCCCGCCAACGTGGCCAGGGCGTCCTCGAAACCGGCCAGCTGGGCCGTGCGGGCCGACGCCTCGTACAGCCGCTGGAACCGCATGTGCTCGGCCGACTGCAGGGCCATGCGGCGGGTGCCCAGGAAGACCAGGGCGAGGAGGGGGGCGAGGAGCACGGGGCCGGCCGTGCTGACCTCGCCCAGGGCGACGGCCGACAGCCCCACGGAGGCGGAGGCCGCCGACGCGACGGCGACGGTGGCGGCATTGGCGAGTAGCACGCCGACGAAGCGGCGGTGTTCGGCCACGGCCAGGATGGCCGACGTGGTCAGCATGCTCGTCACCACGTAGGCGGACACGCCGGCCAGGACGGCAGCCGACCACGGGTGGAGGAGGCGGCTGTCCATGTGGGCGAACACGACGGCGGCCACCGCGGCGGCCCCGCACGTGCCGGCCACGTTGAAGACGACCTTCAGGCGGCGCTGGCGGGAGACCACACAGGCCAGCGCCTCACCCGAGGCGGCCGCCAGCACCACGCCCACAGGGCCCAGGTGGAGAAGGGCCACGACCAGCACGGCCTCGGTGAGCACCACCGTGCACGCGTGGCGGCGCAGCTCCAGGTGCATGGGCACCAGCCCCACCAGCGCGAACGCAGCCGCGCAACCGCCCAGGGCGGCCAGAGACCCCCCGGGCGACCACGAACCTTCATTGGCCAGCAGGACAGCGGCCAGCGCCACGTGGAACGCGGCGATCCCCAGCACCCACCGTCGCATCACGGGAACCGGTCCATCACGCGAACCGAAATCACGCGAACCGAAATCACGCGAACCGAGATCACGCGAACTCCATGGCCGACCATCTGGTCGCACTCCACCGCGTGCCCGACCAGCGGGTGCCCGACCAGCGCGTGCCCGACCAGCGCGTGCCCGACCAGCGGGTGGCGCTCCACCGCGTGCCCGACCAGCGAGTACCACTCCAGCGCGTCCCGCTCCAGCGGGTACCCGACCAGCGGGTGCCGTTCCAGGGCATGTGGTCGGACGGGCCCCACTCGGTGTCCGAGCCGTCGGCCGAGGGCAGCTTCTGCACCCAGTCGTCGTCCGGCTTCTCGGCCAGGGCGGCACCGATGTTCACGGCCCGCTGGCCCTTGGAGATGCGATCGGCCCCGTCGACCAGGGCGCCCTTGACGTCGTCGGGGGTGGCCTCGGGGTGGCCCCACAGCAGGACGGCAGCGCCGCCGGCGGTGAGGGCGGTCGACATGGAGGTGCCGGTGCCCCGGAAGTAGTTCCTGCCCATGCGGGCGACGGGGTAGGTACGGTCCAGGTACGAGCCGGGGGCCCGCAGCGACACGACGTCCACGCCGGGAGCGACGACCTCGGGCTTTTGGACCTTGGCCACCCGGCCGGTGCCCGAGAAGTCGGGGACGGTGTCGTCCTTGGTGGTGGCCGTGCCCCGCGTATCGGTGGCACCCACGGTGATGACCCAGGGGTCACGACCGGGCGAGGTCACGTCGCCGGCCCCGTCGTTGCCGGCGGAGACGACCACGGCCAGGCCGGAGGCCCACGCCGCCTCGACGGCGTTGGACAGGGGATCGGCCCGCCACGGCATGGGTGCGTCGACACCGAAGGAGAGGCTCAGGACCCGGATGTCGTAGTCCTCGGCGTTGTCCACGACCCAGCCGAGCCCGGCCAGAACCTGCGAGAGCGAGGTGCTGCCATCGGCGCCGGCCACCTTGACGCTGACGACGGTGGCCCCGGGGGCGACGCCGAGGCCACCGCCACCGGCGATGAGTCCGGCCATGAAGGTGCCGTGGCCGTAGCGGTCGATGCCGTCACCCTCGCCGGAGAAGTCGGCACCCTCGACCAGGCGGTCGCCGAAGGCGCCCGTGGCATCGGTGACACCGGTGTCCACCAAGGCCACGCCCACGCCGTCACCGGCGGTGGGGTCCCAGTCGGGGCCGGTGTGGAGGGAGGCGAACTGGGGGGCGTCGGCGCTGGGCGTGAAGTCCGAGCCGGTGACGTGGAGCGTGCGATCGGGGGTGACGGCCAGCGCCGGGTCGGCGTCGAGGGTGGCGGCCGAGGCGGGGCTGAGCTTGGCGGCCACGCCGTGGACCAGGTCGAGCGTGCGGGTGACCGTGCCACCGGCGGCGGTGACGGCGGCGGCCGCGGCTTCGGTGTTCTGGCCCTGCACAACCACCGCCTCGGTGGCGGCGGCCGCGGCAGGGATGGCCGGGAGCGACAGTGCCAGGAGGAGCGCTCCTGTTGCCCATCGGATCCAGCCCCGTCGTTCCTGCATCGCCTGTACTCCCTCGCCGGCCCGTCCCATTTGCTGGTTCTATCGGTGACAGTGCGTGCCCGCCTGTAGCGAAATCGCCGCTCTGGGCGCGAACAGGGCCAGAAAGGTTGACAGATAGGCACATGTGACTAGCCCGCTGGCGGGGCCGGGCGGCCCGTGGCGGCCGAGGGGGCCCGGCCAGGCGCCGGCCCCTCCGGCCGGGCGTTGACACCCCGGTCCCCCGGCCTAGTCACCGCTGGCGGGGACGGGTCGCCGGTTTGGCCGCGCTTTGCCCGAAATACCGGACGGAGCGCGGCCAAAGCGGCCTGGGGCGGGCGGGTAACGTCGGCGGCGTGGCTCCCGGTGACGATGCACCCTTCCTGCTCGCCTGCCGGCGCCAGCCCGCCCCCCACACGCCCGTGTGGTTCATGCGCCAGGCGGGCCGGTCCCACCCCGAGTACCGGGCCGTGCGGGGCCCCGGCTCCATCCTCGACGCGATCGCCCAGCCCGACCTGGCCGCCGAGATCACCCTCCAGCCCGTGCGCCGCTACGGCGTCGACGCCGCCATCCTCTATTCCGACATCGTGGTGCCCGTGGCCGCCATCGGCTTCGGAGTGGACGTGGCCCCGGGCACCGGCCCGGTGGTGGCCCAGCCCTTCCGGTCCAAGGACGACCTGGCCCGCCTGCGGCCGCTGGAGCCGGAGGTGGACACGCCCTACGTGCTGGAGACGGTGCGCATCCTGGCCGCCGAGCTGCCGCCCGAGGTGCCGCTGATCGGCTTCGCCGGCGCCCCGTTCACGGTGGCGAGCTACCTCATCGAGGGCCGGCCGTCCCGCACCTACGGCCTGACCAAGAGCCTCATGCACGCCGAGCCCGAGCTGTGGGACGAGCTCCTCGACCGCCTGGCCGACCTGGCCCTGGCCTCGCTGCGCTCGCAGGTGGCCAACGGGGTCCGGGCCGTGCAGCTGTTCGACAGCTGGGCCGGCGTCCTCCACCCCCGCGACTACCGGGAGCGGGTCCTGCCTGCCAGCCGCCGCATCTTCGAGGGCCTGGCCGACCTGGGCGTGCCCCGCATCCACTTCGGCGTGGGGACGGGCGAGCTCCTGGCGCTCATGGGCGAGGCCGGGGCCGACGTGGTGGGCGTGGACTGGCGAGTGCCGCTGGACGACGCCTGGCGCCGGGTCGGCCCGGACAAGGGCGTGCAGGGCAACCTCGACCCGGCCGTGTGCCTGGCCCCCTGGCCCGTGGTGGAGCGGGAGGCCAGGCGGGTGCTCGACGCCGCGGGCGGTCGCCCCGGCCACATCTTCAACCTGGGCCACGGGGTCCTGCCCGAGACCGACCCAGACACGCTGGCCCGAGTGGTGGAGCTGGTCCATGGCGGGTGACGCGGGCGTGACCGGCGTCCTGCTGATGGCGTACGGCACCCCGGCCTCACCCGACCAGATCGAGGCCTACTACACCCACATCCGCCGGGGCCGCCCGCCCACGCCCGAACAGCTGGACGACCTGCGCCGCCGGTACGCCGCCATCGGCGGCATCTCGCCGCTGCGGGAGCGCACCCGCTCCCAGGTCGCCGGCATCCAGGCCGCCCTCGGGCCGGCCTACGTGACCGCCCTGGGCCAGAAGCACGCGGCGCCGTTCATCGAGGATGCCGTGGCCCAGCTCGCCGGGCAGGGCGCCGAGCGCATCGTGGGCCTGGTGCTGGCGCCGCACTACTCGGCCCTGTCGGTCGGCGAGTACCACGAGCGGGCGTCGAAGGCCGCCGGCAGCGTGCCCTACACGGGTGTGCCGTCGTGGCATCTGGAACCCGGCCTCGTCTCTCTCCTGGCCGGGCGGGTGGCCACCGCCCTCGAGCCCATGCCCGGCGCCCAGGTCCTCTTCACCGCCCACTCCCTGCCCGAGCGAGTGCGGGCCATGGGCGACCCCTACCCCGGGCAGGTGGCGGCCACGGGCCAGGCGGTCGCCGACGCCTTGGGCCTGCCGCCGGAGCGCTGGCGGGTGGCCTGGCAGTCGGCCGGGCGCACGCCCGAGCCCTGGCTGGGGCCGTCCCTGGTCGAAGTCATCCCCGACCTGGCTGCCGGCGACGTGTTGGTGTGCCCGGTGGGCTTCACGAGCGACCACCTCGAAGTGCTCTACGACATCGACATCGAGGCCCGGGCCGCGGCCGAAGCCGCGGGCAAGCGCCTGGGCCGCACGGCGTCGCTCAACGACGATCCCGCCTTCTGCTCGGTGGTCGCCGGCGTGGTGCAGCAGGCGGCCGCGACCACATGAGGCTCAGCGTCGTCGGCGGCGGCATCGCCGGGCTGGCGGCGGCGTGGGAGGCGTCGGGGGCAGGGGCCGACGTCACCGTCTACGAAGCCAGTGACCGGCTGGGCGGCAAGATCCGCACCACCGACGTGGACGGCCGGCCGGTGGACGAGGGACCCGACGCCTTCCTCGCCCGCGTGCCCGACGCCCTCCAGCTGTGCCGGGAGCTGGGCATCGAGGGCGAACTGGTCGCCCCGGCCACGGGACAGGCCTTCGTCTGGAGCGGGGGGGCGTTGCGGGCACTGCCCGACGGGCTCGTGCTGGGCGTGCCCACCGGGCTGGCCGGGCTGGTGCGGTCGGGGCTGCTGTCGCCCGCGGGGGTGGCCCGAGCCGGGCTCGACCTGGTGCTGCCCCGTACGTTGCGGCCGGGGGGTCCCGACGTCTCCGTGGGCCGCATCCTCAGGGCCCGCTTCGGCGACGAGGTGGCCGACCGCCTGGTCGACCCCTTGCTCGGCGGCATTCACGCCGGGCGCATCGACAACCTGAGCCTGGCTGCCACCGCCCCCCAACTGGACGCCGTGGCCCGCCGGTCCCGCAGCCTGCTGTTGGGCCTGCGCCGGGCGCCTCGGCCGGCAGCGAGCGGTCCCGTCTTCCTCTCGCTCCGCGGGGGCACCGGCGTCCTGGTCGATCGGCTGGTGGACGCGCTCATCGAGCGGGGCGTGGTGTTCAAGACGGGCACCCGCGTGGACGCCCTGCCCGACGAGCCCGTGGTGGTGGCCGTCCCCGCCTTCGCCGCCGCCTCGCTCCTCGGTCCAGGTTCAGAAGAGCTCCGAACCATCAGGTACAGCTCCGTGACGCTGGCCACCTTCACCTGGCCGGCGAGCGCGTTCCCCGCACCTCTCACCGGGAGCGGGTTCCTCGTGCCGCCCATCGATGGCCGGCGCATGACGGCCGCGTCGTTCGGGTCCAACAAGTGGCCCCACTGGTCAGCCGGCGACACCGTGGTGCTGCGCGTGTCAGCTCACGGGAACGACGTCGACCCCGCCGACCTGGTGGCCGAGGTGCGGGAGGCGACGGGCGTGCAGGCCGAGCCCATGTCCACCCGGGTGAGCCCGTGGCCTGACGCCTTCCCGCAGTACGAGCCCGGCCACTTGGACCGCATCGCCCGGGTGGAAGCCGCCCTCGCGCAGACGCACCCGCGGGTCCGCTTGGCCGGCGCCGCCCTCCGCGGTGTGGGCCTCCCCGCTTGCATCGCTTCGGGGCGGGCCGCGGCCCGCGCCGTGCTGGCTACCGCAGGGCACCGGTGAGCAGCAGCACGAGCAGGATGATCAGCAGCAGGCCCCCCAGGCCCAGGCCGGGCGCCCGGTAGGCGCCGTCGCCGTAGCCCAGGCCCCCGCCGACGGCCAGGACGATGAGGACGATCAGAAGGATGAGAAGCATGGCGTCAGGATTCCCAGCGCTTGGACGCGGGAAACGCAGGCAGTGGTGATGCCGCGACACGTCCCCCCGATGTTGGCCACGCCGGGCAAGCTCCCGGAGGACGAGACGGCATGGACGTTCGAGATCAAGTGGGACGGGGTGCGCGCCCTGTCGTACGTCGAGGGAGGGACGCTCCAACTGGAGAGCCGGAACCTCCTCGACATCACCCCCCGGTACCCCGAGCTGGCTGCTCTCCCCGCCGGCCTGCAGGGCCACGACGCCATCCTCGACGGCGAAGTGGTGACGTTCGACGACGAGGGTCGTCCCAGCTTCGGCCGCCTCCAGCACCGCATGCACGTCACCGACTCCCGCCAGGTCCAGCACCTGATGGTCGAATACCCGATCGCCTACCTGGTGTTCGATGTGCTGTGGCTCGACGGGCGTTCGCTCATGGCCGAGCCGCTCGACGATCGCCGGGCTGCCCTGGAGGGGCTGGGCCTGGACGAAGGCGGGCCGCCCTGGCAGGTGTCCAAGGCCTTCCCCGGCCAGGGCCACGCCCTCTTGGCCGCCACCAAGGAGCGGGGCCTGGAGGGCGTGGTGGCCAAGAGGCGGGACTCGACGTACGAGCCCGGCCGGCGCTCGCGCTGCTGGCTCAAGGTCAAGAACGTGAACCGCCAGGAGGTGGTGATCGGCGGGTGGCTGGAAGGGTCGGGCAACCGCAGCGGCCGCATCGGCGCCCTGCTCGTCGGGTATTGGGAGGGGGACCGCTTGCGCTTCGCCGGCAAGGTGGGGACGGGCTTCACCGACCAGGTGCTGGCCGGCCTGGCGGAGCGCCTCGCATCCCTCGACCGACCCACATCCCCGTTCGCCGATCCCGTCCCGTGGAAGGGCGCCCACTGGGTGGAGCCCGTGCTCGTGGCTGACGTCGAGTTCACCGAATGGACGGCCGCCGGCACCTTGCGGCACCCGTCGTACAAAGGGCTGCGGTCGGACAAAGCGTCACGTGACGTGGTCAGAGAGCCCACCTGAGGGGAAGAATGGGCCCCATGGCCAGGTCCATCTGGAGTGGGGCGATCTCCTTCGGGCTCGTGAACGTCCCCGTCAAGGTCTTCACGGCCGTGCGCAAGAAGGACGTGCGCTTCCACCAGCTGCACGGCAAGGACGGCGCGCGCATCCAGCAGAAGCGGTGGTGCCCGGCCGACGAAAAGGAAGTGGCGTACGAGGAGATCGTCAAGGGGTACGAGATCTCGCCCAACCAGTACGTCGTGATCGAGCCCGAGGAGCTCGAAGCCCTCGACCCCGAGGCCACCCACACCATCGACATCGAGGACTTCGTCGATCTGGACCAGATCGACCCGCTGTTCTTCGACTCGAACTACTACCTCGTGCCCGACGGCAAGGGTGACAAGGCCTACCGGCTGCTGCTCGAAGCCATGCGGGACGCGGGGAAGGTGGGCATCGCCAAGGTCGTCATGCGCACCAAGCAGTACCTCGTCGCCGTGCGCCCGGTGGAGGAGGCGCTGGTGATGACCACCATGAACTTCGCCGACGAGGTCGTGGCCCAGGACGAGCTCGAGAGCCTGCCCGGTTCGAAGGCGGATGCGAGCGAGCGGGAGCTGAAGATGGCCGAGCAGCTCATCGGGTCGTTGGCCACCGAGTGGGACCCGGCCAAGTACCGCGACACCTACCGGGAGCGGGTGCTCGACCTCATCGAGAAGAAGGCCGAGGGCCAGGAGATCGTCACCCAGCCCGAGGCCGAGCGACCGGCCCCGGTGATCGACCTCATGGCCGCCCTGGAGGCGTCGCTGGCCGCGGCCAAGGGTGCACCGGCTGACGACGAAGAGAAGGCCCCGGCCAAGAAGGCCCGCAAGTCGACCAAGGCGTCGTGACGACCGTTTCCGTGGAGGGCCGCGCCCTGGCCCTGTCCAACCTGGACAAGGTGATGTACCCGGCCACGGGGTTCACCAAGGGCCAGGTGATCGACTACTACCGCGCCATCGCTCCCGCCCTGCTCACCCATCTGGCCGGGCGGCCCCTCACGTTGAAGCGGTACCCCAACGGCGTGGACGACAAGTTCTTCTACGAGAAGCGCTGCCCGTCGCACCGGCCGTCGTGGATGCGCACGTGCGAGATCTGGAGCGACCGCAACAAGGGCATCGTGAACTACTGCGTGGTCGACGACCTGGCCTCACTGGTGTGGGTCGCCAACATGGCGTCGCTGGAACTGCACCCGTCGCTGTCCCGGTGCGACGACATGCCTCACCCGTCCACCGTGGCGTTCGACCTCGACCCCGGCCCGCCCGCCGACGCCGTCGACTGCGCCCGAGTCGCCCTGCGGCTGCGGGACCTGTTCGAGCAGATGGGGTTGCAGTCGTTCGCCAAGACGTCGGGCTCGAAGGGCATCCAGGTGTACGTCCCCCTCAACTCGGGCCAGGCCGACTACGAGTCGGCCGCCGGGACCAAGCCCTTCTCCCGGGCCGTGGCCCAGCTGTTCGAGCAGCAGTTCCCGGACGAGATCGTGTCGTCGCAGAAGAAGGACGTGCGGGGCGGCAAGGTGCTCATCGACTGGAGCCAGAACGACGGGTACAAGACCACCGTGTCCGTCTACTCGCTGCGGGCCCGGGAACGGCCGTGGGTGTCCACGCCGGTGACGTGGGACGAGGTGGACGACATCGCGTCGAGCGGCGACGTGGAGCGGTCCCGGTTCGAGGCGGGCGACGTGGTCCAGCGGGTGCAGCGGCTGGGCGACCTGTT
This sequence comes from Acidimicrobiales bacterium, assembly GCA_035651095.1. GTDB lineage: Bacteria > Actinomycetota > Acidimicrobiia > Acidimicrobiales > JAUTXP01 > DASRGI01. The sequence continues at coordinate 10,351 of DASRGI010000089.1, read as the reverse complement.
CGAACCGGTCGCCACCCTGCAGCAGCAGCTCCCCAAGCTCCAGTAGCCCCCTCCCGTTCTCGTAACGCGGGCGAGGTCCATGGCGGCGTGGGCGTCACGAGATGCGTTCACATGGGCAGGACGGGACCGTAGCCTGCCCCCTCATCCGAAACGCTCTCCTGTGCTTGCTCGCCGGCGTGCTGGTCGCCGTGTCTCTGCCCCCGTGGGGCTGGTGGCCCCTGGCCGTGGCCGGGCTGGGCCTGCTGGCCTGGCGCCTCGACGGGCTGACGTTGCGACCGCGGCTGGGAGCGGCGGTGGCGTTCGGGCTCGGGCAGTTCGTGATCGGGTTCTGGTGGATGGGCGAGTTCACCCGGCCAGGGTCGTTCCTGGTGATGTTGCTGGAGACCTTCTTCGTCACCGTCGGCCTGGCCCTGGTGCGCCGGCCCGAGCTGGTACCCGCCGGGCTGGTCTTGGCCGAGGCGGCCCGGGACCGGGTGCCGCTGGGCGGCCTGCCCATGGCCGGAGTAGCGCTGGGCCAGACGGGCGGCCCGGCCCTCGGTTCGGCCCGGCTGGGCGGCGCCCTGCTGGTGCTGGGGCTGACGGCCTGCGCCGGCGGCGGGCTGGCCGCCCTCGTCCGGCGCCGGTGGGTGGCGGGTGGCGTGCTGGTGGCCGTGGCTCTGGGCGGTGTGGTGGCCGGGGCGGTGGCGCCCGACGGCGGGCCCGCCGCGAAGACGATCACCGTCGCGGCCGTGCAGGGCGGTGGGCCCCGCGGCCTGCGGGCTATCAACACGGACAAGAGCGAGGTCCTCGACCGCCACCTCCAGGCCACCACCCTGGTGCGCCCGCCGGTGGACCTGGTGCTGTGGCCCGAGGACGTCATCGACGTGGACGCCCCCGTCGACCAGACCCCTGAAGCCGAGCTCCTGGGCAACCTGGCCCGCGCTGTCGGCGCCCCCATCCTGGGCGGGGTGGTCGAGGGTTCGGGCACCAACCACTTCCGCAACGCGGCCGTGCTGTGGGGCCCCGATGGTCGCATCATCGGGCGCTACGAGAAGGTCCACCGGGTGCCCTTCGGCGAGTACGTGCCCGCCCGGGGCCTGGTGTCGCGCCTGGCCGACCTGTCGGCCGTGCCCGCCGACGCCATCCCGGGCACGGGCAGCGGGGCCATGGACACGCCTGCCGGCCGGGTGGGCATCACCATCTCCTACGAGGTCTACTTCGCCGACCGGGCCCGGGCCGCCGTACACGACGGGGGCCAGCTCCTGTTCGTGCCCACCAACGCGGCGTCGTTCAAGACCAGCCAGGTGCCCACCACCGAGGTGGCCGCTGCCCGGCTGCGGGCCGTGGAGAACGGGCGGGACCTGGTGCAGGCCGCGCCCACCGGGTACGCGGCGTTCGTCGACCACCGGGGCCGGCTGCTGGTCCGCAGCACCCTGGGACGCCAGGAGGTGCTGGAGCGGCCGGTGAAGCTGCGCCAGGGCCAGACCGTCTACAACCGCACAGGCGACGGGCCCGTGGTACTGCTGGCCGCGCTGGCGTTGGCCGTCTTCGGTTGGCGGCGGCTCAGGTCTTCGAGCTGACCCCGGCCGAGTCGAACGTCGCCATCTCCCGCATGATCTTGGCCGCGGCCTGCACGACGGGCACGGCCAGGCAGGCGCCCGAGCCCTCGCCCAGCCGCAGCTCCAGGTCGAGCACGGGCACCAGGCCCAGGTGAGCCAGCACGGCGCTGGCACCGGGCTCGCTGCTGCGGTGGCCGGCGATGCAGTAGCCCAGCACGTCGGGCACCAGGGCCACGGCCGCCAGGAGAGCCGAGCAGGCGATCACGCCGTCGACCACCGCGGGCACGCCGGCGGCGGCGGCGCCCACCATGAACCCGGCCAGGGCGGCGTGCTCCAACCCGCCCAGCGATGCCAGCGTGGCCAGCGGGCCGTCCGCGCCCGTGCGGGCCAGGGCGGCGTCGACCACCTGCACCTTGCGGGCCAGCGTCTCGTCGTCGATGCCCGTTCCCCGGCCCGTGATCTGGGCGGCGGAGCGGCCGGTGAAGGCGGCGACGAGGGCGGCCGAGGGCGTGGTGTTGCCGATGCCCATGTCCCCCGTCACCAGGCAGCGGGCCCCGCCGGCCACCAGCGATGCCGCCACCTCCGCCCCGACATCGAGCGCCTGCGTGGCCTCGTCCAGCGTCATGGCCGGCTCGACCATCAGGTCGCCCGTGCCCCGGCGCACGTTGGCGAGCACCAGGTTGGGGTGGGACTCCACCAGGTGCGGGGTGGCCACGCCCACGTCGACCACGGTGACCGACGCGCCCGCGTGCCGCGCCAGCACGTTGATGGCGGCGCCCCCTGCGCAGAAGTTGGCGACCATCTGGGCCGTGACCTCGGCCGGCCAGGGGGACACGCCCTCGGCCAGCACGCCGTGGTCGCCGGCGAACACGGCCACCGCCGCGGGCTCGGGGACGGGCGGCGGGACCACCCCGGCGATGGCGGCCAGCTGCACGCCCGCGTCCTCCAGCCGGCCCAGCGACCCCGGCGGCTTGGTGAGCGACAGGTGGAATTGGCGGGCGGCCGCGGCCGCGCCCTCGTCCACGGGCCGGACCTTGGCCGCCGCCTCCTCGAACGCGCCGGACGTCATCCCACCACCTCGTTCCCGAGGGCCGCTTGCAGGTCCTCGTCCTTGGTCACGAACAGGATCTTGTTGAAGATCACGAACTTGGCGACCCACAGCACGGCGAAGGCGCCGAAGTAGGCGCCCGTCACGAGCAGGGTCTTGGCCAGGTGGCCGTAGTGGTGTTGGTTGACGTACGTCTCGGCCGCGTCCGACGACCACGTGGAGAAGGCCAGCCCCACGAAGGCGATCACCCAGAAGGGCAGGATCTCCTTCCAGAGATGGGAGCGCCCGGTCTTGCCCCAGGCCCAGTACCGGTTGAGGTAGTACGACGGCACGCTGCCGATGGCGGTGGCGGTGATGGCCGACGACCGGGCCGTCCAACGCAGCAGGCCGAAGGCGACGACGAACGCCACCTGGGACACGACGACGGAGATCACCGAGGCCAGCGTGTAGCGGATGGCCTTCTTCCCAGCGGGCGTGCGGGCATGGTCGAACAGCCGGTTCGCGAGGTCTCGCACGACGGCGCAGTTTAGGTGGCGGTCGCGCGCCCACCCCAGGACCGAGCAGGATGAGGGACCGTGAGCGAAGCCCTGGACGACCTCGTTGAGCTGCTCGACCTCGAGCCCATCGAGGAGAACATCTTCCGGGGCCGCAGTCCGGACGAAAAACGCCAGCGGGTCTTCGGCGGGCAGGTGGCCGGGCAGGCCCTGGTGGCGGCCGGGCGCACGGTCGATCCCGACCGTCCCGTCCACTCCCTGCACGCCTACTTCCTGCGCCCCGGCGACCCGAACGTCCCCATCCTCTACGAGGTCGACCGCATCAGGGACGGCCGCTCCTTCACCACCCGCCGGGTGGTCGCCATCCAGCACGGCAAGGCCATCTTCAACCTGTCGGCGTCCTTCCACCGGGAGGAGGACGGCCCCGACCACCAGGTGCCCATGCCCCCGGCGCCCGACCCCGAGTCCCTCCCCACCTTCCACGAGCGCATGGCCCCGTGGAAGGACATGTTGGGCGAGTGGTACGAGCGGCCCCGGCCCATCGATCTGCGCCACGTGCACGATCCGCCCTTCGTGGGAACCGGTCCCCGAGAGCCCCATCTCCAGCAGTGGATCCGCACCGACGGCACCCTCCCTGACGACCCGCTGCTCCACGCGTGCGTGGTGGCCTACGCGTCCGACATGACCCTCCTCGACTCCATCCTCGTGGCCCACGAGCTGAGCTGGCAGGAGCAGACCGTGCAGGGCGCCAGCCTCGATCACGCCATGTGGTTCCACCGCCCGTTCCGGGCCGACGAGTGGCTGCTGTACGACCAGGAGAGCCCCTCCGCCCACGGGGCCCGGGGCTTGGCGTCGGGGCGCATCTTCACCCGGGGCGGGACGCTGGTGGTGTCCGTCATGCAGGAGGGCCTCATCCGACGGCGCGACCGTCAGTGAGGCGCGCCGTTGCGTTGGCGGCGGCGCTGGCCGTCGTGGCGGCCGCGTGCAGCGGCGGTGGCAAGAAGGCGGCCACGACGACAACCACGTCGACAACGGCCGCGCCCACCACGACCACGACAGCGGCGCCGAGCACCACTGCCGCCCCACCCCCGCCGGCCAAGGGCATGCAGGCCGTGCCCGTGGCCAAGTTGGACAAGCCCACCGCCCTCGCCACCCGGGCCGGCGACCCCGCCCTCTACGTGGCCGAGAAGACGGGCCGGGTGCGCAGGCTGGTGAACGGGGCGGTGACCGGCGCTCCCGTGGTCGACGTGTCCGGCGACCTGGCCGCCAGCGGCGAGCAGGGCCTGCTGGGCCTCGCCTTCCCGGCCGACGGCACGTTCGCCTACGTGTACTGGACGTCTCGCAACGGCGACGTCCACATCGGCGCCCACGACATGACCAACGCCAACGCGGCCGCCGTCACCAACCTGCTCACCATCCCCCACTCGACCTACCCCAACCACAACGGCGGGCAGCTGGCCTTCGGTCCCGACGGGTACCTCTACATCGGCGTGGGCGACGGCGGCAGCGAGCACGACCCCGACAACCGGGGCCAGAGCCTGGGCACCCTCCTGGCCAAGATCCTGCGCATCCAGCCCACGCCGGGCGGGGCCAAGCCCTACGCCATCCCGCCCGGCAACCCCTTCGTGGGCCGGGCCGGCGCCCTGGCCGAGATATGGGCCTACGGGTTGCGCAACCCGTGGCGGTTCTCGTTCGATCGCCAGACAGGCGACCTCTGGATCGCGGATGTGGGGCAGGACATGTGGGAGGAGATCGACGTGCAACCGGCGGCGTCGAAGGGCGGCGAGAACTACGAGTGGTCGCGGCGCGAGGCCACCCACCAACAGAAGGGCGCCCGGCCGCCGGGTGGCGTCGATCCGATCTACGAGTACAGCCACGCCGGCGGCAACTGCTCGATCACGGGCGGGTACGTGTACCGGGGCACCAAGGCGGGCGGGTTCCAGGGCGCCTACCTGTTCGCCGACTACTGCGCCGGCAACATCCAGGTGCTGCGACGTTCGGCGTCAGGCGTGCAGGTCACGCCCCTTGGCGTGAAGGTCAACAATCCCTCCTCGTTCGGGGAGGACGGGGCCGGTGAGCTGTATGTCCTCTCTCTGACCGGAGACCTCCTGCGGCTCGACCCCGTCTTCTCGTGAGGCCGGTCTTCTCGTGAGGTGACCCCTTGCGGTAAGACCGCACCTCCTAAGCTCCGCCCTCATGCACGGCCGGGGACCGGGGATGCTCCCCGCGCTGGCGCTGGCCATGGCCTTGGTGTCGGCGGCCTGCGGGCCCTGGCGGGAAGCCGACAACGGCCTGCGCCTGCCCGTCGGCCCCACCACCACCACGACGCCCAGCGGGCCCGAGTTCACCCTGCCCTCGTCGCCCACCACCACCCTGCCCGCGCCCACCGCCACGTCCGCACCCGGCGCCGCGGCCAAGGCACCGGCCCGCACGTCGCGGGCCACGGTCCGCACCACGGACAGTACGGTCGTGGTCACGACTTCACCGACCCCGCCCGTCACCGTGCCCCCGCCGCCCAAGTTGCAGTGGAACGAGGTCGCCGCCCTCCAGCAGCCGACGTCCGTTGCCTTCAGGCCCGGTGACCCGGCCGTCTACGTCACCGAGCGGGCGGGCCTGGTGCGCCGGGTCCTGAACGGGCAAGTCGACCCCAATCCCGTGCTGGACGTGCGGTCCGTCACCAACACCACCGACGGCGAGCAGGGCCTCATCGGCATCACGTTCTCCCCTGACGGCTCCTTCATGTACGTGCACTACACGGGGTCGAGCAATGAGTCGCACATCGTCGAGGTGGACCTGGCATCGGGGGCCCAGCGCGAACTGCTCCAGGTCACCCGGCCGGGCAGCGAGCACAACGGCGGGCAGTTGGCGTTCGGCCCCGACGGCATGTTGTGGCTCAGCTTCGGCGACGGCGAGCGGGGCGGCGACCCCAACAACAACGCCCAGAACCTGCAGAACCTGCTGGGCAAGATTCTCCGCATCGATCCCCATCCGTCGGCCACCGCGCCCTACACCATCCCGCCCGACAACCCCTTCGTGGGCCGGCCCGGCGTCATGCCCGAGATCTGGGCCTACGGCTTCCGCAACCCGTGGCGCTTCTCGTTCGACGGGCCGGGCAAGCTCTGGATCGGCGACGTGGGCGAGAGCGACTGGGAAGAGGTCGATCGCCAGCCCGTCGGCTCCACCGGCGGCGACAACTACGGCTGGAACTACCGCGAGGGCGACCACCCGGGCTTCAACGGGGGCACGCCCCCGCCCAACATGATCGACCCGGCGTGGGAGTACCCGCATGCCTCGGGCCGGTGCGCGGTGGTGGGCGGGTACGTGTACCACGGCGCCGAGTTCCCCACCCTCCAGGGCGCGTACCTGTTCGCCGACTACTGCACCGGCGTGCTGGAGTCGCTCACCCCCAACGGCTCGGGCGTGGACCATGCCGTGGTCGGCCCCAAGCTCCCGTTCTTCACGTCCTTCGGCCAGAGCCCGGACGGCGAACTGTGGGGGCTCAGCATCGGCCAGGGCCAGGGCCTGTACCGGTTGGGGTGACGCATCGAGCGGTGGCGGCCGCGCTGGTGTCGGTCGTGCTGGTGCTGGGGGGATGCAGCCCGGCGGCCCGCCGCGCCACGCCGACCACCACGACGGGGCCGACGACGCCGTCGGTCGCGCCCACGTCGACCACGACCACGGCCGCCCCCACGACCACAACCGTCCCGGCCACGTTGGCCGGCCGCCTCAGCCAGGCGGAGGCGGCCCTGCGGGATCCGGCCGCCTCACCCGAAGCCCTCCTGGCCGCGGCCCGCCAGCAGCAGGCCGGGTACCGGGCCATCGGCCTGCGCCCCGAGCTCAAGGCCGAGACGGTGGCCGCAGTGGCCGCCGCCGCGCCGGCCCTGCGTGACGCGGTCGACGCCAACGCCACCGCCGCCGTCGAGCTGCGGGCCCTCACCGTCGCCCGCACGTCGCTCCCGCCGTGGCGCATCGTCCCCCCTCCGCCGGCCGAGGAACTGCTGGCCGACTACCGGGCGGCCCAGCGGGAGATCGGCGTGCCCTGGACCTACCTGGCCGCCATCCACTTCGTCGAGACCAAGTTCGGCCGGGTGCGGGGCACGAGCACGGCCGGGGCCCAGGGGCCCATGCAGTTCCTCCCCGACACGTGGAAGCAGTACGGCAACGGGGGCGACATCCAGAACGTGCACGACGCCGTGTTCGCCGCCGCCCGCCTGCTCAAGCGCAACGGCGCCCCCGCCCGCATGGACGACGCCCTGTTCAGCTACAACCGATCGAGCCACTACGTCGTCGCCATCAAGCGCTACGCCGCCGTGCTGCAGGCCGACGAGCGGGCGTTCCAGGGGTACTACCGCTGGCAGGTCTACTTGCGCATGACGACCGGCGACCGGGTCCTGCCCGACGGCTGGCCGGATGTGCCCGATCAACCGCTCTGACCAGACGTGACCGCAAGTTTCGGCCGGGCTGTCCGTTATCCGTGCGTCCTCCCGGGAGGACCACACGCGAAAGGAGACCTGGGACATGAAGAAGGTGCTTGCCACCGTGGCCCTGACGGCGATGTCGACGTTGGGGTGGGGAGTGGCGGCCGCCACCGCCGCTCACGCCGATCCCTCCGCTACCGAGTGCCATAGCCTCACGGTGACGGTGAACGGTTCCGACGTGGTCAACCAGGCAGCGTGCAACACGCTGCCGCCCCAGTAGGACCGGGGGGCGCACGGAGATCGTGCGCATTGGGGGGTCCGGCAGTGTCCCCCGGCACTGCCGGGCCCCCTTTGGCGTAGGAGAAGGGAGGGGCGAGCGGCGGCGCCCCTCCCTTGTCGCGTGCCCTACTCCGCAGGCTGCATCTTGATGACGGCGAACACCGCACCCTCGGGGTCGCCCAGCACGGCGAAGCGGCCAACAGGGAGGTCCATCGGGGGCATGAACGTCATGCCCCCCTGCTGAGTGGCGGTGGCCACCGTCTGGTCGGTGTCGTCCACCGCGAAGTACACCAGCCAGTGGGGCGGGGCCTCATCGGGCAACCGTCCCCGCATGTCCATCATCCCGGCCACACTGCGGCCGCCCACCTTGAACTCGGTGTAGCTGGGCCCGCCCTCGCCCATGCTCTGCGTGTCGGCCTCCCAGCCGAACACGGCGGCATAGAAGGCCTTGGCCCGATCGGGGTCGCGGGTGTTGAGCTCGTTCCAGCAGAACGCGCCCGGCTCGTTCACCAGCTGGGCACCTCGGTGCTGGCCCGGCTGCCAGATGCCGGCGACCGCACCGGTGGGGTCGGCGAAGATGGCCATGCGCCCGGCGTCCATCACGTCCATGGGCTCCACGAAGACCGTGGCCCCCTCCTCCCGGGCCGTCTTCACCGTGGTGTCGGCGTCGTCCACGTTGACGTACGTGCTCCACGCCGGCGGCTGGTTCGGGTCCTGCAGCGGTCCCAGGCCGGCCACCATCTTCCCCCGCAGGAGGAACATGCCGTAGCCGCCGGCGTCGGGGCCCGCGTCCTGGAACTGCCACCCGAACAGCCCGCCGTAGAAGGCCGCGGAAGCGGCGATGTCGGGACTGGACAGGTCGACCCAGGACGGCACCCCGTTGGCGTAGCCGGTCATCTCAGGCATCGCTCCCCCTTCACATCGGCTGATGCCCGGAGCGTACGCCCGGACCTAGCTGGTGCGCTGTGCCAGGGGGACGTAGTCGCGCTGGTCGGCACCGACGTACAGCTGGCGGGGCCGGTAGATCTTCTGGTCCTGGTCCAGCAGCTCCACCCAGTGGGCCAGCCATCCGGACATGCGGGGGATGGCAAACAGCACGGTGAACATCTCGATGGGGAAGCCCATGGCCTGGTAGATGAGGCCGGAGTAGAAGTCCACGTTCGGGTACAGCCGCCGGGAGACGAAGTACTCGTCCGACAGGGCCGTCTCCTCGAGCTTCAGGGCGATGTCGAGGAGGGGGTTCTTGCCGGTGACCTTGAAGACGTCGTCGGCCGCCTGCTTGATGATCTTGGCTCGGGGGTCGTAGTTCTTGTAGACCCGGTGGCCGAAGCCCTGGAGCCGGCCCTTGCCTGCCTTCACCGCCTGGATGAAGTCGGGCACGTTCTCCAAGCTGCCGATCTCGGTGAGCATGTGGATCACGGCCTCGTTGGCGCCGCCGTGCCGGGGCCCGTAGAGGGCGGCGCAGGCCGCGGCCGCGCACGAGTAGGGGTCGGCGTGGGCCGAGCCCGCGGTGCGCATGGCGGTGGTGCCGCAGTTCTGCTCGTGGTCGGCGTGGAGGATGAAGAGGATGTCGAGCGCCCGGGACAGTGCAGGGTCGGGCTCGTACCGGGGCTCGGCGATCTTCCACATCATCGAGAGGAAGTTCGAGGTGAAGTCGAGCGAGTTGTCCGGGTACACGAACGGCATGCCCACGCTGAAGCGGTGGCAGGCGGCCGCCATCGTCGGCATCTTGGCGATGAGCCGCACGATCTGCTTGTGCCTGCTCTCCTCGTCGTGGATCTGCTTGGCGTCGAGGTAGAAGGTGGACAGGGCGGCGACCGCCGATACGAGCATGCCCATGGGGTGGGCGTCGTAGTGGAAGCCCTCGAGGAAGCGCTTGCGCACGTTCTCGTGGATGAACGTGTGGTACGTGATCTCGTGCACCCACTCGTCGTACCGCTTGGCATCCGGCAGGTCGCCGTGGATGAGCAGGTAGGCCACTTCGAGGTAGGTCGACTTCTCGGCCAGCTGCTCGATGGGATAGCCCCGGTACCGGAGGATCCCGTTGTCCCCGTCGAGGTACGTGACGCCCGATTCGCACACGGCGGTCGCCATGAACGACGGGTCGTAGAACAGGACATCCGGGAGGCCCTTGCGCCATTCGCTGGACGCAATACCTCCATTCACGATGGGGATCTCGAAGGACTCCCCGGAGCGGTTGTCCGTGACGGTGATCGACTCTGCCACTGCACCCCCATCCTCGGTTCGGGCCGTATGCATCCTACCGGCCTGTTGACGGAAGCACTTCAGCGGGTAGCGGCCGATGCCACCAAACCAGCGCACGCGAAGCCGGCCACGACCCGCAGGAACGCCGGCGTGATCGGCTCGTCCAGTACGAAGACGCGGTGGTACACCGGGCCGATCACCAGGCTGAGGGCGACGTCGGCCGACGGGGCCTTCTGCTTGGGCAGCTCACCCTGCTCGACGGCCCGTTGGAGGATGCGCCGGAGGTCGGCCAGGCGAGGGGCGAGGAGCCGGTCCCGCAGCGTGGCGCACAGCTCGACGTCCGACTTGAGCTCGACGGACAGGCGGTTC
>DASRGI010000088.1:0-2776 GCA_035651095.1 Acidimicrobiales bacterium | reverse complement strand
CGGCGCGTCGCCGGGCCACCTTGAACCTAGTCAGAAAGAACTAGTCAGAAATCGCTCAAGATGCGGAACGGGCTACCCGATATCGCTGCATGACACCCCTGCGGGCTACGGAGATCGGGGTGTCGGGGGAAGGAGGTGACGATGCTCAGGTCAAAGGCTCGCCTCTACCGCGCGGCATGCGCGTTGGCGACCATCGCCGTGTTGGTGGTGGTCCTCGGCGCCGACCGCCAATGGTAGGAAGGAAGCGTCAGGCGAGCGTCCCGGAGACTTCCTCCGGGACGCTTGTTTCGTCTTTGCCGGTAAACGCGGTGGCCCCGATGGTCGCCCCCATCGCCGCCGCCGTCCGGGTTCCCGCCGCTCGGCTGCGGGCCGTTGCCCGGGTCCACCGGTACGTCGCCGCCGTGGCCGTGCCGGGCACGCTGCTCCTGGCCTGGCAGGTCCGCCGGGCCATGCTCGTGGGCCAGCACTGGTCGCTCGCCAGCCTGGCGCTCTTCGCCGCCTTCGTGGTGTTGGGGGAGTTCCGTCCCATCCGGCTGTCCCGCCGGGACGAAGAGGAGGAGATCCTCACCTCGACCACGTTCACCTTCGCCATCCTCATCAGTTCCGGCCTGGCCGCGGCCGTCGTGGTCCGGGCCCTGGTGTGCGCCCTGCCCACCCTCATGCGGCGCAAACCGCTCTGGAAGTCGACGTTCAACGCCGCCCAGTACACGATCGCCCTGGTGCTGGCCGGCGGGTCGCTGCGCCTCCTGTCGGGCGTGCCCCGGTCCGGCGATGCCCACTTCCTGACGGCCGACCTGCCCGCCATCATGGTCGCCGCCTTCGTCTATTTCGCCGTCAACAACGCCCTCACGGGCACGGCCCTGGCCCTGGCCCAGGACGCGCCGGTGCTCGGCTACCTGCGCCACGACTTCGTGTTCCAGTCCAGTACGGCCGGCGTGCTGCTCGCCCTCGCTCCCATCGTGGTCGTGTGCGCGGAGCGCAGCCTGCTGATGGTCCCCCTCTTCGCCCTGCCCATGGGCGCCGTCTACACCAGCGCCTCCATCGCCCACGACAAGCACCAGGCCCTGCACGACGCCCTCACCAACCTCCCCAACCGCCGCCTGTTCCGTGACCGCGTCAACCAGGCCGTGGTCAACGCCCGGCGCAGCCACACGCCGGTGGCCGTCATGCTCATCGACCTCGACCGGTTCAAGGAGGTCAACGACACCCTGGGGCACCACATCGGCGACCTCCTGCTCCAGCAGGTGGCCACCCGGCTGCAGGAGACGCTGCGGGAGGGCGACACCATCGCCCGCCTGGGCGGCGACGAGTACGCCGTGCTGTTGCCCGTGGTGTCGGGTGCGGTGGCGGCCGAAGCGGTGGCCGAGAAGCTGGTCCAGGCCCTGGAGACGCCGTTCACCATCCGCAGCTGGACGTTCGACATCGACGCCAGCATCGGCATCGCGGTGTCACCCGAGCACGGCGACACCGTGGACGCTCTCATGCAACGGGCCGACGTCGCCATGTACGTGGCCAAGGAAGGGCGCACCGGCTTCGAGCTCTACAGCGCCGACCGGGACCGCCACAGCCCGCGCCGCCTGGCCCTCTTGGGCGACCTGCGCCGGGCCATCGACCACGAGGACCTGATCCTCCACTACCAGCCGAAGGCGGACATGCGCTCGGGTGGGGTGCGGGGGGTCGAGGCGCTGTTGCGCTGGAACCATCCCGATCACGGGACCATCCCGCCCGACGAGTTCATCCCCCTGGCGGAGCACACCGGCCTCATCCGGCCGCTCACCCTCTTCGTGCTGGACGAGGCCCTGGCCCAGTGCCGGCGGTGGAACGACGCCGGCGTGGCCGTGGGCATGGCTGTCAACCTGTCGGTGCGCAACCTCTACGACCCGTCCTTCGCCGACGAGGTGGCCGGCCTGCTGCGCAAGTGGCAGGTGCCGGCGTCGCAGCTGGAGCTGGAGATCACCGAGAGCGTCATCATGGCCGACCCCATGCGGGCCATGGCCGTGCTGGCCCGGCTGTCGGAGCTGGGCGTGGGGTTGTCGCTCGACGACTTCGGGGTCGGCTACTCGTCACTCGCCTACCTGAAGCGGCTGCCGGTCACCGAGATCAAGATCGACAAGTCGTTCGTGATGAACATCTCCCACGACGAGAGCGACGCCATGATCGTTCGCTCGACCATCGGCCTGGCCCGCAGCCTGGGCATGCGGGTGGTGGCCGAGGGCGTGGAGACGGAAGAGACGTGGGCCCGACTGGTGGCCCTCGGCTGCGACGTGGCCCAGGGCTACTACCTGTGCCGCCCCAAGCCGGCCGAGGAGCTGACGGCGTGGTTGGCCTCGGCCAAGATCTCGCCCCTCGGCGGCGGCGACGACGCCGAGGCGGCCGTGTCGGCCGGGGAAGCGGCGGGCAAGCTGCCCAGCCTGCAGGAGGTCGTGCGCCGCCTGGGGGCGAGCGGGGTCGTCACCGAGTAGGTCGGGGTGTGGTGGCCGGCGGTGCTGGGCCGGCGGCGGCGCCGGCGCTCAGGGGCCCTCAGGCGACGGTGCGCAGGTCATCGAGCCGGAGCAGCTCGACGGCGAGCGTGAGGGCCAGCACCAGGTGGATCCGCTGACGGGCCCGGGTGCCGGTGACCAGGATGTCCAGGCCCGGCCGAGTGCGACCCGGGAGGGTGCTGGCCAGGGCGAGCACGTTGCCCTCCAGGTCGATCACGTGGAGCCCGGTGGGGCCGTCCGTGCGCACCAGCAGCAAGACGTTGCCGAAGCTGTCCCGCACGATGCCCAGTGAGCCA
>DASRGI010000087.1:0-4231 GCA_035651095.1 Acidimicrobiales bacterium | reverse complement strand
GGACCCCGAGAAGATCGCGGCATCGTTTGAACAGTGGCTGCACGAGGTAGTGCCGCCCTACGTCGACGTCACCATCGAAGCCGAGGGACGGGTGCGGGCCGCGCTCACGCCCGTCGCCCATCCGGCCAACCGCGCCCTGTCCCGGGCCATCGAGAAGGCCTACGGCAAGGCGCCGCTGCCAACCCGGGAAGGCGGCAGCGGGCCCGAGGAGGCGCTGGGCCGGGTGCTCGCCGCGCCCGTGCTGTACCTGGGCGTGGGCCTTCCCGACGATCGCTTCCATGCCCCCAACGAGCGCATGGTGATGGACCAGTTCTGGCGGGGCCTGCTGGCCGCCGGCGAGCTGTGGCACGAACTGGTGGAAGTGGCGTGGTAGGTCCAGTGGCAGCACCCGCGGACGCCCACGAGTGGGTGTCCTTCGAGGACCCCGACGAGCACCGCACCTGGGTCTTCGACGTCACCTTCATGCTCAGCAACTGGACGTGCGTCTTCGGCCGCGGCTGCCAGGGCGTGCTCACCGGCCCCGCGCCCGAGCTGGTGCAGGGGTGCTGCTCCTACGGCGCCCACTTCACCGACGACGAGGACATCGCCCGGGTGGAGGCGTCGGCCGCACGCCTCACGGCCGAGGAGTGGCAGTTCATCAAGCAGGGCCGCAGCCGGGGCATCTGGAAGACGGACCGGGCCGGTGACCGCGTCACCCGCCTGGTCGACGACGCCTGCGTGTTCCTCAACCGGCCCGGCTTCGGCAACGGGCCCGGGTGCGCCCTGCACCAGGCCGCCCTGGCGCGGGGCGAGCGGCCGCTCGACCTCAAGCCCAACGTGTGCTGGCAGCTCCCGCTGCGCCGGGAGGACGAGGAGGACGGCGAGGGCCACGTGACCTCCACCGTGCGCCAGTGGGACCGGCGCCACTGGGGCGACGGCGGCTTCGAGTTCCACTGGTGGTGCACCGAGGCGCACGAGGCCTTCGTGGGGAGCAAGCGGGTGTACGAGGAGCTGCGCGACGAGCTGGTGGAGATCACCTCGCAGCCCGCCTACGACATGCTCGTGTCGTACCTGGCCGAGCGCCTCACCGTCGATGCCGTCCTTCCCCACCCGGCGGTACGGTCTCGCCCGTGAGCGACGAGGTGTTGCAGGACTACGAAGCCGAGCAGGAGGACCTGCGCTCGGTGCTGGTCGGCCTGTCGGCGGACGAGTGGCGGCTGCCCACGCCCGCGGCCGGGTGGGACGTACGCGACCAGGTGTCGCACCTGGCCGACACCGAGGACGTCGCCCACGACACCATGACCGACGGCCCCCGGACGATCAACGTGGACGCGGCCCAGTACGGGTCGGCCGAGGGGTTCACCGAGGCGGGCTGCGAGCGGGGCCGGTCGATGGCGCCCGCCGAGGTCCTCGAGTGGTGGTGGACGGCGGCCGCCCGCGTGCGCTCGACCATGGCCGCGCTCGACCGGTCGGCCCGCGTGCCCTGGGGTCTGGGCATGGGATGGCAGGCGTTCGTCACCGCCCGGCTCATGGAGCACTGGGCCCATGGGCTCGACATCCGGGCCGCCGTGGGCCGGCCCGGCGTCGACACCGACCGGCTGCGGCACGTGGCGTGGATCTCGACCCGGGCCGTGCCCTACGCCCTGCGGGTGGCCGGGCTGGAGGCGCCCGAAGGCCACACGCTCCGGTTCGCCCTGGTGTCGCCCGGTCGCTCGGAGGAGTGGGCGTTCGGCCCCGACGACGCCACCGACGTGATCACCGGGCCGGCGGCGCAGTGGTGCCGGTTGGCCGTGCAGCGCATCACCCGGGCCGAGGCACCGGACCTGCAGGGCGAGGGACCGCTGGCCGAGCTGGCCCTGGGCCACGCCCGCGCCTTTCTCTAAACGCCCCGCCCCGGCCCCCCTCCCCGTTCTGTGGCAACACAGTTTCGGGGGCCGAAACTCAGTTGCGTGAGAACGCCGGGCCGGCGGCGCGGCGGGCGGTGCGGCGGGCGGTGCGGCGGTCAGTCGTCTTCGGAGAGGACGAAGCCGCGCTGTTCGAGGGCGATGCGAAAGCCCAGCCAGTCGGGCGTGGCCGCCAGTGCCGCCCGTTCGTCGATCTCCTGGCGCTCCAGCAGGCTGGCCAGGGCCTGGTTCAAGGTCTGCATGCCCAGGGCCGCGCCGCGGGCCATCTCCGAGCGCACCTGGTCCATCTCCTCGCCCATGACGGCGGCCTGCACCCGGGGCACATTGCGGAGGATCTCCACGGCCGGCACCCGGCCCGTCCCCGTCCGGCTGGGCACCAGTCGCATCGACACCGCCCCCACCAGCGCACCGGCGACCCCCAAGCGCACGTGCCGCTGGTCCCCCTCGGCGGAGAAGCCGACCAGGGTGGTGATGGCCTCGCACGCATCGGCCGCCCGCACACCGGCGATCACCAGGCACCCGGCCTCGGTGGCCGACATGGCCGCCTGGGCCACGTCCAGCGCGTCGACCCGCCCGATCACCACCACGTCGGGGTCCTGGCGCAGGGCCGAGCGGATGCCCTGGGCCACCGAGTTGGTGTCCACGCCCACCTGGCGCTGGGAGATGGACGCCAGGTCGTCCTTGTGGAGGATTTCGACCGGGTCCTCGACGGTGACGATGTGGCACGCCCGCGAGTGGTTCAGGTAGTCGACCATGGCGGCCAGGGTGGTGGTCACGCCCGACGACGCCGGCCCGGCCACCAGCACCAGCCCCCGCTCCGCCCCGGCCAGGAAGGACAGCGTGGCGGGCAGGCCCAGCTCCTCGAAGGAGCGGGCCGACGCCGTCACCCGCCGCAGCAACAAGGCGATCGAGCCCCGCTGGAGGTAGGCGCTCACCCGGAACCGGCCCAGGCCGTGGACCGAGTACGTGCACTCCGCCTCGCGCTGGACCAGGAACGTCTCCCGGGCGCCGGTGGTGAGCACGGCGCCGGCCATGGCATCGACCGTGGCCTTGTCGAGGAGGGGCTCGTCGGCCACCGTCTCCAGCGTCCCCTTGACCCGGATGCGCGGCGGGGAGCCGACCTTCAGGTGCAGGTCGGTCCCACCCTCGCGCTCGGCGAGGAGGTGGAGCAGGCGGTCGAGTTGTGCGTGGCCCATGAGACGTCCACGGTCTCATCGGCCTGCCGGGGCGGCGCATTAAGCGGCGTGGGGGGCGACCTTGAGGTCGGCGGGCACGTCGATCTCGGCTGTCACCGTGCCGTGCTTCTCCTCCCAGAGCACCACGTTGAGGGTGGCCGAGTACACGACCAGGCGCCCGAAGACGAAGAGCCAGGCCAGGATGGCGAACACCACGCCCAGTGAGCCGTAGACGGCGGAGGACGACGCCACCAGGTGGGGCACGTAGAACCGGCCCACCAGCTTGAGGGCTTCGAGGCCGATGCCGCCGAGGATGGCGCCGGGCAGGAGGGGCCGCCAGCCCACGTCCCGGTTGGGCAGGAGCTTGGCCGTCCACAGCCAGAGGGCCACGTTGGTGGCCAGGCTGGCGACGATGCCCACGGGCCAGAGGATTCCGGGCAGGTAGCCGAGGACGGTGGTGATGACGGCGGACAGGAGAAAGAGGATGGCCGCGCCGACCAGCCAGAGGAGGCCGATGGCCCGGTCCTTCATGCCCCGGGCCTCGACCTGCCAGACCTGGTCGTAGGCGTACTGGAGGGCGCCGACCAGGCCCAGGCCCGACCACAGCAGGCCCACGAACCCGATGGGCCCGGCCGTCTTGCGACTGCGCTCGGCCGCCCGCAGCCCGGTGACCACGGCCGTGGCCGCCTCGCCGTTGAGCCCGAAGCGGCTGATGATCTGGCCGGCCACGTCGGTGTGGCTGCCCGCGGCCACGAAGCCGGCCACGGACAGGGCGACCAACAGGAGCGGGAACAGGGAGAGGAAGGCCTGGAGGGTGATGGCCCCGGCCAGGAAGTTGCCGTGCAGCTCGCCGTAGCGCTCGTTGACCTTGAGGGCGACGCCCAGGGGGCGCACGCGCCGGCCCACGCCGTCCAGCTTGGCCATGACGCCCGTCTTGGGAGCGTGGGACCGCTGGTGGACACGCTCGCCGGACCGGTCGGTCTCCACGGTGGTCGCGGCTGTCGCCGGCGCCGGCGGGCAGCGCCGGGCCCGGACCAGGGCGCTGATGAGGGCGGCGAGGGCCACGACCCCGCCGGCCA
This sequence comes from Acidimicrobiales bacterium, assembly GCA_035651095.1. Classification (GTDB taxonomy): domain Bacteria; phylum Actinomycetota; class Acidimicrobiia; order Acidimicrobiales; family JAUTXP01; genus DASRGI01. Next base: position 94 of record DASRGI010000087.1, on the reverse strand, counting down.
GGTCATCCAGGGGCGTGCGTTTCCCCGCGTTCTTGGCCTTGGCCATCCCCGGACCGTACCCACTCTCCCTTCTCGTAACGCTGGCGCCCACTAT
>DASRGI010000086.1:0-2301 GCA_035651095.1 Acidimicrobiales bacterium | reverse complement strand
GCTTCGGCGCGGTCGTGCTCGTGGTCGACGTGGTCGTGGGCTTGGGCGCCGCCGTGGTGGTCGTGGTCGGGCCGGCCGAAGGCGAGGGCGACGACGGCGACCAGATCACCAGGGTCGGGCCCGGGTCGGCCGAAGGCGAGGGCGACGACGGCGCCCCGTTGGCCGGTGTGGCCGCGACCGTCGACCTCGGCGACGAGGGACGGGGAGCGAACACCACCGAGGTGCTCGTACCCACCCGCTCGGCGGCGGGGCCCGGCGTCTCCACCATGGGCCCGATGGCCGACACGATGGGCAGCACCAGCGCGGGTGCCGACGTGGGGTCCTCCTCGGCGATGGGCGCCAAACCGCTGCCCGCGGCAGCCGACGAACCAGACGAGCCCGAACCTGCTCGAGACGTCGACGGGCCCTCGAAGCTGCCCATCACCAGGGGCTTGCTCTGCGCCCCGGACGCCCCGGCGATGGCAGCACCGACCGCGCCCGTTCCGAGCAGCAGGAGGAGCGCGTTGCGCGAGGGCATCGGTTAGACCGTACGGGCTTCGGGTTCCCCCGCACGAGGGACGAAACCCCCCATGGGCTGTGGGGGTCCGTCCAGAAGACCCATCGCGTGCGCCCGGCTGATGGCCTGGGCCCGGTTCCGGGCCTCGAGCTTGCGGAACATGCGGCTCTGCAGGTTCTCGACGGTCTTGATGGAGATGCCCAGCGACCGGGCGGTCTGCTTGACCGAGTGACCCTGGTCGATCGACCGCAGGATGTCGGTCTCGCGGGGCGTGAGGCGGATGGTGCCGCCCGCCGCTTCCTGGGCCCGGGCTGCATCGAGCAGCGGCCGGATCAGGCTCGGCGACACCATCGCCCCGCCGTTGGCGACCACCTCGACGGCTTCGACGATGCGGCCGACGTCGTTGTCGGCCTCGATCACCGCGTCAGCCCCGCGGAGCATGGCTGCCACCGCCTCGCTGTGGTCGCTCGTGGACGTGGCGACGAACACCACGCCATGGCCGGCGTCCTTGGCTGCCCGCCAGTGCTCGGGCTCGGGCTCGACGAGCACGGCCACCGTCGTCTTCGCCCCAGCCTCGCCCGGCCCGATCAGCACCTCCACGCCCTCGGAGATGAGCACGTGAGCCAGCAGATCGGCGCGCAGGCCAGGCCGCCCCAAGATCCGTACCGCCGCCATGAGCGCCCCCGCTTACGAGCCTGAAGCCACGCGCTGGAATCCGGCCTCGCTCGGGATCAGGCCCTTGCGCATGGCGACCGCCACCGCGTGGGCCTGGTTCTGCACGCCGAGCTTGGCGAACATCCGCTGCTTGTGGTTCTCGACCGTCTTCGGGCTGATCTCCAGCTCGGCCGCCATGTCGCGGGTCGTCATGCCCATGCCGATGAGCTTGAGCACGGAGACCTCCCGGGGCGTGAGCACGGGCCGGGCGTCGGTCCGCAGGTCGATGGTCGACCAGGTGCGAGCCTGGGGAGCGGCGGGTGCGGAGCGCACGGCCCGGACCACGCCCTCGGCGCCCCGGTGCCGGGGCACGAGGTGGGTGAAACCCGCCCGCATGGCGGCGATGGGGTCCTCGGACTCGCCAGGGGCGCTGAGGCCCACCACCCGCACCCGGGGCTGCTGCCGGCGCACGGCTGCCGCCAGCCGCCGGGCCGCCCACTCGTCGGAGTCGGCCTCGACGATCAGCACGTCGGGTCGAGCGTCCTCACACAGCTTCATCGCGTCGCTGGGGGTCACCGCGGTTCCCACCACGTCGAGATCGGGCTGCTGGTCGAGGAGCATGGCCAGCCCCTCGCGATACAGCCGTTGTCGTTCCTGAATACACACCCGCACCGTCAATCGATTCCCTCCGCACCGGTGGCGAGCACGCATCTCCCCCAGGAGGCGCGCACACCGTTCCCCAACAGACCGCCTGCATCTGACTTTCCGCTTCGCGCTTCATGAGAAACGTACGGGGAAAACGACCGCGGAGCGTCATCAAAATTGATGAATTCACCTAGGAGTAACACCCTGGGGGAGCATTGGACGCTACCTGAACAAGCCGTTTCCCACCACTGTCAGTGCTCTGACCTGGCGTACCTGCGCTCAGCCGCCGATCTGCCCCCGGAACCACTCGGCTGTGCGGGCCAGGCCCTCGGGGAGGGCCACCTCGGGCTCCCAACCGAGCTTCTCGCGAGCCAGGGTGATGTCCGGCTTGCGCTGGGTGGGGTCGTCGACGGGCAGGTCCTCGAACACGATCTCCGACGTGGAGCCCGTTATCTCCAGGACTTTTCGGGCCAGCTCGAGCACGGTGAACTCGCCCGGGTTGCCGA
>DASRGI010000085.1:0-6064 GCA_035651095.1 Acidimicrobiales bacterium | reverse complement strand
CCCCGGCCACCGGTGTGGAGCCTTCCGGGAACGGCCACTGGATGCCGCCCGCCTCGTCGACCATCCGGTAGCCGGTCATGCCCGACAGGTCACAGGGCCGGCCCCGCGAGAGCCGCCCGAGGATCTGCCACACCGCCTCCGGCGAGCGCCACTCGGCGAAGAGCGGCCCGCACCCCCAGGCCTCGGCGAGCATCTTGAAGATGTGGAAGTCGGCCAGCGCGTCACCGGGCGCCCGAGCCACCCGCTTGGTGACGCCCACCCGCCGTTCGGAGTTGATGAACGTCCCCTCCTTCTCGCCCCAGCCGGCCGCGGGCAGCACGAGGTGGGCCAGCTCGGCCGTCTCCGTCGTCGAGTACATGTCCTGCACCACGAGCAAGTCGAGCTTCGCCAGCGCGTCTCGCAGGTGCTGCTGGTGGATCCATGAGTGGGCCGTGTTGGTGGCGATGACCCAGAGACCTTTGATGCGCCCGGCGGCGATGCCCTCGACGATCTGGTCGTAGGCCAGGCTGGGCCGGTCGGGGATCCGGTCGGCCTCGAGCCCGAGGATGCCGGCCACCTCGGCCCGGTCACCAGGGTCGGCGAAGGAGCGGCCGCCGAACAGGCTGGTGGTGTTGCTGAACAGCCGGGAGCCCATGGCGTTGCACTGCCCGGTGATCGAGTTGGCGCCCGTACCCGGCCGCCCGATGTTGCCCGTCAGGAGGGCGAGGTTGATGATGGCCTGGGCCGTGCGAGTGCCCTGGTGGCTCTGGTTCACGCCCATCGTCCACCAGAGCGACACCCGCCGGCTGGCGTGGATGGTCTCGGCCAATCGCTCCACCGCCCCCGCAGGCAGGCCCGTCGCCTCCCGCACCCGCTCGGGCGGGAAGGCAGCGACGTGGGCGGCGAAGGCGTCGAACCCGGACGTGTGGGCGTCGACGAAGTCACGGTCCACCCACCCGCGGCGCACGAGGACGTGGGCCACGCCGTACAGCAGCTCCAGGTCGGACTTGGGCCGCAGGGCGTAGTGCTGGGTCGCGGCCATCGCCGTCTCCGTGGCCCGGGGGTCGACCACGACGACCTCGGGCCGATGCGGGTTGCGGGCGATGCGCTCCCACATGATCGGGTGGGCGATGCAGAGGTTCGACCCCACCAGGACGATCACATCCGACTCCTCGAAGTCGGCGTACGTGTAGGGAGGAGCGTCGAAGCCGAAGGCCTCCTTGTACGCGACCACCGACGTGGCCATGCACTGGCGGGTGTTGCCGTCCCCGTGGACCATGCCCATACCGAACTTGGCCAGGGCACCGAGGAGCGCCATCTCCTCGGTGGGGATCTGGCCGGTGGAGAGGAACGCCACCGCCTCGGGGCCATGGGCCCGGATGATCTCCTTGAAGCGGGAGGCGAACGTCGACGTCGCCGCCTCCCAGCCGATGGGCCGCAGGCGCCCCCTGGCGTCGCGCCACAGTGGCGTCGTTGCCCGGTCCGGCGCCCGCAGCGGCGTGAGGGCCTCCCACCCCTTGGGGCAGGCCATGCCCAGGTTCACCGGGTAGTCCGTCGTCGGGGTCAGGTTGACGGCCACGCCGTCGCGCAGGTGGACGTCGAGCGAGCACCCCGTCGAGCAGAAGCCGCACACCATCGACGTGACCGCGTCGGGCTTCAGGCGGGCCGGCACCTGGCCGAGCCCGAACCCGCCTGGAGCTCGCGCCAACTCGTCGGCGAAGGGACCGCGGCGCTGGCGGAAGATGTTCATCGGGGCGGGCTGGCGGCCATGAAGAACACCGAGCGCTCCACCAGCTCGCCGGCCACGACGGCGACGAGCGCGACGCCCGCCACACCCACGCGGATCCCCCACGCGCCCGCCCCGCCGGTGGCGGCGAGGAGCAGGGGCAGAGCGACGCCGCCGGCCAGGCCCAGGACCATGCGCCACTTGGCCATGGCCCGCAGCGGACCGGCCGGGAGGCGGCCTTCGACGGCCAGCTTGGCGACCATCAGCCCGGCCAGCAGGAGGGGTACCAGTGCGCCACGGTCCCTCGCCGTGCACAGCACCGTTGCCAGCCCGCACACCGCCGCCGTGCCCGCGAACTTGGCCGTCACCACACGCGGGCGCCACGACGACCGGTGCGTCACCGCGTAGAGCAGCACCGAGCAGGCCACGCCGGCCACGCCGGCGGCCGCGGCGGCGACGCCCACCGGCGCGGCCCGCCGGCCCTGAGCGAGCAGGGCGGCGTACAGCCCGGCCAGCGCGGTGAACGCCCCGAAGGCGACGACCTCGCGGCTGAGCCACGAGTGCCGGAGCCCGATGACCGCCCGGTAGCAGTACCGGGGCCGGCCCAGGTGGAACACGCTGGCCCCGAGGGCCAACACGCCGGCGGCCACCGCGGGCGCGGCCTGCGAGCGACCGCCCAGCAGGAGGTCGAGCACGAACGCGCCCACGGAGAGCTGCGTGAGCACGAGCATCACGGCCAGCGGCGGGTGGGCACGGGCGGGGCCGGTCGGCGAGCCACTCGCAGCCGGGTCGTGGGTTCTGGTGGTGGTGCGGTACACCGTCGTCGGCCCCGTGATGGTCGACGGCGGGCCGCCGGGCACGGCGCCGGCATTGGCTGCGACGTCCACCACCTTGATGGCGATGGCGCCGTTCGGGCAGGCCTGCACGCACGCGGGCGCCTCACCGGCCGCCAGGCGCCCCTTGCACATGTCGCACTTGCGCACGATGCCGCGGGCGTGGTTGAAGACGGGCACCTCGTACGGGCAGGTGAGCGTGCAATAACCGCACCCGATGCACTGGTCGTCGAGGTGGGACACGATGCCGGTGGCGGGGTCCTTCTCGTAGGCATCGACCGGGCACCCGTTCAGGCACGCCGGGTCGACGCAGTGATGGCACGCGGCCGTCACCGTCTGCTGGAACGGGGCCGCCGCCGTGCCACCGGTGAGCACGGTGACCGACCGCCACGACTCGCCGTCGTCCAGCCCGTTGAGGCTGTGGCAGGCGGCCACGCACGCCTTGCACCCCGTGCACGCGTCGAGGTCGACCTCGAAGCCGTACTGCTGGCCGGGCTCGGGCCGGTCCAGGGGGATGAGGTCGCGGTAGAAGCGGGCCTGGCGGGGCAACAGCTCGGCCTCGTGGCGCTGGGCGAACCGGGCCACGGCGGTGAGGTCCGCCTGCTCCGCCAGGTACCGGTCGACGGGCGTCTCCTCGACGGGCCCGACCGCGGACAGCAGCGTCACCGCACCCCCACCTGGACCCGGCTCCCGATGACGCGCACGGGGAAGGTCGCGATCCCGACCGTCCCGTCGTCCAGGCACTGCCCCGATCGGAGGTCGAAGCTCTGCTTGTAGACCGGCGAGGCCACCTTCGGAACGTCGCCCTTGGAGCCGACGATCCCGCGTGACAGCACGTAGGCGCGGCTGAACGGATCGAAGTTCGACAGCGCGTACACGTGGCCGTGGGGCGAGACTCGAAACAGCGCCACCTGGTACGGGCCGACCAGCGCGCAGGACCCGCGGTCGAGCGCGAGGTCATCCAGCGCGCACACGTCGACCCACGTGGTGGCCCGCTCCCGCACGACCGTCGACGTCATGCCAGGACCTCCAGGGGGATGGGCTTCTCGTGCCGGTGGGCAGGCCGGTGCTGGCCTCGCTCGGCAACCATGACGATGCTCGGGTCGGGCCGGTCGTCGTTGACGAAGCTGCGGAACCGGCGCATGCGCTCGGGGTCGGAGATGGTCGCCTGCCACTCGCACTCGTAGGTGGCGACGTGGCGCTCCATCTCCGCCTCCAGCTCGGCGCCGATACCGAGCGAGTCCTCGACGACCACCTGGCGCAGGTAGTCGATGCCGCCTTCGAGCTTGTTGAGCCACGTGGCCGTGCGCTCCAGCCGGTCGGCGGTGCGGATGTAGAACATCAGGAACCGGTCGACGTAGCGGATGAGCGTGGCGTCCTCCAGGTCCTCGGCCAGCAGCACGGCGTGCTGGGGCCGCATGCCGCCGTTGCCGCAGACGTACAGGTTCCATCCCCGCTCGGTGGCGATGACGCCGAAGTCCTTGCTCTGGGCCTCGGCGCACTCGCGGGCGCAACCGGACACGGCCGACTTGATCTTGTGGGGCGCCCGCAGGCCCCGGTACCGCAGTTCGAGGCGGATGGCCATGGTGGTGGAGTCCTGCACCCCGTACCGGCACCACGTCTGGCCCACGCACGACTTCACCGTGCGCAGGGCCTTGCCGTACGCGTGTCCCGACTCCATGCCCGCGTCGATGAGGCGCGCCCAGATGGCGGGGAGCTGCTCGACCCGGGCGCCGAAGAGGTCGATGCGCTGGCCGCCGGTGATCTTGGTGTACAGCCCGAACTCCTTGGCCACCTGGCCGATGGCGATCAGCTGCTCCGGGGTGATCTCGCCCCCGGGCACGCGCGGCACCACCGAGTAGGTGCCGTCCCGCTGGAGGTTGGCGAGGAAGTGGTCGTTGGTGTCCTGGAGAGCGGCCTGCTCCCCGTCGAGGATGTACCCGCCGCCGGCCGAGGCCAGCATCGACGCCACCGCGGGCTTGCAGACCTCGCAGCCCCGGCCCGTCCCGTGGCTGGTCAGCAGCTCCGAGAAGGACACGATCCGGTGGACGCGCACGATGTCGAACAGCTCCTGGCGGCTGTAGGCGAAGTGCTCGCAGAGGTGGTCGCCCACCTCGACGCCCGCCTTGGCCAGCTCGTCCTTCAGCAGCTCGGTCACGAGCGGGACGCAGCCGCCGCACGTGGTGCCCGCCCGGGTGGCGACCTTGATCCCGGCCACGTCGGTCAGGCCGGCCCCGGTGATGGCGCCGCAGATCGCCGCCTTGCTCACGCTGTTGCACGAGCACACGGTGGCCGCCGGTGCCAGCGAGCCGGCGCCGGGGGTGGCCACCGCGCCGGCGCCGGCCGCCGGGAGGACGAGCTGCTCCGGTCGCTCGGAGCTGGGCATGTCGCCGCGGGCCATCTGGACGAGCAGCTGGTAGGTGGCTGCATCGCCCACGAGGATGCCGCCCCGCACGCGGCCGCTCTCGCCGTCAACCACGAGGCGCTTGTAGATCTTGGCCACGTGGTCGCTGTAGGTGATGGACCGGGCGCCGGCACCGGCGGCGAAGGCGTCGCCGAAGCTGGCCACATCCACACCCATGAGCTTCAACTTGGTGGACAGGTCGGAGCCGGTGAAGGTGGCGTCGCCCCCGAGGACCCGGTCGGCCACCACCCGGGCCATCTCGTACCCGGGCGCCACCAGGCCCCACACCCGCCCGGCCGCCACCGCGCACTCCCCCACGGCGTAGATGCGAGGGTCGGCGGTGCGGCAGGCCTCGTCCACCACGATCCCGCCCCGCTCCCCGACCTCCAGCCCGCACTGCCGGGCCAACTCGTCACGGGGACGGATGCCGGCCGAGAACACGAGCAGGTCGACCTCGAGCGCGTCACCCTCGGCGAAGCGCATGGCGGCCACCCGCCCGTCGGGCCCGGGCACCAGCTCGGTCGTCTGCACGCCGGTGTGCACCACGACGCCGAGCTCTTCGATGCGCGAGCGCAGGACGGTGGCGCCGCCGTCGTCCACCTGGACGGGCATGAGCCGCGACGCGACCTCGACCACATGGGTTTCGAGCCCGAGGTTGCGCAGGGCGTTGGCCGCCTCCAGCCCCAGCAAGCCGCCGCCCACCACCGCACCCACGCGGCGCCCGGATGCTTCGGCGCGGATCGTCTCCAGGTCGTCGATGGTGCGGTACACGAAGCAGCCCGGGAGGTCATGGCCGGGGACCGGTGGCACGAACGGGTACGACCCCGTGGCCAGCACCAGCGCGTCGTAGGCGACGGCCGTACCACGGGCCGAGCGCACGATGCCCGCGTCGCGGTCGACGGAGGTGACGGGATCGCCCAGGTGGACCTCGACGCCGTCGTAGGCGCCGGGCGCCACCAGCGACAGCTCCTCGGCCGTGGCTCCCGAGAAGAGCGTGCTCAACCCCACCCGGTCGTAGGCCAGGCGGCGCTCCTCGCCGAACACGGCGATCTCCCAACCGGCGGCGTCCTCCCGGGCGAGGAAGGTCTCCACCACCTTGTGGCCGACCATCCCGTTGCCGGC
>DASRGI010000084.1:0-45978 GCA_035651095.1 Acidimicrobiales bacterium | reverse complement strand
AGGGGCCGGGAGCATGTCCGGAAAGAAGGCAACCGAAGCATGTCCGAGCAGAGCCCTCCGTCCAGCATTGATGCCCAGATGGGCACGTTCGACGAGGCGGGTGAATACACGCCGAGGCAAGTGGTGGTCGACGATCTCGGCGGCATGTCTTTGGAAGACGCCATCGCCGGCACGATCGTCGAGTTCGACGACGGCGACATCGTCAACGGCACCGTCGTCAAGGTGGACAAGGACGAGGTGCTGCTGGACATCGGTTTCAAGTCCGAAGGTGTCATACCGGCGCGCGAATTGTCGATCCGCCACGACGTCGACCCGCACGAGATCGTGCACCTCGGCGAGAAGATCGAGGCCCTGGTCCTCCAGAAGGAGGACAAGGAGGGCCGGCTGGTCCTCTCCAAGAAGCGGGCCCAGTACGAGCGGGCGTGGGGCACGATCGAGAAGATCAAAGAGGCCGACGGCGTCGTGTCCGGCCCGGTCATCGAGGTCGTCAAGGGCGGCCTGATCCTCGACATCGGCCTGCGGGGCTTCCTGCCGGCCTCGCTCGTCGAGCTGCGCCGGGTGCGCGACCTGCAGCCGTACGTGGGGCGCAGCCTCGAGGCCAAGATCATCGAGCTCGACAAGAACCGCAACAATGTCGTGCTCTCCCGCCGGGCGTGGCTCGAGGAGACGCAGAAGGAGCAGCGCGAGGAGTTCCTCGTCAACCTCAAGCCGGGCGAGGTGCGCCACGGCGTGGTGTCGAGCGTCGTGAACTTCGGTGCGTTCGTCGACCTCGGCGGGATGGACGGCCTGATCCACGTGTCCGAGCTGTCGTGGAAGCACGTCGACCACCCGAGCTCGGTCGTGCAGGTGGGCGACGAGGTCGAGGTGCGGGTGCTCGACGTCGACATGGACCGCGAGCGCATCAGCCTGTCGCTGAAGGCGACCCAGCAGGACCCGTGGCAGGAGTTCGCCAACGCCCACCGCGTGGGTGAGCTGGTGTACGGCCGGGTCACCAAGCTGGTGCCCTTCGGCGCCTTCGTCCAGGTGGGCGAGGGGATCGAGGGCCTGGTGCACATCTCGGAGATGGCCGTGCACCACGTCGACCTCCCCGAGCAGGTCGTCACCCCCGGCGAGGAGCTGTGGGTGAAGATCATCGACATCGACCTGTCCCGCCGGCGCATCAGCCTGTCCATCAAGCAGGCGGCCGAGGGCGGCGAGGTGGCGGCCGAGTACCGCGAGCACTTCGGCGAGCACGCCTACGACGAGCAGGGCAACTACATCGGCGTCACCGAGTTCACGCCTGACAACGAGGCCCAGGCCGCGTGGGCGGACTACGCCGCCGAGTACGGGCTCGACGCCGACGGCAACCCCACGGCCGAGGCGGGTGAGGGAGCCACTCCCGAGGCCGCTGCCCCGGCGCCCGCGGCAGCGCCCGCCGAAGCCCCGGCTCCCGAAGCTCCCACCGGCGAAGCCCCTGCCGGCGAAGCTCCCGCCGCGGCCCCGCCCGCCGAGTAGCTCGCCCCACCGGTGCTGGTCGTCGGGCTCACCGGCGGCATCGGATCCGGCAAGTCGACCGTGTCTGCGCTCCTCGCCGAGCGCGGCGCGGTCGTCGTCGATGCCGATGCCATTGCCCGCCAGGTTGTCCAGCCGGGCGGCCCCGCCCACGACGCGCTGGTCGAGCGCTTCGGTACCACCGACCGGCCCACCATCGCGTCGATCGTCTTCAACGACCCCGCCGCCCTGGCCGACCTGAACGCCATCGTCCACCCTGCGGTCGGCGCCGAGATCGCCCGCCGCCTGCAGGACGAGGCCGGCACCGATCACGTGGTGGTGCTGGACATCCCCCTGCTGGTGGAGTCCAAGAACCCGTACGCGGTGGCGGGGGTCATCGTGGTCGACGTCCCGGTCGACGTGGCCGTCAGCCGCCTGGTCGAGCAGCGAGGCATGGCCGAGGCCGACGTGCGGGCCCGGATGGCGGCCCAGGCCGCCCGCGAGGAGCGCCTGGCCAAGGCCGACTTCGTGATCGACAACGCCGGCACCCGCGAGCACCTCGCCGCCGAGGTCGAGCGGTGCTGGGCCTGGGTGCGGTCCCTCCCCACGCCGCCCTGACCAGTTTGGCCGCGCTACGTCCGATATATCGGACGTAGCGCGGCAAGAGTGCAAGGGTGGGGGCCATGTGCCGGAGCATCGTGACCCTGCGGGGCCAAGAGGGGACCACCGAGGACGACGTGCGCGCCGCCGCTCGTCAGTACGTCCGCAAGATCAGCGGGTACCGGGTGCCGTCCAAGGCCAACGAGGCCGTGTTCGAGCGGGCCGTCGACCAGGTGGCCGAGGCGACGCGCCTGTTGCTCGATCAGCTGACCTTGTCCCGCAGCGGGTCGAGAATGGCGAACAGCCGCTCGCTCACGTCGTCCACCGAGCCGCGGGCATCGACCCGGCGGAGCAGCCCCCGCCCGTCGTAGAAGTCGATCAGGGGTCGCGTCTTCTCGTTGTACACGTCCAGCCGGTGGCGCACGACCTCCTCGTCGGCGTCGTCCGACCGGCCCTCGATCCGGGCCCGGCCGGCCATGCGGCGCACCAGTTCGGCCTCGTCCACGTCGAGGGCCACCACGCCGTCGAGGGTGACGCCGTGCTCCTCGGCCAACTCCCGGGCCGTCCTCGCCTGCACGACCGTGCGCGGGTACCCGTCGAGCACGTAGCCCCCGTTGCGGGCCGCTTCCAGGATGCGCGGCCCCACCACTGCGAGCATGACGTCGTCGGGCACCAGGTCGCCGTGCTCGACGTAGGACCGCACCCGCTCGCCGATGGGCGTGCCCGCCGCCATCTCCTCGCGCAGGATGTCGCCGCTGGAGATGTGGGTGATGCCGTAGCGCTGGGCGATGCGCTCGGCCTGGGTTCCCTTGCCGGCGCCGGGCGGGGCGACGAGGAGGATGCGCATTACCCCGCCGGCTCGGGCGGCGCGTCGAGGCGCTCGAACAGGGCCGGGGGCTTGCGCACGGCGGCCCCGACCACGGCTTCCTCCCAGTCGGCACCGACGTCGCCGTCGCCGCCCAGGGCCTCGATGATGGCGGCCGACGTGGCCGGGAGGAACGGGTGGAGTTGCACGCCGAGCACCCGCACGGCGGCGGCGGCCGTCTTCAGGGACGTGTCCAGCCGGGCCGCCCCCTCGGGCGAGGTGTCCTTGGCCAGGTGCCAGGGAGCGGTCTCGTCCAGGTAGGCGTTGGTGCGCCGGACCAGGGCCCACAGCGACGTGATGGCCTCGCGCGGGTCGAAGCGCTCGAAGGCGGCGGCGGTGTCGGCCACGGCCTGGTGGGCGAACTCCCAGAACGCCGTCTCCAACGCCGTGTCCTCACCAGCGGGCACCACGCCCTCGCGGTAGCGGCCGATGAGCGACGTCACCCGGCTCACCAGATTGCCCAGCTCGTTGGCCAGCTCGCTGTTGCGCCGCTGGAAGAGGCGCTCCTCGCTGAAGTCGCCGTCGGCGAACGGGGGGACGTCGGCCAGCAGGTAGTACCGCAGGGTCTCGGCGCCGTAGCGCTCCACCACGTCGACGGGATCGACGGCGTTGCCCAACGACTTGGACAGCTTGCGCCCGCTGGCCGTGATGTAGCCGTGCACGAAGATGTCCGTCGGCAAGGGCACGCCCGCGGACATGAGCATGGCCGGCCAGTACACGGCGTGAAAGCGGATGATGCCCTTGCCCACCACATGGATGCGCTGGTCGGCCTCGGCCCAGTAGCGGCGGTAGCGCTCGCTGTCGTCCACGAAGCCGAGGGCGGTGATGTAGTTGGTGAGGGCGTCGATCCAGACGTACATCACCTGGCTGGGGTCGCCCGGCACCTCGATGCCCCAGTTGTGCGACCGCTCGGCCGACCGGGAGATGCTGATGTCCTCCACACCGCTCCGCAGGAACCCGAGCACCTCGTTCTTGCGGGTCTCCGGGGTGATGCGCAAGGTGTCGGACTCGATGGCCTCGCGCAGCTGCTCGGCGTAGCGCGACAGGCGGAAGAACCAGTTCTCCTCGGACACCATCTCGGGCACGGTGTCGTGCTCGGGGCACTTGCCCTCGATCAGCTCGTCCTCCGTGTAGAACTGCTCGCAGCCCACGCAGTAGAGGCCCTGGTACGACTTGCGGTAGACGTCGCCGTTGGCTTCGATGCGCTTCCACAGTTCGGTCGCCCCCCGGATGTGCAAGGGGTCGGCGCTGGTACGCACGAAGTAGTCCCACGACAGTTCGAGCTTGTCCTGCAGCTCCTCGAAGTAGGTGACGTTGCGGTCCACCAGCTCCCGGGCGGTGATGCCCTCCTTCTCGGCGGCCAGCACGTTCTTCAGGCTGTTCTCGTCCGAGCCGCTGAGGAAGAACAGGTCGTGCCCGGCCAGCCGGTGCCAGCGGGCGAAAGCGTCGGCCTGCACGAACTCCAGGGCGTGGCCCAGGTGGGGGCGGGCGTTGACGTAGGGGATGGCGTTGGAGATGAAGACGGTGCGCGTCATAGGGCGTGAAGGGGCCGCATCCTACTGGCCCCTCCGGCGCGACCCGCCCGCTCAGACGGCTTCGCTGAGGGCGTCCAGCTCGCGGCGCAGGGCGAGGGACATGAGCGCGTCCTCCTCCAGGCTGCGCACCCGGCGAGGGCCCATGTGCAACTCCCGACCCACCCGGTACAGCGACATGGGCTCCTCGCCTCCCAGGCCGTAGCGCAGGCGGACCACCGAGCGTTGGGGTTCGGGCAAGGCCGTCACGGCCCGGCGCACGTCGTCCTCGGCCAGGCTCACGAGCACGTCCTCGGTGAACTCGCCGCCCTGGCCGGGCAGCACGTCGCCCAGGGACGCGCCGCCGTCCTCACCCACGGGCTGGTCCAGGCTGGCCACCACCCGGGCCGAGTCGCGCACCTCCATGATCTGCGGGACGGACAGCCCGGTGACGTCGGCCAGCTCCTCGTCCGTGGGGTCACGGTCGTGCTGCTTGACGTACTCCTCGCGCAGCCGTTCCAGGCGGCGGGCCCGCTCGGCCACGTGGACGGGGAGGTGGATCTCCCGGGCGTGCTTCTGGAGGGCGCGCTGGAGGGCCTGGCGGATCCACCACGTGGCATAGGTCGAGAACTTGAACCCCCGGCGCCAGTCGAACTTCTCGACGGCGCGCATGAGCCCGAAGATGCCCTCCTGGATGAGGTCGAGGAGCACGAGACCCTGGTGCTGGTAGCGCTTGGCGATGTGGACGACCAGCCGCAGGTTGGCGTTGATCATCTGCTCCCGGGCGGCCTCGTCGCCCGCCTCGATGCGCTTGGCCAGCTCCACCTCCTCGGCCGCGGTGAGCAGCGGGTGCTGGCCGATCTCGTCGAGGAAGAGGCGCAGGGCGTCGCCCGTGGCCACGGCCGCGTCGGAGAGGCTCACCTCGGTGGCCTTGCTGCTCGCTCGGCCGCAGTCGTCCCGCAGGGCGATGCCCTCGGATTCCAGGTCGTCGCAGAGGTCGGCCACCGCGTCGTCCGACAGGCCGAGCCGAGCCGCCGCCTTGTGCACCTCGGTGAACTCGAGGCAGCCGCGCTCCCTGCCCCGCTGGACCAGCGCGTCGAGCCCCCGGCCGGACGTCCTCATGGGCGCGTCCATACCCTCTCAGGCCCGTTGAATCACAGGCTTGACCACCACCTCCGTCCGCAGGCTGTTGGCGATGTAGCACTCCCGGTGGGCCACCTCCACCAGATGGCGGATGCGTTCGTCGGCCACACCGGCCCGGACCGTGATGCGGGGGTGGAGGACGATGCGGGTGAGGCGCGTGGGCCGTTCCGCCTCGGGCATCTCTCCCTCGGCCTCGTCCTCGTAGGCCACCACGTCGATGCGGGCCCGGGCGGCCACGGCGAGGAAGGACAGGAGCTGGCACGCCGCCGCCGCCAGCACCACCAGCTGCTCGGGGTTGAGGAGGGCGGGATCGCCCCGGAAGGCGGGATCGGCCGAGAGCCGCAGGGTGGCGCCGGAGGGAGGCGCCACCGCCTCGTGCTCCCGCGAGTAGTTGTCGTACCCCACGCCGGTGGTGCCCGACCAGGAGCAGCGGACCGAGTAGCGGTGGACCAGATCGATACCCCAGTTTGGCGGATAAGCTTCCCAACCGGGTCCGAGTACCCGACGGGGTCCGAGCCTAAGGAGCTGGGTATGCGTCACCGTCTGGCGGCGGTAGTCGGTGCGGTTGCGGTCATGGCCTGGATGTTCGGGCCTGTCGATGCCACTCGGGCGGCCGCCCCGCCCTTGTCGCCGTCGTCGCCCGCGCTCTCGTACGACCACGGACCCTTCACCAACCTCAACATCGGCGGGCTGGCGGTGGGCTCGTGCACCCAGCCCGCGGGGTGCGACAACACGGACATCCAGGTCGACATCCCGGCCGGGTACTACGAAGGGCTGCGGGCCCAGGGCAAGGTCGGCGTGGTGCAGATCGCCCTGTCGTGGGTGGACAACGCCAACGACTTCGACCTCGGGCTCCTCAACGCCGACGGCGCCGCCATCGCGTCGAGTGGTTTCGGCAACAGCGACTTCGAGCGCATCAATTTCACCGAGTTGCCCACGGGCAAGTACACCGTCCAGGTCGTCATCTTCCGGGCCCTCAACACCGGCTTCCACGTGGACGTGAAGCTGCTCTCGATGACGCCGGTGCAGGCCGCGGTGGCGAGCGGCACCGGCGGCATGGCGTTCTCCAACGGCACGCCCGTGGCCCTGGAGCGCAGCAGCGGCGAGCCCGACATGGGCATCGCCCCCAACGGCGACCTGTACGTCGACATGCCCCTCGGCGCGGGCACCAACTCCATCCTCTACAAGTCGACGGACAACGGCACCACCTGGCTCCCGCTGGCCCCGCTCCACCCCAACAACAACCCGTTGCCCAACAACGTGGCCGGCGGTGGCGACGCCCTCGTGGCCATCGACAAGGACGGGCGCATCTGCTTCTCCGAGCTGAACACGCTGATCTCCCTCGGCATCGGCTGCTCCACCGACGGGGGCAAGACGTTCGTGCCCGCCGACCCGCTCGTGCTCGACCCCACCACGCCCCTGGTCGACCGCCAGTGGCAGGCGGCCACGCCCCAGAAGGAGCAGTTCATCAGCGCCGAGTTCGGCATCGTGACCGTGGGCCCCAGCCAGCCCGGCATCCGCCTCTACAAGGAGGTGGCGGGCAGCACCAACTTCTTCACCAAGGTGCAGGACATCGACACCGGCAAGTCCATGAAGTCGTACAACATGGCCGTCGACCCCACCGACACCGATGCCAACGGCGGCACCGTCGTCGAGGCCTACCTGCGCTCCAACCAGGACCCGGCCACCAAGGCCGCCAGCCCCCACCAGCTGATGGTCTGGCAGACCACCGACGGCGGCACCACCGTGACCACCCACAAGGTCGCCGACCTGCCCACCACGCCGGGCAACAACTTCGCTTCCGTCGACGTGGACCGGGCCGGGAACGTGTACGTGGCCTGGAGCGAGCAGGGGACGTGGGACATCTTCTACTCGGTGGCCAAGAAGGGCGATCTCGACCACTGGTCCACGCCCGTGCGGATCAACGCCGAGCCCGCCGGCCGCACTGCCGTCCAGCCCACCATCAAGGTCGGCGACCGCGGCCGGGTGTTCGTCGGGTACTACGCGGCGTCGCAGTGGGGGAACCCCGACGCCCTCCCCGGCGGCATGTGGGACGCCTTCTTGTCGTACTCGATCGACGGGGCCTGCCAGCTGGACACCACCCCGTGCGCGGCGCCCACCTTCCACCAGGTGAAGATCACCGATCACCCGGTCCAGTACCGGGGCATCTGCCTGGGTGGTACCGGCTGCAGCGACGGCGATCCCTACTACGGCGACCGGTCGATGCTCGAGTTCCTCGACATCGAGTTCACGCCCGCCACCGGCCAGGTCCACGTGATCACCACCGATTCCTCCCGCGAGGATCGGGAGACGACCATCACCGCCTACCGCCAGATCGGCGGCCCGTCCGCCTTCGCCGGCAAGCCCGACCTGGGCGGCTCCGACGGCACGGGGAGCAGCGTCACCGATCCCCAGGGCGACGGCGGCTGGCCCTACCTGTCGCCCGTGCCCATGCAAGCCGCCCCCGGCGCCGACCTGCTGGGGGTGTCGCTCTCCCGGCCCGACTCGGCCACCCTCGAGGTCGCCATGAAGGTGGCCGACGTGGGCGCCCTGGCCCAGGCGTTGCAGGCGGGCGTGGGCCAGGAGCTGCTCGTCGGTACCCGCTTCGCCACCAGGAACGACGGGTTCTGGGTGGGCCTCGAACAGAAGGCGGGCGAGACCGCGCCCCGCTTCCTGGCCGGCCACATCGCCGCCGACGGGCCGCTGGTGGACGTCTACAAGTTCGACACCACCGGCGCCCACGCCAAGGGCCGCATCGATCCCGCCACCAACTCGATCGTGATCGACGTGCCCCTCGCCGACTTCAAGACGACGCTGGAAAAGCCCGACACGCAGAAGGACGCCCAGGTGGTGGCGGCCATGAGCAACGGCGACCCGCTGTACGGCGTGACCGGGTTCTCGCTGGTGGGCGTGTCGTCGGCCCAGGACGCGGTGGCCAAGCACTGGCTGGACGTGTCGCCCGCCTTCACCTTTGCCGGGGCTCTCAACACGTCGGACGTCACCCCAGCCGGGGCGCCCGGCTCGGGCACTGCGGGCAAGGGGACCGGCAACCTGCCGGCCACCGGCGCGCTGCGGACCGGACTGTGGGGGGCCGTGGCGCTGGCGCTGGCGATGGTGGCGGCGGGCCTGCGTCGCCGGGCCCGCCGCGCCGCCCGCCCGTAGCGCGCGCCGGCTCTCACCTGAGCGTGCCATCCTGGTCGCCATGTCCGGCGGAACCGCAGTCCACAGGCGCGGGCTCGCAGCGGCAGTCGCGCTGGCAGTCGTGTTCTCTTTGCTCGCACCCATGGCCCGCAGGAGCCCGGCCCGGGGCGCGGTCGACGGTCGGCCCAACGCCTTCGACGTCCCCGCGTCAACCGGGTACTGGCTGGGCGCGTCGGACGGCGGCGTGTTCAGCTTCGGCAGCAGCCGGTTCCAGGGGTCCATGGGCGGCCAGCGCCTCAACCGGCCGGTGGTGAGCATGGCGGCCACGCCCACTGGCCGGGGCTACTGGCTGGTGGCGTCCGATGGCGGCATCTTCTCCTTCGGCGACGCCCAGTTCTACGGCAGCACCGGGTCCGTCAAGCTCAACCAGCCCATCGTGGGCATGGCCCCGACACCCTCCGGCCGGGGCTACCTGCTCGTGGCGGCGGACGGGGGCATCTTCGCCTACGGCGACGCCACCTTCGCGGGGTCCACCGGCGGCAAGACCCTGCCCGCACCCATCGTGGGCATGGCCATGAGCCCGAGCGGTCTGGGCTACTGGCTGGTGGGTGCCCAGGGTGATGTCTACAACTTCGGCGACGCCCCCTTCCTCGGGGCCATGGGCGGCACGCCGTTGGCCAGGCCGGTGGTGGGCATGGCGGCCGCGCCGGGCGGACGGGGCTACTGGCTGGTGGCGTCCGACGGCGGCATCTTCTCCTTCGGCGACGCGCCCTTCCTGGGCTCCACCGGTGGCATGGCCCTGAACCGGCCCATCGTCGGCATGGCCGCATCGCCCCGGGGGACGGGCTACTGGCTGGTGGCGTCGGACGGCGGCATCTTCTCGTACGGCGAGACCACCTTCTTCGGCAGCACCGGCTCCATCCGCCTCAGCCAGCCCATCGTGGGCATGGTGCCCCCGCCGGTGCGCACCGCCCCGGAGGTCGCCACCTTCTTCTATCCGTGGTACGCCAACCCCAGCGACGGTGGCGGGGTGTGGCGCCACTGGGACCAGGGCGGCCACTCGCCGCCGGCCGACATCGGCTCCGACTACTACCCCGTGCGGGGCGCGTACAGCAGCCAGGACCCGCCGACCCTCGACAGCCAGATGGCCGAGATCGCCGGTGCCGGCATCACCACCATCGTCAGCTCGTGGTGGGGCCGGGGCTCGTTCGAGGACAACGTCCTCCCCGCGGTGGTGGCCGCCGCTCGGGCCCATGGCCTGCGGGTGGCCGTGCACGTGGAGCCCTATGGCGGGCGCACGCCGGCGTCGGTGGGTGGTGACATCCGCTCCCTCAAGTGGCTCAACCTCGACGAGTTCTGGGTGTACGAGGCCATGGGCCCTCCGGTGGGCGACTGGGCCAGCGAGCTGGCGGGCATCCCCGACGTGCGCCTCTTCGCCGAGACCGGGAACCTCACCGCCCAGGTCACCGGGCGCTTCGCCGCCTACGCCCGCCAGGCCGGCTTCGACGGCGTGTACACCTACGACCCCGTCCGCTACAGCCGCACGCCCTTCGCCTTCGCGTGCGGCGCCGCCCGCCAGCGCCGCCTGCTGTGCGCCCCCTCGGTGGCGCCCGGCCAGCTCGACACCCGCACGCCGCCCCTGCGCACGTTTGCGTCCCGAGAAGGTGGTGCCCGCTATGAGCGGCAGTGGAGCGAGGCCACCGACGCGGGGGCCGACCTGATCAGCATCACCAGCTACAACGAGTGGCACGAAGGCACCCAGATCGAGCCGGCCAAGCCCTACTGCTTCCCGGACGTTTGTTCCTCCGGGTACGACGGTGATTACGGTCGGTCAGGGGCACCCGCCACCGTCGGCTACATCGATGCGACCCGGGCCTACGCCGCCCGGTATCGAGCCAATCGGGCCTGACGGCACCGCCGCCTGAGGCGGAAACGAGCCTCATGATCTGCGGCCAATCAGCGCGATGAATGCCCCGCCCATCCGTACTGGGTGTGCGGGGAGCGCTGGTCCTCCCCGGGAAGGGGAGCCTGCAGATGGCACGCCGATTTCTGCGCCGCGGACCGTTCACGTTGCTCGTCATCGGGGCGGTTCTTCTGGGCTTGGTGATTGTCAATTCGCCCAAGGCCGACGCGACCGTCCCGTGCATTCGAGTCGACATCGGGATACCGATCTCGACCGTTCTCGGCGATGCGACCTGCATGCAACAGACGGGCGGCATTTGCCCGTTCGTTACGTTCTCGGCGACGAACGTATCGGTGCGGGTGGACGTCTGCGTGCCGTCCGGGCGCTAGCCGGGCAGGTTGTCGGCGATGAGGCACAGGGCCCGGCCCGTGTTGGACGACGTGCAGTCGGGCCACGTCACGCCGCCGCCCACCGGCGCGATGTCCTGGCCGGCCACGGACACCGAGGGCTTGGTGTCCCACTGCTCGAAGCCGTCGTGCGAGCGGTTCGTGGTCGAACCGGCCGACACGGGGACGCCGGGCACGGTCACCGCCGTGGTCGAGTGCACGGGCGGCGACCCGTGGGGCGGGCCCGGCGGGAGGCTGCCCGCCTGTGCCGCTGGCCGGGCGGGACCGGCGGGGCCGTGGGCGGCCGGTGTCCGGGAGGCGGTTCCCGTTCGGGAGGCGGCCGCCGGCAGCGAGAGGGCCCGTTCCAGCACCAGCGCCGGCACCCGGGCCGGGCGGGTCACGGCCGCACCACCGGGCATGCCCGCCAGGGTGGTGACGACCGCCAGCGCGGTCAGGGCGGCCTGGGCGCTCCCACTCATCAGCGAGGCCAGCCCTTCCGACTGCCACACCGAGCCCACGAACTGGTTCCCCCACCGGGCGCCCGCCCGGCGCCAGTCGCGCATCGTCAGCCGCATCCGGCGCCAGCGGCCGGCCAGGGCCACGGGCAGCGGCCACTGGCCCTGGCGCCGGGCGACGTCCTCGATGCGGGACTGCAGGGCCCGGCGGGAGCGCATCAACGTTGTGCGCACCGACCCGACCGTATTGTTCGAGAAGGCGGCGATCTCCTCGTAGCTCCAGCCCATGAACTCCCGTAGCACCAGTGGTGTGCGGAAGCGCTCGGGCAGTTCGTTGACCGCGGCCCCCACGATCCGGGCCCGCGCTCGCCGGGCCACGTCATCGTCGATGCTCGCCGCCGAGGCCGGCTCCCCCTGGGCCAGCTCCACCTGGGCCAGCCAGCGTTCCCGCGACCGCTGCATGTCCGTGCACACGTTGGCGGCGATGGTGGCGAGCCACGGCCACAGCCGGGCACCCGAGCGGAAGCGGGGGAGGGCCCGGTAGGCCTTGAGGATGGTCTCGTGGGCGGCGTCCTCGGCCTCGGACCGGTTGCCGAGGCGGTGGTGGCAGAAGGCGGTAAGCGGCGCCGCGTACCGGCGATACAGGAGGTCGAGGCCGTCCTGCTCGTGCCGCTGCCACGACTGCAGCAATTCCTGCTCTTCCACCTCAGCGGGAAGGACATAGCCCGACATAACGACCAGTGCCCCCGAACGTCGTGCCGCCCCACGCTCTTGCCAGCCTTGCGCAGGAACTATTCGACGGCCGGCGCTCGCTCTCCTGGCCTGCGGAAAGGGCGCGACGTTTTCGCTCCTCGGACGTACTGCAGGTGTGACGCCCGCTGGCCCGGTCGACCTCAACCCGCTGCAACTGCAGATCCTCGCCCAGGTGGCATCGGGCGACAGCAACGGCGCCATCGCCCGGTCGTTGGGGTACTCGCCCTCCTACGTGAAGGACGTCGTGGCGATCGTGCGGGCCCATCTGCGTGCCCACGACCGCGCCCACGCCGCCTCGCTCGCCGTCGCCCTCGGCCTGGTCCGCCCGTTGGAGGAGGGGCGCTTCGTCCCCACCCACCTCCCTCGGGAGGCCATCACCGCAGGGGGAGTCAACCTCCCGTGATTTCCCCGGCGGCCCGCCCTCTCCCTCGTGTGGCCAGCTCGGGGGAGAGGTCTGGGCCTCGGCGTCTCAGCTGCTGAGGCCGAGGGCCTCGAAGAGGGCGGCGATGTCGGTCTTGGGCACCCGCTTCAGGCCGGGCGGCTCCTTGCCGTCCTCCACGCCCGAATAGACGACCACGGGCACCTCGGGGCACACCGACCCGATGGGGCCGAGGAGCTCGAGCCCGTCGCCGTCCGGCAGGCGCCGGTCGAGGACGATCCCGTGGAGGTCGGGGCGCAGCATGTCCCGAGCCGCCTCCAGGGTCTCCGCCGACAACACCTCGGCGCCGTCGATCTCCAAGCTGAGGCGCACCATCCGGCCCACGGACGGGTCGTCGTCGACCACGAGCACCACGGGCCGGAAGGGCACGGCCGGCGCGGGTTCGTGCGCCGGCGTGTCGGTCATGTTGCGGCCCGGGCCAGGCGGCGGGCGCCCCACGCCAGGCCCAGGCAGGCCAGGCCGGGGACGATCAGCCAACCGGCCCCGCCCGTCTGGGGTGTGGGCGACTGGCCGCTGGCCACCTGCCCGCTGCCCGAGGTACCCAGGCCCGATCCCGAGCTCGGCGCCGACGTGGTGGTGGTGGGAAGCGTGGTCGCCGTGATGGCGGTGGTGGGGGCCGTGCTGGTGGGCGCGGCCGACGAGGAAGACGAAGGCGCCGCCGTGGTGGTCGACGAGGCCGCCGTCCGCTGCTTCTGGCCGCTGGGCGAGTGCACGGCCACGCCGACGACGCCGAACACCATGAGCACGACGATCGCCGCGAACAACCGCATCCTCGTCATGTCATTCAGCGGTCCGACCCTCCTCGTGCCTCTCGCCATCAGAGGCTAGAGGCCACCCTGCCCGAATCCACGGATGGTTACCCGTGGCGGAACGTCACGCTAACGCGCGGCCCGGCGGACGCCACCTTCGGCACGGCGTGGTCCCACGTGCGTTGGCACGAGCCGCCCGTCACCAGCAGGTCGCCGGGGGCGAGCACCAGGCTGATCCCGGCGCCCCTGGTCCCATCCGCGGCCTTGGGCCGCAGCCGGAACGTGCGCGGCGACCCGAGCGACACGATGGCCACCACCGGGTCGGCCACCTCCTTGGCGATGCGGTCGCCGTGCCAGGCGACGCTGTCCCGCCCGTCCCGGTAGAGGTTGAGCCCGCCCCGGTCGAAGGGCCGCTCGTACTGGGCGGTGAGGGCGGTGAGCATGTCGGCCAGGACGGGCACGAGAGGCCGGTCGTCCCGGTCCCGCCATCGGGCCGTGAGGCGGGGTTGGTCAACCGTTCGGCCATACATCTGGCGGGTCTCCGCTCGCCAGTCGGCCCGGGCCAGCAGGTTCTCGAAGAGGGCGTCGGCGCCGGTGACCCAGCCGGGCACGTGGTCGAGCCACGCCTTTTGGTCGAGGTCCCGGCGGGCCAGGCCGGCAAAGGATGCGTCGACGTGCGGCGCACCCGGCTCGCCCCAGAGCGACGGCTGCCAGTGCAACATTCCCTGCCACATCTCCCTGGGCGAGGGTACAGAGCAGGCGACGGGAATCGAACCCGCATGACCAGCTTGGAAGGCTGGGACTCTGCCATTGAGCTACGCCTGCGTGTCAGGGCCTGCGTGTGCGGCTGTGTGTCGGGGAGGGGGGATTTGAACCCCCGACCGCCAGCACCCAAAGCTGGTGCGCTACCACTGCGCCACTCCCCGGTCCCGGGCTGCTCACTGTACCGGAGCACCCCGGCTGGCCGGCTCGCTGGCCGGCCGGTCCAGAGGTTGGGGCGCGCCACCGGTAGACTGCGAACCTTGATGAAGGCCACGGTCGAGCCCCTCGAGGGCAACAAAGTCAAGCTCTCGGTGGAGATCGACGAAGGTGAGTTCGAGCAAGCGCTCGATGCCGCGTTCCGCAAGATCGCCCGAGAGGTCCGCATCCCCGGTTTCCGCCCCGGCAAGGCGCCCCGCCGCCTGCTCGAAGCCCGGATGGGCAAGGAGACGGCCCGGCAGGAGGCGCTCCGGGACGCCCTGCCCGACTACTACGCCCGGGCGCTCAAGGACACCGAGCTGGATCCCATCGCCCCGCCGGAGATCGACATCACCGCGGGGGAGGCCGAGGGCCCCGTCGCCTTCGACGCCGTGGTCGAGGTCCGCCCCCAGGTCGGCATCCCGGGCTACGGCGGCCTGCGGGTCACGGTGCCCAGCCCCGAGGTCACCGACGAGGACCTCGACAGCCAGGTCGACCGCCTGCGCAATCAGTCTGCCGACATGCACCCCGTCGACCGGCCCGTCCAGACGGGCGACATCGTCACCATCGACCTCGACGCCGGCGACGACGCCTATCCCGACAACACCTACGAGGTGGGCAGCGGCGGCGTCGTCCCCGAGCTCGACGCCCAGCTCCACGCGGCCAAGGTGGGCGACATCCTGAGCTTCGAGTCCACCCCGCCCGGGTCGGAGTCGCCCATCACCTTTCGGGTCTTCGTCAAGGACGTGAAGGAAAAGGTACTGCCCGAGCCCACCGACGAGTGGGCCAGCGAGGCGTCCGAGTTCGAGACCATGGCCGAGTTGCGAGACGATCTGCGCAATCGTCTCTCGGTGGTCAAGAAGCTCCAGTCCGCCATGGCCCTGCGGGAGGAGGCCATGCGGGCGCTCGTCGAACTGGTGGAGGACGAGGTTCCCGAGCCCCTCGTGGCCGAGGAGCTGGAGCGCCGGGTGCACGACCTGGGTCACCGCCTGGAGCGCCAGGGCGTCAACATCGCCCAGTACCTGGACGCCACCGGCACCTCGCAGGAGCAGCTCCTGGCCGACCTCCGCAACGACGCCGTCGAGGCCGTCAAGGCCGATCTGGCCCTGCGGGCCCTCGCGGAAGCGGAGGCCATCGAGGCCACCGACGAGGACGTCGACGCCGAGGTCGCCCGCCTGGCCGAGCGCATGGGCACCCGTCCCGACCGGCTGCGCCAGCAGCTCGAACGCCAAGAGGCGATCCCTACGGTACGCTCGGACGTACGCAAGGCGAAGGCGCTGGAGTGGCTCGTCACCCACGTCGAGGTCGTCGACCCCGAGGGCCGCCCCATCGACCGAGCTGATCTGTCGCCCACCGCCCCAGCCGACGCTGCAGCCGACGAGGAAGGCGAGAACCAAGACTGATGAAGGCGTACAACTACCTCGTCCCCACGGTCGTCGAGTCATCCAACCGCGGTGAGCGCGCCTACGACCTGTACTCCCGGTTGCTCAAGGAGAACATCATCTTCCTGGGCACGCCGATCGACGACACGATCGCCAACCTGGTCTGCGCGCAGCTGCTGTTCCTCGAGGCCGAGAACCCGGACAAGGAGATCAGCCTCTACATCAACTCGCCGGGCGGCGACATCACCGCCCTCATGGCGATCTACGACACCATGCAGTTCGTCCGGAACGACATCTCGACGTTCTGCTACGGGCAGGCGGCCTCGGCGGCGGCCGTGCTGCTGGCCGGGGGCACGCACGGCAAGCGCTACGCCCTGCCCCATGCCCGCATCCTGCTGCACCAGCCGTGGGGCCAGGGCGGGGGCACGGCCACGGACATCGAGCTGCAGGCCAAGGAGATCCTGCGCATGCGCGAGCTCATCAACCAGATCCTGTCGCACCACACCGGGCAGGAACTGTCCAAGATCGAGAAGGACACCGACCGGGACTTCATCATGAGCGCCGAGGAATCGAAGGACTACGGCATCATCGACGAAGTGATCCGGAGCCGCGAACTGGCCGACGTCCCGGTTGCAGCCGGGGTGGCCTGAGAGAGTCGGGGGGACACGACGGATGGCCAAGTTCGGAGACGGCGGCGACCTGGTGAAGTGCAGCTTCTGTGGTAAGTCGCAGAAGCAGGTCAAGAAGCTCATCGCCGGCCCTGGGGTCTACATCTGCGACGAGTGCATCGACCTGTGCAACGACATCATCGAGGAGGAGCTGGCCGAGTCCTCCGAGATGCGCTTCGACGAGTTGCCGAAGCCGCAGGAGATCTTCACCTTCCTCAACGACTACGTGATCGGCCAGGACCGGGCCAAGAAGATCCTGTCCGTGGCCGTGTACAACCACTACAAGCGGGTGCAGTCGGGCTCGTACCACGACGCTGATGTCGAGCTGGCCAAGTCGAACATCCTGCTGCTCGGCCCCACCGGCTGCGGCAAGACGCTCCTGGCCCAGACCCTCGCCCGCATGCTCAACGTTCCGTTCGCCATCGCCGACGCCACCGCGTTGACCGAGGCCGGGTACGTGGGCGAGGACGTCGAGAACATCCTCCTCAAGCTGATCCAGGCGGCCGACTACGACGTCAAGAAGGCCGAGACCGGGATCATCTACATCGACGAGATCGACAAGATCGCTCGCAAGTCGGAGAACCCGTCGATCACTCGGGACGTCTCGGGCGAGGGCGTGCAGCAGGCCCTGCTCAAGATCCTGGAGGGCACCACCGCGTCGGTGCCGCCCCAGGGCGGGCGCAAGCACCCGCACCAGGAGTTCATCCAGATCGACACGACGAACATCCTGTTCATCTGCGGTGGCGCCTTCGCCGGGCTGGACAAGCTCATCGAGGGCCGCATCGGCAAGAAGGGCATCGGCTTCCGGGCCGACATCGCCCGGGCGTCGGACAAGGACGAGGGCCGCTTGCTGGCCCAGGTCCTGCCCGAGGACCTGCTGAAGTTCGGCCTCATCCCCGAATTCGTGGGCCGGCTGCCCGTCATCGGGGCCGTGTCCGGCCTGGACAAGGGTGCGCTGGTTGAGATCCTCGTGCAGCCCAAGAACGCCCTGGTCAAGCAGTACCGCCGGGTGTTCGAGCTGGACAGCGTGGAGCTCGAGTTCAGCGACGACGCCCTCGAGGCCGTGGCCGAGCAGGCGCTGTTGCGGGGCACGGGTGCCCGCGGCCTGCGCGCCATCCTCGAAGAGGTGCTGCTCGACGTGATGTACGACCTGCCCAGCCGGTCGGACATCGGCAAGTGCGTCATCACCCGCGAGGTCGTGCTCGAGCGGGTGAACCCCACGCTCGTGCCCCGGGCCGACTCGGAGAAGGAAACCCGCCCCCGCCGGGCCGCTTCCTAACCCCTCCCCCCACTTCCCCCTCCAACCCAGAGCCGTTTGCCCGCGCTCTGTCCGACATTCCGGACATAGCGCGGCCAAAACCCTGAACAGGAGGGGTCGCGTGGACCTCGATCGCATCGCATCTGCCCAGCACGGGCTCGTCACTGGCGCGCAACTGCGCGGAATCGGCGTGTCCCGCAGCACCGCCAGCGATTGGCGCGAGCGGGGGCGGCTGATCCCCGTGCAGCCCCGGGTGGACCGGGTCGCCGGTGCGCCCGTGACGTTCGAGCAACAACTGCTCGCGGCCGTGCTCAGCGCCGGGCCGGGGGCGGCGGCCTCCCACCGTGCCGCCGGCCGCCTCTGGAAGCTGTACGAGGGCGAACCGCACGTCGAGATCGTCGTGCCCCGGGGCCGCAGCGCCCGGCTGTGGACCGGCACCGTGCACGCCACCCGGGACGACATTCCCATTGCCCGGCGGCAGGGGGTCCCGACCACCAACCCGATGCGCACGATCGTGGACCTGGGCGCGGTGTGCCCGGCGTACACGGTCGAAGACGCCCTCGATCGGGCCCTGATCGAGCGGCTCTGCACCATGGTCGCGGTCGAGTGGGAGCTGGCCCGCATCGCCCGGCCCGGGCGGCGGGGGTCGGGCGTGTTGCACCAGGTGCTGGACCGCCGGGCCCTGGGTGACGCCCGGCCGGAGGGGCTGCTGGAGCCCCGGTTCGCGCAGCTCGTCCGGCGCTACGGCCTGCCCGAGCCCGTGTTCCAGTTCGAGTTCGGCAGGTTCCGCATCGATTTCGCCTACCCGCACCTGCTGCTGGCCATCGAGGTCGACGGCTACCTCGCCCACGCGGGCCGGGGCGCGTTCCAGGCCGACCGGGAGCGCCAGAACCTGCTGGTGGCGGCGGGCTGGACCATCCTGCGCTTCACCTGGGAGGACGTCGTGTGCCGTCCGGCCCGTGTCGCTGCTGCCGTCCAGCAGGCGATTGCCCGTGCCGAGGCGGCGATCGCGGTGTGAGCGGGGGCAAAGCGGGGCATGCTTGCCCCATGCGCAAGGCATTCACGTTCGCGTTCCTCGGTGGAGCGGCCGGAGCCGGGTACGCCGGCTACCGGGCCCTCCAGCAGGATGAGACCATCGAGACCGTGGCCCGGCGGGCCGCCACCACAGGCGCCGAGGTGGCCGCTGCCGGGGCGGCTGTCGGCCTCGTGCTGGACCGGCGGGCTCGACGCAAGGCTCGCATCAAGGCGGCCGTGGCCCTGGCCCGGAAGGGCAAGTTCACCGCCGCCGCGGCGGCGGCCAAGCCCGCCATCGAGCGGGCTCTCGAAGCCATGAGCGAGGCGGCCCATGACGCCCGGCCCAAGCTGGAGCACGCGGCCGACGCGGCCCGGCCCGCGGCCAAGCACGCGGCCGAGCTCACCCGCAAGCAGGCCAAGAAGGCGGCCAAGAAGGCCACCCCGGTGGTACGCCAGGCGGCCGAGGCCACCCGGGGGGCGGCGCAACATGCGGCCGAGGCCGCCCGGCCCAAGCTCACCGAGTTGACCGAGGCCACCCGGGGGGCGGCCCAGCATGCGGCCGAGGCGGCACGGCCCAAGCTCACCGAGTTGACCGAGGCAGCCCGGCCCAAGGTCCTCGACCTGCGGGACCGGACCGCCTCCGCCGTGGGGGATTCCAAGGCGGCGGACTCGGTGAAGCAACTGGTCATCAGCCTGGCCTGACCATCCTGGCCGACCATCTGGCCCTGACGCCCGCACGCGACCCGCGCCTACGCTTCGGCGCGCCGTGCCCGAACGCGCTCGCATTCTCACCACACCCCTCCGGTTGACCGGGCCGCTGTCCGTGGCGCAGCTCACCGCGCTGGTGTGGGCCGACGCCATCGTCCGCCACGACCAGGCTGCGGGCGACGCCGTGGCCTGGCTCCCCGCCACCCTGGCCGGTGACCTGGCCGGGCAGTACGCAGCCGAGCGGGAGCTGGCCCGAGAGGGCCACGACCGGGCCACCCTGGGCCGGGAGGACTTCGTGGCGTGGGTGCGCGCCTTCGAGGTCATGTGCCGGGAGCGCATGGCCGCCACCCTCGCCCGCCTGGGCATCGAGTTGGACCTCGAAGCCGCGGCCATCGACCGGGACGACGTGGTGCGAGCCG
Organism: Acidimicrobiales bacterium; assembly: GCA_035651095.1. GTDB lineage: Bacteria > Actinomycetota > Acidimicrobiia > Acidimicrobiales > JAUTXP01 > DASRGI01. Next base: position 26,157 of record DASRGI010000084.1, on the reverse strand, counting down.
CCCGCACCGCCTTCGTGCAGCTCTACGAGGCCGGCCTCCTGACCCGCAGCGAGCGGGTGGTCGACACCTGCCCCCGCTGCGCCACCGTGGTGGACACGGCCGACGCCACCCCCGTGGTGATCGACAGCGAGCGGCTGACCGTGCGGCTGTGGCCCGCCGGCGGCGAGGGCGACTCGATCGACATCGACACGCTGGCCCCCGAACTGCTCCTGGGCGTGGTGGCCGTGGCCGTCCCCCCGGACCATCCCGCCGAGGGCAGCGAGGTCACCATCCCGGTGGCCGGCCGGGCCGTGCCCGTCATCGCCGACGCCCTCGCGGAAGCGCCCGCCCTCCTCGTCCCCGCCCACGGCGCCGCCGACCACGACACGGCCCGCCGCCTTGGCATTGCGCCCATCGAGGTCCTGAACGACCTGGGCGAGGTGTCCCAAGCGGGGCCCTTTGCCGGGCTGGCCCGGTTCGCGGCCCGGGCTGCGGTCCGGGAGGCGCTGGCGGCCGAGGGCGCCGTCGTCGCCGCCGAGGAGGCCGTCGCCGAGCCGTCGTCCCGGTGCCGGCGCTGCGGCACCGCCCTGGTCCCTCGCCTCGGCCTCCACTGGTTCCTCGACATGGGCGATCTCGAGGTGGCGGCCGCCGACATCCTCCGGGAGGGCGACATCCTGGTGACCCCGCCCACGGCCCGGGACGAGCTGCTGGCCCGGGCCGGCGCGGGCGGCACGTGGTGCCTCAGCCACCAGGTGTGGGCCGGCACCCGGGTCCCGGTGGCCACGTGCTTGGACTGCGGCCAGCTGGCCGTGGCCGTGGAGCCGTCCACGTCATGCGGCAAGTGCATGGGCGAGCTCGTGAACGACGACTCCGTGCTCGACGCCCGCTTCGTCGGCGCCATCTGGCCCCTGGCCGCGGCCGGCTGGCCGGATCGCACGCCCACCCCCGAGGAAGTGGCGGCCACAACCCTCCTCACCACCCCCACCGGCCTGTTCCGCTGGGCCCTCCCCATGGTCGCCCTGTCGCAGAGACTCATGGCTACCTTCCCCTTCGCCCGGGTAGCAGTGGCCGAGGTGGCAGTCACGCCCGAGGACCCCGACCCCCGCCTGGCCCACGACCTCGACGCCCTCCTCGACGAGGAGGGTCCCACCGCCGTGCGGGCCGCGCTGGTGGCCGGGTCGCTCGACCTCGAACCCGCCCGCGCCTTTCTGGCCGCGCTGGACCGACCAGCCGTCGGTCAAACGCTTCCAGACGAGCTCGCCGCCGAGGTCGCCGCCGCCTTCGAGAACGCCGACCCAGGCGCCGCCTACCGCGCCATCGCGGCCGCCGCCGGCACGCACGACGTCCGCGCCCTGGTCGCACCCCTGCTCGCCCGCTGATGGACTGGGACCTGGCCGACGCGCTCGCGTACCTCGATGCGCACGTGAACCTGGAGGCCGTCTCCGCCCGGCGGGTGGACGCCCCCACCCTCGACCGCATGCGCCAGCTCATGGACGTGATGGCCGAACCCCAGCGCCAGTACCCGGTCATGCACCTCACCGGCACCAACGGCAAGACCTCCACCGCCCGCATGCTGGGCGCCCTGGTACGCACCAAGGGCCTGGCCGTGGGCACGTACACCAGCCCGCACCTGGAACGGGTGAACGAGCGCCTGGCCTGGAACGACGAGCCCATCTCCGACGGCGCCCTGGCCGAGGTAGTGGCCGGCATCGCCGCCCTGGAGCCGCTCCTCGACGACCGGCCCAGCTTCTTCGAGATCCTCACCGCCGCCGCCTACCGGTGGTTCGCCGACATCGCCATCGACGTGGCCGTGGTCGAGGTGGGCCTGGGCGGGCAGTGGGACGCCACCAACGTGGCCGACGGTTCGGTAGCAGTCGTCACCAACGTGGGCATCGACCACATCGAGTACCTCGGCCCCACGCGGGACGGCATCGCCCGGGAGAAGTCGGGCATCGTCAAGCCCGGCAGCACGCTGATCCTGGGCGAGACCGACCCCGCCCTCGTCCCCATCTTCGAAGCCACCCCGGCCGAGCGCATCTGGCTGCGCGACCGCGACTTCGGCGTGGAGGCCAACCGGCTGGCCGTGGGCGGGCGCCTGCTCGACCTGCGCACACCCGGGACCCGGTACGAGGAGGTGTTCCTCCCCCTGCACGGCGCCCACCAGGGCGACAACGCGGCCGCCGCCCTGGCCGCGGCCGAGGCGTTCTTCGACGGCCCCATCGAGGAGGACGTGGTGGCGGAGGCCTTCGCGTCCGTGCGCTCGCCCGGTCGCATGGAGGTGGTCGGGCGCCAGCCTCTCTGCATCCTCGACGGCGCCCACAACGTCGCGGGCGCCCGTGCCCTGGCCGAGACCCTCGCCGAGGAGTTCCCCGGCTCGGCGTCGCGGGTGCTGGTCGTCGGGCTGCTCGGCGGCCGCGACCCCGACGAGATGCTGGAGGCCCTGGAGCCGGACAACGTCCGCCTGGTGGTGGCCTGCCCGCCGCCGTCGCCCCGGGCCCTGCCCGCGGCTGCCGTCGTGGCCGCGGCCGAACGGGCCGGCATCCCCGCGGTGGAGGCGGGCTCGGTGGAGGAGGCCGTGGATCGGGCCGTCGACCTGGCCGAGCCCGACGACCTGGTGCTCGTCACCGGCTCGCTCTACGTGGTCGGGGCGGCCAGAACGGCGTTGCTCAGCCGGTAACGACGACCACTATCGTGCGGGCCTCATGGACCGCACCCTCGTGATCTGCAAGCCCGACGCCGTGGAGCGGGGGTTGGTGGGCGAGATCATCGCCCGGCTGGAACGGAAGGGCCTGAAGCTGGTGGCCGCCGAGCTGCGCACCATCGACGCCGACACGGCCGGCCGGCACTACGAGGAGCACCGGGACAAGCCGTTCTACGGCGAGCTGGCCGCGTTCATCACCCGCTCGCCGTCCATGATCATGGTGGTCGAGGGCCCGGGCGACACCTGGAAGGTGGTGCGCACGCTCATGGGCGTGACCAATCCCAAGGACGCCGGCCCGGGCACCATTCGGGGCGATTTGGGCCTCATCGTCACCGAGAACCTGGTGCACGGTTCGGACGGCCCGGAATCAGCCGAGCGCGAGATCGGGATCTTCTTTCCGGATCTCGCATGACCGCCGCGGCTGGCGCCCGGAGGGGAAGAGGGCCTAGCCTGTCCGGCTGACCTCCAATTCCCCGAGGAGGCCCATTCCGCCGTGTCCGACAACTTCTTCTCATCAGTGCTGGGTCGCGACATGGCCGTCGACCTCGGCACCGCCAACACCCTCGTCTATGTACGGGGTCGCGGCATCGTGCTGAACGAGCCCTCGGTGGTGGCCGTCAACGTCAAGGACGGCCGGCCCCTCGCGGTGGGTGTCGAGGCCAAGCGGATGATCGGCCGCACGCCCAGCCACATCCAGGCCATCCGTCCCCTGAAGGACGGCGTCATCGCGGACTTCGAGATCTGCGAGAAGATGCTCCGCTACTTCATCCACAAGGTGCACCAACGGCGCTTTGCCAAGCCCCGCATGGTGATCTGCGTGCCCTCGGGCATCACCGGCGTGGAGAAGCGGGCCGTCCAGGAGGCGGCCGAGTACGCGGGAGCCCGCAAGGGCGTCTACATCATCGAGGAGCCCATGGCCGCGGCCATCGGCGCCGGCCTCCCCGTCCACGAGCCCACCGGCAACATGGTGGTCGACATCGGCGGTGGCACCACCGAGGTGGCCGTCATCTCCCTGGGCGGCATGGTGGTGAGCCAGTCCGTTCGCATAGGGGGGGACGAGCTGGACGAGGCCATCATCCAGTTCATCAAGAAGGAGTACAGCCTGGCCCTGGGTGAGCGCACGGCCGAGGAGATCAAGATCGCCCTCGGCTCCGCCTGCCCCCTCGAGGAGGAGCTGCACGCCGAGATCCGCGGCCGCGACCTCATCACCGGGCTCCCCAAGACGATCGTCACCACCACCGAGGAGATCCGCGAAGCCATCGAGGAGCCGCTCTCGGCCATCGTCGACGCCGTGAAGGTCACGCTCGACAAGACGCCCCCCGAGTTGGCTGCCGACATCATGGAGCAGGGGATCGTCCTCACCGGCGGCGGGGCACTGTTGCACGGGCTCGACGCCCGGCTGTCGTCGGAGACGGGTATGCCGATCGTCATCGCCAACAACCCGCTCCAGTCCGTCGCCATTGGTGGAGGCCTGTACCTCGAGGAGTTCTCCGCGCTGAAGGGCGTGCTGGACGCCTCGAGCGACATCTAAGGGGCACTCCCGAGCGTGGCCGTCCAGCGGCGAGCCGTCCGCCCCCGCTTCGTCTTGCTCCTGCTCGTCCTGACCGCCATCACCCTGCTCACGTTGGACGAGCGGGGGACGGGATCGCACGTCATCGACCGGGTGCGGGGCGACGCCAGGGATGCCTTCGCTCCCGTGCGGGACGCCACCGACTCCGTGCTCCAACCCGTGGGCAACTTCTTCGAGGGCGTCATCCACTACGGCGATCTGAAGGCCGAGAACGCCCGCCTGCGGGAGCAGAACCAGTCGTTGCGGGGGCAGGCCAGCCAGGCCCAGGACGCCATCCGCGAACGGCAGGCCCTGCTCGACCAGCTGGACCTCACCTACGTGGGCGACATCCCCAAGGTGCGGTCGCGCATCGTGTCCACCGCCGCTTCCAACTTCGAGCTGAGCGTGGAGATCGACCGGGGGACCAGCAACGGCGTGGCCAAGGGCATGCCCGTGGTGTCCGGCGCCGGGCTGGTGGGGCGGGTGGTCGAGGTGTCGCACCACCGGGCCACCGTGTTGCTCCTCACCGACCCGACCTTCAGCGTGGGCGTGCGCCTGTCGTCCTCGCAGGACGTGGGCGTGGCCAACGGCGAGGGGTCGCGCAGCCCCATGGACGTCGACCTCATCTCCCGCGACACCAAGGTGTCGAAGGACGAGGTGGTCGTCACCAGCGGCCTCCAGCAGAGCGTGTTCCCGCCCGGCATCCCCGTGGGCAAGGTGGTCGACGCCCACACCCCGCCCGGGGCCCTGCAACAGAACGTCACCATCGACCCGGTGGTCGACCTCCAGCGCCTCGAGTTCGTGACCGTGCTCCAGTGGAGTCCCAAGTCATGACGGTGACGTCGTGACCGCGCGCCTCCGCGTTCCCCTGGTCCTGCTGCTCGTGCTGATGGTGCAGAAGTCGGTGCTCGAGGACATCCACGTGCACGACGTGCGCCCCGACGCCCTGCTCCTCCTGGCCGTGTGCGCCGGGCTGGTGGGCGGGGCCGAGGTGGGCGCGGTGGTGGGCTTCGCCGCCGGGCTCCTGGCCGACATGTTCGTGCTCGCCCCCCTCGGCCTCAGCGCCATGGTCTTCGCCCTGGTGGGCTTCGCCGTGGGCGCGCTGCAGGCCGGCCTCCTGCGGGCCGCCTGGTGGATCCCGCCGGCCACCGCCTTGGTGGCCTGCTCGATGGGCGTGCTGCTGTACGGCGTGCTCGGCGCGGTGGTGGGCCAGACCCAGTTCGTGCGCCCGCAACTGCTGACGACCGCCATCCTCGTGGCCCTCATGGACGCGGCGCTGGCCATCCCCCTCGTGCGCGTCACCGGTTGGGCGCTCGGCCCCCGGGAAAAGCGGGTGTACCCCCGATGAGCGTGACCACATGACCGCGCCCGTCCGGGCGGGCGACAACGCCCGCCTGCGCCTGTCCGTGCTCGCCATGGTGGTGGTGTCGCTGTTCGCGGCGCTTTACGCGCGCCTGTGGTACCTCCAGGTCGCGTCCAACGCCCAGGCCCAGGTGAAGGTCACCAACAACCAGGTGCGCTTCGTGCACGAGGAGGCGCCCCGGGGCCGCATCCTCGACCGCAACGGCAAGGTCATCGTCGACAACCGGGTGTCGGAGGCCATCACCGTCAACCGGGCCAAGTTCAACAACGACGTGGAGCACGTCACCCGCCTGGCCGCGCTGCTCGGCATCCCGCCCGGCATCCTCGTCAAGCGCATGAGCGACCCCCGGTTCAGCCCGTACAAGCCCGTGCCGGTGGCCACCGACGTGCCCAAGGACATGGTCGTGTACCTGGCCGAGCACCAGGACGACTTCCCTGGAGTCGAGGCCCTGGAGCTCACCGAGCGGGCCTACCCGCAGGGCAACGTGGCCGCCCACCTCCTGGGCTACGTGGGCGAGATCAACGACCGGGAGCTGAAGGACCGCAAGGGCAAGGGCTACCAACTGGGCGACAACATCGGGAAGTCGGGCGTGGAGCTCAGCTACGAGAGCGACCTCCACGGCGTGGCCGGGCTCACCAAGTTCGAGGTCGACGCCCAGGGGCGCGTGCTCCAGACGCTCGACGCCCGCCCGGCCCAGCAGGGCGCCGACGTCCAGCTCACCCTCGACCTCGACATCCAGAAGCTCGTGGAGGACTCGCTCGCCCAAGGGCTCGACGCCACCCGCCACAGCTACGACAAGGAGAACAAGAAGGACTTCCTGGCGCCCGCGGGGGCGGCCGTGGTGCTCGACCCGCGCGACGGCTCGGTGGTGGCCATGGCGTCCAACCCGACGTACAACCCGGCCGACTTCGTGAACGGCATCAAGCCCGAGCTGTTCAACGCCATGCAGGACCCCAACAGCCACTTCCCGTTGAACAACCGGGTGATCAACGGCCTGTACGCGCCGGGGTCGACGTTCAAGCTGGCCACCGCCCTCGCCGCCCTGGACAGCGGGCTCATCACGCCGGGGACGCCGTTCACCGACACGGGCTCGCTCCAGGTGGGCAACCGGCTGTTCAAGAACGCCGGCAGCCGGGCCTACGGCACCATCAGCCTGCCCACCGCCATCACCGTGTCGAGCGACGCCTTCTTCTACAACCTGGGTGCCCAGTTCTGGTACACCCGCTCGCAGCACGGGGACGCCATCCAGGCCACGGCCAAGACGCTGGGCTTCGGCGAGCGGACGGGCATCCCCCTCGACTCGGAGGCGAAGGGCCGCATTCCCGACCCCGAGTCGCGCAAGAAGCTCCACGACGCCAACCCGAAGGCGTTTCCCGAAGGCCGCTGGTTCGCCGGTGACAACGTCAACCTGGCCATCGGCCAGGGCGAGATGGTGGTGACGCCGCTGCAGCTGGCCCAGTCCTACGCCACCTTCGCCAACGGCGGCACCGTGTACCAGCCCCGCGTGGCCGAGCGCATCCTCCAGCAGGACGGCAAGGTGATCAGGGACGTGACGCCGGCACCCGAGCGCAAGATCGACCTGGCGCCCACGGTCCGCAACGCCATCCTGACCGGGCTGAAGGGCGTGGTGGCGAGCGACAAGGGCACGGCCCACGGTTCCTTCATCGGCTTCCCGCTGTCCAGCTTCCCGGTGGCGGGCAAGACGGGGACGGCCCAGGTCTTCGGCAAGCAGGACACTGCCCTGTTCGTGGCTTTCGCCCCGGCCGACAACCCGCAGTACGTGGTGGCCGTGGTCATCGAGGAGGGCGGCTTCGGTGGCTCGTCGGCCGCTCCGGTGGTGCGCCGCATCATGGAGGGCCTGGCTGGCAAGACGCCCGGCCCCATCGCCGTGCAGCAGGGCGTGGACTGATGGCCACCCGCGCCGTGTCGTCGCCCGCCCGCACCGGCACCCTCGGCGGCTCCCGCCGGGAGGCGTCGGTGCTCCGCCATCTCGACGTGACGATGATCGCGGCCGTCATGGCCATCGCCGCCCTGGGCGTGGTGATGATCTACTCCGCCACCCAGCACCGGTTCGAGGCCGACCCGTCGTTCTACCTGAAGCGCCAAGCCCTGTTCGTGGTCCTCGGGATCGGCGTGATGGCGCTGGTGGCGTCCATCGACTATCGCCTGTTCCGCGACTTCGCGCCGGCCCTGTACGTCGTCACCGCGCTCACGTTGCTGCTCGTGCTGTCGCCCGTGGGCAAGAACAGCAAGGGGGCCCAGGCCTGGTTCCAGGTGGGGTCGTTCCAGTTCCAGCCCTCGGAGTGGGCCAAGGTCGTCCTCATCGTGTGCGTGGCCGCCTACGCGGCCAACCACCGGGGCGACCTCGACGGGCGCCGCCTGCTCACCCTGCTCGTGCTGGCCGGCTTCCCGATGGTGCTCATCGAGCTGCAGCCCGACCTGGGGACCGACCTGGTGTTCGGCGCCATCCTCCTGTTCACCCTGCTGGTGGCCGGCGCCCGCGTGCGCCACATGGCGGTGCTCGGCGCGCTGGCGGTGACGGCCGTCGTGGCCGTGTTCCACTTCGGCCTGCTGAAGGACTACCAGCGGGAACGGCTGACCGCCTTCCTCGACCCCCAGGGGGACGTCCAGCGGTCGGCCTACAACCTCAACCAGTCGAAGCTGGCCATCGCCCACGGGGGCGTCACCGGGCAGGGCCTGTTCAAGGGCACCCAGACCAACCTCTCGTACGTGCCCGAGCAGCACACGGACTTCATCTTCACGGTGGTGGGGGAAGAGCTGGGGCTGCTCGGGTCGGGCCTGCTGCTCGCCCTGTACGGATTCGTCGTGTGGCGCATGTGGCGAGCGGCGGTGCTGGCGCGCGACCTGTCGGGCACCCTCATATGCGTGGGCGTGATGGCCATGTTCGTGTTCCAGATCTTCGAGAACGTGGGCATGACGATGGGCATCATGCCCATCACCGGCATCCCGTTGCCCTTCATGAGTTATGGCGGTTCGTCCACGCTTGCCTGTTTCGCGGCGATCGGGCTGGTGCTGAACGTGCACATGCGCCGGTACTCGTAGCGCCCGGCGGTGGGCCCGGGCCCGGCAAGAACGGGTCAACCACCGGGAAAACGCCTACACCGCTACACTGGCGGTCGAACATGACCTCTTTGTGGCCACGGATAGAGCCCCTCCTGGCCAAGGTGCAGAAGCCGGCCCGGTACATCGGGTGCGAGGACGGCGTGCAGGCCCCGACCCATGGGCCGAGCAAGGTGGCGTGGCTCCTCGTCTACCCGGATGCCTACGAGATCGGCCTTCCCAACCAGGGGCTGCAGATCCTCTACGAGATCCTCAACGAGCGCGACGACGCCCTCGCCGAGCGGTCCTACGCGCCCTGGGTGGACATGGAGGCGCTCATGCGGGAGCGCCGGGTGCCCCTGTTCAGCGTGGACACCCACCAGCCCGCCGGCGCCTTCGACCTGCTCGCCTTCAACCTCTCGGCCGAGCTCGTCTACACCAACCTCCTGAACTGCATCGACCTGGCCGGCGTCCCCGTGCGGGCGGTCGAACGGGGTCCCGAGCACCCGCTGGTCTGTGCCGGCGGCCACTGCACGTTCAACCCCGAGCCCCTGGCCGACTTCGTCGACTTCTTCGTGATCGGCGACGGCGAGGAGGCCGTTTCCGACGTCACCGAGGTCGTCCGGGAGTGGAAGGCGAGCGGCCGCACCGAGGGATCCCGCCAGGCCGTCCTGCGGGAGCTGAGCCACATCCCGGGCGTGTACGTGCCGTCCATGTACCACGTGGAGTACGACGGGCCGGCGGGGCCGCTGGTCTCGGTCACGCCTCGCTACCCCGACGTGCCCGAGCGGGTCGAGAAGCGCACCATCGCTGACCTCAACGACTGGCCCTACCCCAAGCAGCAGCTCGTGCCTCTCACCGAGGTCGTGCACGACCGGCTGAACGTCGAGATCTTCCGGGGCTGCACCCGGGGCTGCCGCTTCTGCCAGGCGGGCATGATCACCCGGCCCGTGCGGGAGCGCTCCAACGAGCAGGTCCGCACCATGGTCAGCGACGGCCTGAAGCGCACGGGGTACGACGAGGTCAGCCTCACGTCCCTCTCGAGCGCCGACTACTCGGGCATCGAGGACGTGGTGGGCGGCATCATCAACGACCCAATGTGCCAGGGCTCGGTGGGCGTGAGCCTGCCCAGCCTCCGGGTCGACGCCTACACGGTGGGCATCGCCGCCCAGATCGCCAAGGTGCGCCGCACCGGCCTCACGTTCGCCCCCGAGGGCGGCACCTGGCGCATGCGACAGGTGATCAACAAGCTCATCGAGGAGGACGACCTCTTCGGTGCCGTGGAGTCGGCCTTCTCTCAGGGCTGGAACCGGGTGAAGCTGTACTTCCTCACCGGCCTGCCCACGGAGACGGACGAGGACACGCTGGGCATCGCCGAGCTGGCCCGCAAGTGCGCCGAGGTGGGCCGTCGCCACACCAACCGGGTGACGGTCAGCGCGTCGGTGGGCGGGTTCGTGCCCAAGCCCCAGACGCCGTTCCAGTGGTTCGGCCAGAACACGGCGGCCGAACTGCAGCGCAAGGTCAACCTCCTGCGGGACGCCACCCGCAAGGAGCGCGGCGTGCAGTTGAAGTGGCACGACCCCAGGGCCACGCTGGCCGAGGGGATCGCCTCCCGGGGCGACCGCCGGCTCGGGCCGGTCATCGAGGACGTGTGGCGCCACGGCGGCACCTTCCAGGAGTGGTCGGAGCACTTCGACCTCTCGCTGTGGGAGGACGCCATGGCCAGGCGCGGCCTGTCGATCGACTGGTTCGTGCACCGGCACCGGACCGAGGACGAGGTGCTCCCGTGGGACCACGTCTCGGCCGGGCTGCACAAGGACTTCCTGTGGCAGGACTGGCAGGACGCGCTGGCCGCGTCGGGCCTGGAGGACTGCCGCTGGACGCCCTGTTACGACTGCGGCGCGTGCACGGGTTACGGCATCGAGCACGTCGTGGGATCGCCCGTCCCGCCCGCGGGTGGGAGCCAGGGGACCGGGGTTCGGGTGCCCGTCACGTTGGGCCGGTTGCCGTGAGCCGCGTCCGCATGCGGTTCTCCAAGGTGGGCAAGGTGCGCTGGACCAGCCACCGTGACGTGGCCCGCATGTGGGAGCGGGCGTTCCGCCGGATCGACCTGCGGCTGGCGTGGACGGAGGGCTTCTCGCCCCGTCCCAAGGTCAGCTTCGGGTTGGCCCTTCCCACCGGCGCCGAATCGGTCGCCGAGTACCTGGACGTCGAGCTGGCTGACGGTGCGCAGCCCGACGTCGCCGCATTACCGGGCCGCCTCAGCGCGGCCCTGCCGGCCGGGATCGACGTCCTGGCCGCCGCCGTCTGCGAAGAGCGAGGCTCCCTGCAGGAGATCGTGACCTCCTGCCGCTGGGAGATGGAGGCCGCCGGCACCGGCGTCGATGCGCTCACTGCGCGCATCGCCCACGTGCTGGCCGCCGACTCGCTCGTCGTCACGCGGGAACGGAAAGGTCAGCCGGTCACCGACGACGTCCGTCCCGCCATCCTGTCGCTCGCCGCACTCGGTGCCGGTGAGAGCGGCGCGCTCCTGGAATGCGAACTGGCCACCCTCACCCGAGGCCTTCGCCCCTCCGAGCTGCTCGCCGCCCTCGACCCGCAACTCGAGGCCGCGTCGGTGCGCAGGACGCACCAATGGATTCAGCGCGACGGCGCGAAGCGGGAACCGATCCCGCTCCCCGCGACGGCCGCGCCGCACGCGGAGCGTGCGTCATGAGAAGGGACCACCTCGATGTCCGACCCGACGACTGCCGGCGCCGACGCCAACGCGCCGGAGCCCCGCCCAGAGCCTGGTGTGCCAGGGCCCGCCGACACCACTGGAGAGCCGGGCCCGAGCAGGCCCGCTAACCAGAACGCGGCCAACCGCAACGGCCAGCCCCGGCGCCGCCGACGCGGCTCCCGAGGGGGCCGGAGCCGTGCGGGAGGCGCGGGCGGTGCCGGCGCGGGTGGTGCCGGCCCGGACGGTGCCGGTCCGGACGGCGGCGGCCTGGCCCAGGCCCCGGTCAACGGCGCCGGCCGCAACCCCGAAGAGCTGCCCGACCCGCCCGGCGAGGGCAGGGCCTCCCCTGAGGCCGCGGCCCGCGCCGAGGTGCCGTACCGGCCCAAGATCGGCGACAGCCGGCCGGCTCCGGCCACGGCCCCGGGCGACGCCAAGCCCGCGCCCGCAGAGGGGGCGCAGGCGGGCACGGCCAAGAAGCGCCGCCGCCGGGGCGGGCGGGGCCGGGGTTCGGGCGGGAGTGGCGGCCGGGCCGGGGCGGCGCTGTCGAGCGCCGCCGACCTGATCGACGACGAGCCCATCGAGCTGGACGAGGAGACGCTGGAGCGGCGCCGAGGCCGGGAGCGCAAGGGCCGGCCCGTCGGCCGCTACCTCATGGCCGTGCACGTGCGTCCCCACGCCACCCAGATCGCCGTGCTGGAGGGCCGGGCCCTCATCGAGCACTACGTGTCCCGCCCCCAGGACGACGCCACCCAGATCGACGGCAACATCTACCTGGGCCGGGTGCAGAACGTCCTCCCCGGCATGGAGGCCGCGTTCGTCGACATCGGCACGCCCAAGAACGCCGTGCTGTACCGGGGCGACGTCCGCTACGACAAGGAGGACGTCGAGGGCGGGTCGGCCAAGGGCCGCGACCAGAAGGAGGCCCGCATCGAGCAGCTGTTGCGGGCGGGCCAGACGATCCTGTGCCAGGTCACCAAGAACCCGATCGGGACGAAGGGGGCGCGCCTCACCCAGGAGGTGTCGCTGCCCGGCCGCTTCTGCGTGCTGATCCCCAACAGCGACACGTACGGCATCTCCAAGCGCCTGACCGACGACGAGCGCAAGCGCCTGCGCCGCATCCTCGACGACGTGAAGCCCGAGCAGCACGGCATCATCGTGCGCACCGCGGCCGAGGGCGCCACCGCCGACGAGCTGCGCCGGGACGTCCAGCGCCTGCTCCGCCAGTGGGACGACATCGACGCCAAGGCCAAGCGGGCCAAGGCCGCGTCCCTCCTGTACCGGGAGCCGGACATGGCCGTGCGGGTCATCCGGGAGGAGTTCAACCGGGACTACCGGGGCGTGGTGATCGACGACCCGGGCCTGTACGAGGAGGTCCGCGACTACGTCGCAAGTATCAGCCCCGAGCTGGCCGACCGGGTGGAGTACTACGACCCGGCCGACGACCCCCTGCCCATCTTCGAGCGCTTCCACGTGCACGAGCAGCTGCACAAGGCCCTCGACCGCAAGGTCTGGCTCCCGTCCGGCGGGTCGCTCATCATCGAACGCACCGAGGCGCTGACCGTCATCGACGTGAACACGGGCAAGAACGTGGGCAAGTCGAACCTGGAGGAGACCGTCTACCGCAACAACCTGGAGGCGGCCGAGGAGATCGCCCGCCAGCTCCGGCTCCGGGACATCGGCGGCATCATCGTCATCGACTTCATCGACATGGAGATCGCCGAGAACCGCAACGACGTCATCCGCTCGTTCCGGGACGCCCTGGCCCGGGACAAGACCCGCACCCAGGTGTTCGACATCTCCGAGTTGGGCCTGGTGGAGATGACCCGCAAGCGGATCAGCGAGGGCCTGGTGGAGTCGTTCTCGGAGATGTGCCCCATGTGCAACGGCCGGGGCATCGTGTTCGACGAGACGCTGCTCTAGCCACGAGTGGGGGAGCGGGCGGCGCTTCCTGTAACATCGTCGACCTTATGTACGCAGTCATCCAAACCGGTGGGAAGCAGGAGCGCGTGGCCGAGGGCCAGCGGCTCGACGTCGAGCGCGTCCCGGCCCCGGCCGAGGGCGAGAACCTCACTTTCACGCCCGTCCTGCTGGTCGATGGCGACGACGTGTTGGCCGGTCCGGCCATCGGCGGCGCCACCGTGACGGCCCGCATCGTCGGTGAGGCCAAGGGCCCCAAGATCCGGGGCTTCACCTACAAGAACAAGTCCAACCAGCGGCGGCGCTGGGGCCATCGCCAGCACTACACCACCATCGAGATCATCGGGATCAGCAGGGCGGAGGGCTAGGCCATGTCAAAGACCAAAGGTGGCGGCTCCACCCGAAACGGCCGCGACTCGAACGCCCAGCGCCTGGGCGTGAAGGTGTTCGACGGCACCGCTGTGCAGGCGGGCGCCATCATTGTGCGCCAGCGGGGCACCAAGTTCCACCCGGGCATCAACGTCGGCCGGGGTGGCGACGACACGCTGTTCGCCCTCGCGCCCGGCAAGGTGAAGTTCGGGTCGCGCAAGGGCCGCAAGCTGGTCGACGTCCTCGGCGACTAGCCACGTCCGCGTTCGTCGACGAAGCTCAGCTCCACGCCAAAGCCGGTGACGGCGGCGCGGGCTCGGTCAGCTTCCGGCGGGAGGCGCACGTCCCCAAGGGTGGCCCCGACGGGGGCGACGGCGGCAAGGGCGGCGACGTCTGGCTGGTGGCCGACCACAACGTCGTCTCCCTCCTGAGCTTTCGCGACCACCCCCACCGCCGGGGCGGCAACGGCACCCACGGCCAGGGCCGGGCCCGCCACGGGGCGCGAGGCGACGACGCCATCGTCAAGGTGCCCGAGGGCACGGTCGTGAAGGACCGTGACGGCGCCGTGCTGGCCGACCTCATGCGGGAGGGCGATCGCTGGCTGGCGGCCGAGGGGGGCCGGGGCGGCCGCGGCAACGCCCGCTTCCTGTCCAACAAGCGCCGGGCTCCGGCCTTCGCCGAGCAGGGCGAGGTGGGCGAGGAGCGGTGGCTGAACCTCGAGCTCAAGCTCATGGCCGACGTGGCCCTGGTGGGCTTCCCCAACGCCGGCAAGTCCACCCTGATCTCCCGCATCTCGGCGGCCAAGCCCAAGATCGCCGACTACCCCTTCACCACCCTGGAGCCCCACCTGGGCGTGGTCCGCTACGACGACGCCGAGTTCGTGGTGGCCGACATCCCCGGCCTCATCGAGGGCGCCAGCGAGGGCAAGGGCCTGGGCCACCGGTTCCTGCGCCACGTGGAGCGGGCCCGGGTTCTGGTCGTCCTCCTCGACCTCACGGCCGACGCCGAGGAGCAGGAGCGGGTGCTGCTGCGGGAGCTGGGCAACTACCGGCCCGAGCTGCTGGAGCGGCCCCGCGTGGTGGTCGGGTCCAAGGCCGACGCCGTTCCCGACACCGACTGGAAGGGCGAACGCATCTCGGCCGCCACCGGCGAGGGCCTGCAGCCCCTGCTCGGGCGGCTGGCGACGGTGGTCGGTGAAGCCCGCCAGCAGGCTCCCCGGACCGACGGGTTCGTCATCCACCGGCCCGAGCCCGAGGGCGTGTCCGTGGAGCGGGGCGACGACGGCGCCTTCGTGGTGCGTGGCCGCCCGGCCGAGCGGGCCGTGGCCGTCAGCGACCTCACCAACGCCGACGCCCTGGCCTACGTCCAGAACCGGCTGAAGCGCCTGGGGGTCGATCGAGCCCTGGCCCGGGCCGGCGCCCGGGAGGGCGACCTGGTGCACATCGGCGGCTTCACCTTCGAGTACGAACCCGAATGAGGGCGAAACCCCAGACGGTGGTGGCCAAGATCGGCACGTCGTCGATCACGGACGCCAAGGGGCACGTGGACGAGGGCGCCGTCCGCCGCCTGTGCACGGAGGTGGCCGCCCTCCGGGGCGACGGCCACCGCGTGGTGATCGTGACGTCCGGCGCCATCACCGCCGGCCTGCCCGCCATCGGGCTGGACGGCGAGCGCCGGCCCACGGACACGCTCACCCTCCAGGCCGTGTCCGCCATCGGTCAGTCCCGCCTCATGCGGGTGTACGACCGCCTGCTGGGCGACCACGGCCTGGTCGGCGCCCAGGTGCTGCTGGCCCCGCTCGACTTCGTCCACCGCAGCCAGTACCTCCACGCCCGCCAGACGCTCGATCGCCTGCTGGAGCTGGGCGCCGTCCCCGTCATCAACGAGAACGACGCCATCGCCGACGACGAGATCCGGTTCGGGGACAACGACCGCCTGGCCGCCCTCGTCGCCCACCTGGTTCGGGCCGACGTGCTCGTGCTCCTCACCGACACGCCCGGCCTGTTCACCGCCGACCCCCGGCTGGACGCGTCGGCGTCGCTCATCGAGGAGATCGTGGAGGTCGACCACGAGCTGGAGCGCAGCGCCGGGCGCAGCGGGTCGGACCGGGGGAGCGGGGGCATGGCGTCCAAGCTGGCCGCGGCCAAGATCGCCGCCTGGTCGGGCGTGCGGGCGGTGATCGCCGGGGCCGACCGCCCGGGCGTGCTGCGGGCCGCCGTGGCCGGCGAGCCCGGCGTGGGCACCGTGGTGCGGCCCCACGACCGCCGCCTCACCGCCCGGAAGCTGTGGATCGCGTTCGCCATCGGGGCGCGCGGCACGGTGGTGGTCGACGACGGGGCTCGCCGGGCCCTGCTGGAGCGCGATGCGTCGCTGCTGCCGGCCGGGGTGGTCGACGTGACCGGGTCGTTCGACGCCGACGACGCCGTGGAGATCGCCGGGACCGACGGGCGGGTGTTCGCCAAGGGCCTGGTCCGCCACCCGGCTGCCGTCGTCAAGGAGTGGCGGGGACGGCGCACCACCGACCTGCCCGCCGACCTGCCCCACGAGGTCGTGCACCGCGACGACCTGGTGGTCCTCCCGGCCTAGCCCCACCTCGTCCCGCCCGTTCTCATGCAACTGAGTTTCGGGGGCCGGAACTGAGTTGCAACAGAACCGGTGGGCGGCGGGACTAGCTGCCGGCCTCGCCGGGTTCGAGGCCCAGCTGGGACCGGATCTGGTCGAGGCGGGCCTTGGCCTCGGTGTTCAACTGGGCCTGCTCCACCTCGAGCATGCGGTGCTCGACCGACGTGCCCGTGAGCTCGCTCGTGCCCAGCGCCTTGGCATAGCGGGCCTCGATCTTGTCCCGTACCTCTTCCAGCGTGGGAACGTCTTGGCCCACCGTCTCCGTGAGACTCTGCATGGCCGTGTTGATCTGCTCCTGCATCTTGGCCTGGTCGAGCTGGGAGAGGAGCTTCTGGCGCTCGGACAGCTTGCGCTGCAGCACCATGGCGTTCTGGTTGACGGCGGCCTTGGCCTGGTCGGCCGCCTGGGTGGCCTGGAGGCTGAGCGTCTTCAGGCGCTCGACCTCCTGCTCGGTGGCGATGAGCTGGTTGGCGAAGGCCTCGGCCGTTCGCGTGTAGTCGGTGGCCTTGATGTCCTCGCCCTTCTTCTGGGCGTCGTCGGCCATGAGCACGGCCTGCCGGGCCTTGCCGTTCAGGTCCTCCAGCCGCTCCATGGCCCGGTTCAGCTGCATCTCGGTCTGCTTCTGGTTGGCGATGACGTTGGCCGCCTGCTCCTTCAGCCGCCGGTGCTGCTCCTGGGCGTCGCCGATGGCCTGCTCCAGCTGGACCTTGGGATCGGCCATCTCGTTGAACCGCTCGTTGCCCGCGGCAGTTACGTAGCGCCATACCCGTCGAAGGAGCTTGAACATGGCGGGAAGGTTAGGCCCCTGGACCTCAGGCTCGCGGCTCCCGCCACATCATCCAGATGCGGGGGCCGCCGCCCGTGAGGTCCAGCTCGCCGGTCACCTCGAAGCCGTACCGGGCGTAGAAGGGCACGTTCCGCTCCTTGGACGACTCCAGGTAGGCGGGTACCCCCTCGGCGTCGCACCGGTTGAGCACGGGCTGGAGGAGGGCGCCGCCGAAGCCTTTGCCTTGCTGGGGCGGATCGGTGCCCAGGGTGGCCAAGTAGTAGTGGTCGTCCTTGGGGTGCCGGCGCTCGACCTGGAGCAGCGTGCGCAGGGCGAACGGCAGCTTGGTGCCCAGGGCGGCGATGGACGACGGCAGCGTGCGCACGATGTCCCACGGACCCAGCTCCCAATGGCCGGGGGGCAACCAGATGGCACCGCCTGCCGGTCCATCGTCCGGCCCGTCGGCCGCGTACGTCAGCCCGTGGCGAAGGGCCACCTTGGCCATGTACATGGCGAAGTACCGGCGCAACCGGTCGACGTGACGGTCGGCCGGGAAGATCCACGCCATCACCGGGTCGTCCTCGAACGACCGGGCCAACGCCGCGCTCAGCGGGCCCACATCGGACACGGTTGCATTGCGGACCGCGGGCGCCGGCGCAGGCATGGGCCCATTCTTCCGCCGCCGGTAGCATTCCTGCATGGCGACTCCCGTAGCCGAGCTTGGTGCGCGGGCCAAGGCGGCGGCGCGCGTCCTGGCCAACGCGTCGACTGCGGCCAAGGACGACGGCCTGCGGGCGGCCGCCGACCTGCTGGTCGAGCGGGCCGACGACGTGCTCGCGGCCAACGCCGAGGACGTGCGCCGGGCCGAGGGCGAGGGCACGTCGGCCGCGGTGATCGACCGCCTGCGCCTCACCACTGCCCGCATCGAGGGCATGGCCGGCGGCCTGCGCCAGGTGGCGGCCCTGGCCGACCCGGTGGGCGAGGTGGTCGACGGCTGGGTGCGCCCCAACGGCCTGCGCATCCGCCGGGTGCGCGTGCCCCTCGGGGTGGTGGGGATCATCTACGAGAACCGCCCCAACGTCACGTCCGACGCGGCCGGGCTGTGCCTCAAGTCGGGCAACGCCGCCTTCCTGCGGGGCTCGTCGGGTGCCATCACGTCCAACCTGGCCATCGCCGCCGTGCTGCGCGAGGGCTTCGCCAAGGCGGGCCTTCCCGAGGACTCACTGGTCCTGGTGGATGACACCAGCCGGGAGTCGGCCGTCGACTTCATGCGCCTGCGCGGGTACATCGACTGCCTCATCCCCCGAGGCGGTCCGTCCCTCATCCAGGCCATCCTCGACAACGCCACCGTGCCCTACGTGATCGACGGCGACGGCAATTGCCACGTGTACGTCGATGCGTCGGCCGACCTGGACATGGCCCTGGCCATCATCGTGAACGCCAAGACCCACCGGCCGTCCGTGTGCAACGCGGCCGAGTCGCTGCTCGTGCACGAGGCCGTGGCCGCCGAGTTCCTGCCCCGGGCCGCCACCGCGCTGGAGGGGGTGGAGCTGGTGGGCGATGCCCGCAGCCGGGAGCTGGTCCCGTCCATGGGAGCGGCCACCGAGGACGACTTCGGCCGCGAGTTCCTCGATCTCAAGCTGTCGGTCGCCGTGGTCCCGTCATTGGACGCGGCCATCGGCCACATCACCCGCTACGGGTCGGGCCACACCGAGGCCATCGTCACCCGGGACCTGGCCGCCGCCCGGCGTTTCACCCAGGAGATCGATGCCGCCGCCGTGGTGGTCAACGCCTCCACCCGCTTCACCGATGGCGAGGAGTTCGGGTTCGGCGCCGAGATCGGCATCAGCACCCAGAAGCTCCACGCCCGCGGGCCCATGGGCCTGCGGGAGCTGACCACGGCCAAGTACGTCGTGGAGGGCGACGGCCAGATCCGCCGGTAGCAGCGCCGGCCGCCGCCCCAGCGAACTAGACCGTACGGTCAAGTGACGGGGTAATCTCAGCGGATGGCCGAGCCCCGTTTCGCTTCCGTCCCTGCCGTCCGTGAAGGGCTGAAGGACGTCCACTACCTGGCCGACGAGGGCATCGCCGGCGTCGTGTACCTGGCCGACCGCCTGGGCAAGCCCATCCTGGTCGAGGGGCCGGCGGGCACGGGCAAGACGCAGCTGGCCAAGTCGGTGGCGGAGATGACGGGTGCTCGCCTCATCCGCCTCCAGTGCTACGAGGGCCTGGACGAGTCCAAGGCCCTGTACGAGTGGAACTACAAGAAGCAGTTGCTGCGCATCCAGGTGGAGCGGGACTCGGCCACGTGGAAAGAGGTCGAGGACGACATCTTCACCGAGGACTTCCTGCTCACCCGGCCCCTGCTCGAAGCCATCCGCTCCACCGAGCCCGTCGTGCTGCTCATCGACGAGGTCGACCGGGTGGAGGTCGAGACCGAGGCGCTGCTGCTCGAGATCCTGTCCGACTACCAGGTCTCCATCCCCGAGCTGGGCACGGTGTCGGCCACGCAGATCCCGCTGGTGTTCCTCACGTCGAACAACACCCGTGAGCTGTCCGAGGCCCTCAAGCGCCGGTGCCTGTACCTCCACGTCGACTACCCGCAGATCGAGCGGGAGAAGGAGATCGTGGTCACCCGGGTGCCGGACATCACCGAGCACCTGGCCGACCAGATCGTGCGCATCGTGCGGTCCATCCGGCAGCTGGAGTTGAAGAAGGCACCGTCCGTGTCGGAGACGCTCGACTGGGCCCGCACCCTGGTGCTGCTGGGCATCGAGAACATCGACGCCGACCAGGCCAAGGACACGCTGCACATCCTCCTCAAGTACCAGTCGGACATCGCCAAGGCGGCGAAGGAACTCAGCCTCAACGGGGTTTAGGCGCCTCGATGCTCGACCTCCTCGCCGGGTTCATCCAGGAGCTGCGCACGGCCGGGCTGCCCGTCAGCCTCACCGAGAACCTCGACGCCATGGCCGCGGTGAAGGAGATCCCCCTGGAGGACCGGGAGGCGTTCAAGTACGCGCTGGCCGCGACCCTCGTGAAGTCGAACGCCCATTGGAAGGCGTTCGAGACCATCTTCGAGGTGTACTTCTCGCTGCGGGGGCCGGAGTACGAGATCACGTCCAAGGTCAAGGACAGCGACGCGGCCGGGCCGGGTGAGTCCGACCAGGCCGAGATGCAGCCCATGCAGAGCGGCGGCGGCATGGAGGCCCTCACCCCCGAAGAGCTGGCCGAGATGCTCTACAAGGCGCTCATGAACGCCGACGAGTCGACCCAGCGGGCCATCGCCCGCCAGGCCGTGCTGCGCTACTCGGGCATGGAGCCGGGCCGGCCCGTGGGGGGCACGTACTACCTCTACCGCACCCTGCGGCAGCTGGATCTCGAAGCCATGCTCAGGCGCATGATGGACGAGGAGCGCCGCTCGGCCGGCGGTGAGCTCACACCGCTGGAGGAGCGCTTGGCCCAGGACGAGTACGAGCACCGCCTCGACCGCTTCCGCCAGGAGATCGAAGCCGAGATCCGGCGCCGGCTGGTAGCCGACCGGGGCACCGAGGCCATGGCCAAGACGCTGCGCAAGCCGCTGCCCGAGGACATCGACTTCATGCACGCCACCCGGGAGGAGCTCACCATGCTCCGGCGGGCGTTGCAGCCCCTCACCCGCAAGCTGGCGGTGCGCCTGGCCCGCAAGCGCCGGCACGGTCGCAAGGGGCCGCTCGACTTCCGCAGCACCATGCGCCACTCGCTGTCGTACGGCGGCGTGCCCGCCGACCCCAAGTTCCGCTACCCACGCCCGTCGAAGCCCGAGATCATGGTGATCGCCGACATCTCCGGGTCGGTGGCCGCCTTCGCCCGCTTCACGCTGCAGCTCGTGTACGCCATCTCGTCGCAGTTCTCCAAGGTGCGCTCGTTCGTGTTCATCGACGGCATCGACGAGGTCACCCGGTACTTCGAAGGCGTGGAGGACATCACCGATGCCGTGCACCGGGTGAACACCGAGGCCGACGTCATCTGGGTCGACGGCCACTCCGACTACGGCCACGCCTTCGAGGTGTTCTGGGAGCGGTGGGGCAAGGAGATCTCGCCCAAGACGACGGTGCTGCTGCTGGGCGACGCCCGCAACAACTACCACTCGTCCCAGGCGTGGGTCGTGCAGGAGATGCGCAAGCGGGCCCGCCATGTGTACTGGCTCAACCCCGAGCCCAAGTCGTACTGGGACACGGGCGACTCCATCGTGAGCGAGTACGCCACCTGGTGCGACGGCGCCTTCGAGTGCCGCAACCTCAAGCAGTTGGAACGCTTCGTGGAACACCTCGGCTGACATGGCTGAGACCCGCATCGTGCTCATCAGGCATGGCGAATCGCAGGCGGCCGTGAACCAGGTCGTCGGCGGGCACGCGGGCTGCAAGGGACTCACGCCGGTGGGCCGCGAGCAGGCCGGCTTGTTGCGGGCCCGGCTGGCCCGCACAGGCGAACTGGCCGGCGCCACCGCGCTGTACGCCAGCGTGCTGCCCCGGGCCATCGAGACGGCCGAGATCATCGCCCCCGCGGTGGGGCCGGGCGACCTGACGGTCAAGCAGGAGTGCGGCGTGTGCGAGACCCACCCGGGCGAGGGCGACGGGCTCACGTGGCAGGAGTTCAGCGACCGCTTCGGCAACCCGTGGGGCGACTGGTTCCGCCCGTTCGCGCCGGGCGCCGAGAGCTGGGCGTCGTTCATGGCCCGGGCCGGCAGCGCCCTGCACGACATCGCCCGGACGCACCCAGGTGAAACGGTGGTGGTGGCCTGCCACGGTGGGGTTGTCGAGGCGTCGTTGGTGGCGTTCGGGCAGCTGCCCATGGCCGGGCCCACCGAGTGGCGCACCGACTACACGTCGATCACCGAGTGGGTGTGGGGCGACGGCGAGCGCGACGCCAGCCGGTGGCGGTTGTACCGCTTCAACGACATCGCCCACCTCACCCCCTCGGCATTCTCGTAACGTCCACTCCGGCATAGGCGGCGCCAGCGTTACGAGAACGGTTCAGGTCAGGTGGCGGTGGGGGCGGCCCGCTTGCCGTTGGCCATGGCCTGGAGCGACTCGAGGTACTTCACGGCCAGCAGGTCGTTGGTGGGCTTGCCCGCGTGGATGGCGGCATAGACCCACCAACCGGGTCCCGTCCACCCGGCTCACCAGCACGGTGCTCCCGGCCGGGATGGGCGTGCCGGTGCCACTCTCGGCCCGCCACTCCTCCCGGTCGAGCCGCACCATCCCCGTGCGCCCCGGGCCACCGGGGATGTCGGCCAGGACCAGTGCCTCGCGACCGACCCAGCGGCGGGGGCCCGCCGTGTGGAATGCCGTTCGCCGTTCCAGGCTGCGCCCGATGGGCCACAGGAGGACGAACGTACCCACCGAGCTGACCAGGAACAGGACCCACTCGGCGGTCACGCTCAGGCCGGCGAATGGCAGGGAGAAGAAGGCGACGGGCGATCTAGATGAGCCGCCACCCCTCGGGTGAGTTCAGGTCCATCTCAAGCGGTCGCTCTCGCCTCCGCTCCCACGGTACCGCTCGGCCGGAGTCGTGCAACCCGTTTCGCGCCTAGCGTCGTCGGGATGGCCGAAGCCCTCTTCGTCCCCGACGGCGAGCTGTTCGTCCCCACCGATCGAGCCCGCGGCCCGTGGGACGAGCACGCCCTCCACGGCGGTCCCGTCGCCGCGCTGGTGGCCCGGGCGGCCGAGCACGCGGTGGCCGCCGGTGCCGCCGGGGCCGCCGGTGCCGGCCCGTCCCTCGTGCTGGTACGGCTCACGGTCGAACTGCTGCGGCCCGTGCCCACCGCGCCGCTGAAGGTGTCCACCACGGTGGTGCGGCCCGGCCGCAAGGTCCGCCAGCTGGCGGTCAGCGTGCACGCCGGCGACGTGGAGGTCACCCGCGCCCTCGCCCTGTTCATGCGCACCCAGCCCGTCGACCTCCCCGCATCCACCGAGCCGGACGCGCCGCCGCCCGGGCCGGACGACGGCCGGCCGATGGTCGACGAGGGATGGTGGGAGGGCTTCCACAACACGGGCGTGGAGATGCGGTTCGTGAAGGGCTACTTCAGCGATGCGGGCCCGGCCACGGTGTGGATCCGCCTGGCCCAGCCGGTGGTCACCGGCGAGGAACCCAGCGGCGCCGTGCGAGCGGCGGCCGCGGCCGACTTCGGCAACGGCGTGTCGAGCGTGCTGCCCTTCCAGGGCTTCCTGTTCATCAACCCGGACCTCACGATGGTCCTCGACCGCACGCCGGTGGGGCAGTGGATCTGCCTGGATGCGGTGACCCACGTCACCGGCGGTGGGATCGGCATGGCCGAGAGCGCCCTGTACGACAGCGAGGGCAGGATGGGACGGGCCCTGCAGACCCTGGTGGTCGACCGGCGGTGAGGCGGTGAGGCCGCCGGCGAGGCGTGGCATCCGTCACGCCTGGACCGGGAACGCCGTGGGTACGACTGGCGTTGTGCATCTCGTCCGGCAGGCGGTACCCGCCCCCCAGCCGCCGGGCGCTGGTGTTCGGGCCGGTGGCTCAACCCCCCGTGGAGCCGCCGGCCGACACCTCTTCC
Source organism: Acidimicrobiales bacterium (assembly GCA_035651095.1). Classification (GTDB taxonomy): domain Bacteria; phylum Actinomycetota; class Acidimicrobiia; order Acidimicrobiales; family JAUTXP01; genus DASRGI01. The sequence continues at coordinate 2,547 of DASRGI010000084.1, read as the reverse complement.
CCCGGTTCTGCTTCCCCCGGTTCTGCCGGCTGCGCGCCGTGGTCGCCTGGGACGAGCCATGGGATCACGAGGACGACTGACTCTGCCGCCCCGGCCTTCCGTGACGCCCATGCCGCCAGTGGGCGCCCGCGTGACGAGAACGACGGGGGGTCAGACGACCAGACGCGACAGCCGGCGCCGGTCCGGCTCCTCGATCTCGGCGAAGGCCAGCCGGTACTCCCAGCGGGTGCCTTCCTGGTGGTCCTCCAAGATGTGGGCCAATGCCACCACCGGCTCGTCCAGCTGGATGCACACGGTGGGATCGACGCCGGCGGGCAGCGGTGCGGTGACGATCACGCGGCAACCGCCGGGGCTGACGTCGACCGTCTCGCCCGCAACCGACACGTAGTCATCGGCCCCGTCGAACGCACCCAGGGCGACGGGGAACGCCCCCCGCACCCGGGGCGTGGACCGGCGCTGCACGGATTGCATGGCGCTCAGGTCCAACTCGGCCAGGTTGCCCTCGTCCAGGCGCACGGCCGCACCGCGGCCCAGGTACACGGCGTCGGGCGTGTAGAAGGTGGCCACCACCTCGGCTCGCTCGGTGGGCAATGGGGGTGAACCACCCAAGTCGATCAGGATGGGACCCGGCCCATCGCTGCCGACCACGCCCGTGAGGACCGGCGCCTCCGCCAGCCCGAGCACCTCCAGCAGGACGATCTGTCCCACCCCCGGTGTCCAGTGCGTCTCCATGTGGGCCCGACCTCCCCCGTCCGGCCCCAGCAGAGCAAGGGTACCGGAGGTGACATCGGCGTGCTCTGGCCGTCCCCGACGTTTGGCAGGAAGGTATACTTACCGGTCGAGGACGTCCGGACCGGGGAAGGCGAGGGGAGCCATGGCGGAGCAGCGTGCATCGGACGCATGGGAGACGACCGCCCATCCGTGGAGCCCGGGGTTCACCTGGGAGGACCACGCCGGGCCCTTCCGGCTCCTCACTCCCGCGCAGGCGAAGGCGTTCGACGACGACGGGTTCTTCGTCCTGGAGGACGCCCTCGACGACGCCACCGTCGCCAGGCTGCGCGACGAGATCGATCCTCTGGAACGTGACTACGTGTCCTGGCTCGACGGCCAGGGCGGCGTGTTCGCCAACTCCGATACGTCCGCCATCACGTTCCCGTTCCAGCTGACATCTCGCTCGGCCTGGCTGCGCACGTTCTGCGCGTCGGAGATGTTCGCCGGGCTCACCGCCGACCTCGTGGGCCCCGACGTGTCGCTGTACTGGGACCAGGCCGTGTACAAGAAGCCCGAGCCCGTGCGGAAGTTCCCCTGGCACCAGGACAACGGCTACGCCTTCCTGTTGCCGGAGCCGTATGTCACCTGCTGGATCCCGCTGGTGGACGCCACGCTGGAGAACGGCTGCCCGGTGATGGCGCCCGGCCGCCACCGGCAGGGGACGATCGTGCACCGCAACAGCCCCCATGGCCGGCAGTGCTTCGAGGACATCGAGGAGGCCGTGCCCGTGCCGGTCCGAGCCGGGAGCGTGGTGGTATTCAGCTCGCTCACGCCCCACTTCACCGGGCCCAACCTGAGCGACGCGACGCGCAAGGCCTATATCGTGCAGTTCATCCCCACCGGCGCAGAGATGTACCTGGGCGACCCCCAGGCCGAGGACAAGCCGGAGCCCACGCCACAGGGCCACCTGGCCCACCAGTACCCGGTGCTCGTGGCAGGGGAGCGCCCGGAGCTCGCGCCGTTCACGCCTCGACCCGCGGGTGTGTGGGTCTAGCTCGGAAGACATTCTTCCTAACTTCCCCAGCTGCGGCAGACCACGCGGCGGCGGTCACCTGGGGAGATGACCGGCTCAATGGGCAGGGCGCCGACCAGAGCGTCATCCGGAGGAGCGAGACGTCCTATCGCCTGATCTTCCAGGGCGCCCGGGCCCGACCCCCCACAGCATCTCGTAACGCTGGCGCCCACTCCGGCGGCTGTCGACGCAACGAGAACGGATCGGGGTGCCGGAGGGCTAGGCGGGGCCGGCGATCATGCCCGCGCCGGCCGTCCCGTTGGTGGCCTCGTCGACCAGGATGAAGCTGCCCGTGGCCCGGTTGTGCCGGTACTCGTCGAACATGAGCGGCGACGTGGTCTTGATGGTGACCCGCCCGATCTCGTTCATGGCCAGCGAGTCGGCCGCCTCGTGGTCGAGCGTGTTCACGTTCAGCCGGTAGTCGAGCGAGCGCACCACGGCCCGGGCCGCCCGGGTGGTGTGCTTGATGGCGTACTTGCCGCCGGGCACCAACGGCCGGTCGGCGAACCAGCAGACGTCGGCCACCAGCTCCTGGGCCACCGTGGGCTCGCTCCCGGCCACGCACAGCATGTCGCCCCGGCTGATGTCGATCTCGTCGGTGAGCCGCAGCGTGACCGACATGGGCGCGAACGCCTGCGTCACCGGGCCCTCCAGCGTGTCGATGGACAGCAGTTTCGACCGCAGGCCCGAGGGCAGCACCACGATGTCGTCGCCCGGGTGGAACACGCCGCCCGCCACCTGGCCGGCGTAGCCGCGGTAGTCGT
>DASRGI010000083.1:0-28428 GCA_035651095.1 Acidimicrobiales bacterium | reverse complement strand
GCGGCCTCCCGTGGGTGCAGCTCCTGCCCTGGGACCGCCAGGCCGTGCGCCAGGCCAACCGCGTCGACATGAACGTGCTCGCCCACCGGCGCTCGGAGGCCCGCTTCGACACGGAGGCCGAGCTGCTCGGCGACTGGGACCTCCTGCTTCAGCTCACCGAGGCAACCGAGCCGCTGCGGCTGCCCGTGATCGCCGCGTACTACGCCACGGACGCGCCCCGGCGCATGTCCACGTCCGAGCACATGGCCGCCCAGGTCGAGCGCGTGCGGGCCAAGTGGGCGCGGTGACGAGCGCCCTCTGCACGCTGGCGATCGGGCCCCACCGCGAGCTGTTCGAGATCGCCCGCCCCACCTTCGAGGCCTTCGCCGTGCGCCACGGGCGCGACCTGGTGGTGGGGGAGGACGACGTGGCCGGCGGCCGCCACCCCGGGTGGGGCAAGGTGGCCCTCCTGCGGGAGCTGCTCGACGCCTACGGCACCGTCGTGTGGGTGGACGCCGACGCGGTGGTGGTGGACGGTCGCGACGACATGGCCGCCGCCGTGAGGCCGTGGCAGGACCTCGGCCTGGTCACCCATCGCTACGGAGGGCTGGAGGTCCCCAACTTCGGCGTGTTCGTGCTGCGCGCCTCGCGCTGGTCGCGCCGGCTGGTCGACCGGCTCTGGCAGGACCGCCGCTACGTCGACCATCCGTGGTGGGAGAACGCCGCCCTCCTCGACATCCTCGGCTACGACGTGGGCGACCCTCGCCCCGCCACCCGCCGGCGCACGGTCGACAGCCTGCGCGTGGGCCGGCTCGACCTGTCCTGGAACAGCATCCCGCTCGACCCCGCCCCCCGGCCGCGCATCTGCCACTTCCCGGGGATGGAGCACGGGGACCGCCTGGCCCTGATGCGCGCCGCGCTGGGCTGAGGCGCTGCTCGGCAGCCCGCCGGACGATCCGCGGTCACGCCCGCTCGGCTGCCTCCGCCTCCTCGGCCAGAGCCAGCCACGCCTCCTCGGCCTGGTCCAGGCGGCCCTGCACCTCGGCCAGCTCCGTGCTCACCCGGGCCAGGGCCTCGTGGTCGGTGGCCGCCGCGGCGAGAGCGGCCGACAGCTCGTCTCGCCGGGTGGTGAGGCCGGCGACCTCGCGCTCGGCGTTGGCCAGGAGGCGGGTCAAGGTGCTCGTCGAGCGCTGCTTGGGCCGGGCCCGGCCCCGCTCCGGGGCCGCCGGGCGGGTGTCCCTCCGGGGAGCCCGCAGGTGGCGGGCCTGCTCCCAGGCGGCGTAGCCGCCCAGGGCCCGGCTCACCCCGCCGGCGCCGTCCAGCACCAGGGCGCCGTCGACCGTGCGTTCCAGGAAGGCGCGGTCGTGGCTGACGACCATCAGCGCACCCGGCCAGTCCTCGAGGAAGTCCTCCAGGGCGCGCAGCGTGTCGAGGTCCACGTCGTTGGTGGGCTCGTCGAGCAGGAGCACGTTGGGTCGTTGGGCCAGGACGAGCAGCAGCTGCAGGCGGCGGCGCTCGCCCCCCGACAGGGTGCCGATGGGCGCCCACTGCGCGTCGCGGTCGAACCAGAACCGCTCCAGCAGCAGCCCATCGGACACGACGTCCCGCACCCGCGCCCCGGGGTCCAGGTCGGCGCCGAGCTGGTCGTAGTAGCCGAGGCGCACGGTGGGCCCGGTCTCCACCCGGCCCTCGGCCGGGGCGACCAGCCCGGCGACCACGTCGAGGAGGGTGGACTTCCCGCTGCCGTTGGGGCCGACCACGCCCAGGCGCTCGTCGGGGTCGAGGGCGAGGTCCAGCCCGTGGAACAGCGGGGGAGCGGTGTCGAAGCGGTGGCCCACGCCGTGGAGCTCGACCACCTTGTCGCCCAACCGGGGCGTGCCGAAGTGCAGGTCGAGCTGGCCCGGGCGGGCGGCGGCCTGGGCCCGCCCCTCCACCACAGCAGTGGCCGCGGCGATGCGGGCCTTGGGCTTGCGGGTGCGGGCCGGAGCCCCCCGGCGCAGCCACGCCAGCTCCTTGCGGGCCAGGTTGCGGCGGGTGGCCTCGGTCGCCGCCGCCTGCTCCTCGCGCGTGGCCCGGCCCTCGAGGTAGGCGGCGTAGCCGCCCTCGTGCACGTAACCCCGGCCTCGGTCGAGCTCCAGGACGCGGGTGGTGACGCGGTCGAGCACGTGGCGGTCGTGGGTCACCAGGACCAGACCGCCCCGATGGCGGGCCAGCCGCTCCTCCAGCCAGGCGATGGCGTCGAGGTCGAGGTGGTTGGTGGGCTCGTCGAGGATCAGCAGGTCCGACTCGGTGACCAGCAGCCGGGCCAGCGCCACCCGCTTGGCCTGGCCGCCCGACAACGTGGCCACGTCGGTGTCGTGGAGGCCGCCCATGCCCAGGTGGTCGAGGACGGCGGCCGCCTCCCAGCCCTCGCCCACCGCGGCCCGGACCGGGCCGGGTGGGAGCTGAGGCCGCTGCTCCAGGAGGCCGATGCGGACGTCCCGCCCCCGGCGCACGGCCCCGGACTCGGGCTCGGCCGTGCCGGCCAGCACCCGCAGCAGAGTCGACTTGCCGGTGCCGTTGAGCCCGACCACCCCGAGGCGGTCGCCGGTGGCCAGGGTCACGGACAGGTCCTCGAAGAGCGGGCGGCCGGGGCGCGACGCGCTTACACGCTCGACGTCGACGAGGATCACCTGGCCATTCTCGTCGCCCGGCTCGAGATGAGAGGACGCCTGGAAATGCCAGTGGTCCCGGGGCCCATGCCGTATCGTCCCGGTGACCGTTCGCTGGACGTCTCGATGCTCCTCTCGCTCTGGTTCCTCGCCCTGCTCTGCAGCCTGGCGGCCGTGGTGGTCGCGCTCTGGGTCGCGCTCGGCGTTCGCCGGCGCCGCCGCCGGCGGGGTGGAGCGCCCGTCCTGCACGGCTGGAAGCTGGCGCTGGCACGAGCCGGCCTGTCGCTCGCAGTGCTCGCCCTCGTGCTGGCGAGCATCGCCGACGGCGTGAATCGGCACTTCTCGTACATCCCGTCCTTCGCCGCCCTGCGCGGGCACTACTCGCCCTACGTCGTGAAGGGGCACGTCAACACCGGACAGGTCGCCCTGGGGCCTGCGGCAACCGTTCCCGACCACGGGACCGTCGAGCAGGTGTCGGTGCCGGGGGAGGCGTCCGGCATCGGGCCTCGCAAGACGTACGTGTACCTGCCACCCCAGTACTTCGACCCGGCCCAGCAGTACCGCCGCTTCCCCGTCCTGTACCTGATCCACGGTTCGCCGGGCACGTCCGACGACTGGTTGCGAGGCGGTTACATCGACCGCAGCATGGACCGCCTCATCAGGGAGGGCACCATCGACCCGTTCATCGTCGTGTTGCCCGACGTCAACGGCGGCTACCGGCGCGACGTCGAGTGCAACGACGTGGTCAACGGCCCGCAGGCCCAGACGTACCTCGTCACCGACGTCGTGCACTGGGTGGACGGCCACTACCGCACGGTGCCCGACCGCACGGGCCGGGCCATCGGCGGCCTCTCCACCGGCGGGTACTGCGGGCTCAACCTGACGTTCCGCCACCAGGACGTCTACTCGGCCGCCGTGTCCCACTCGGGCTACGGCCGACCGGACCGCAACGCCTACACGGGCGATCTCTTCGGCAGCGACAAGGCGCGGCGTGACGCCAACACGCCCGACACCTACCTGCCGACCATCCCCCTGCAGCTCCCGATCGGCGTGTACCTCGACGCCGGGTCGGGCGATGGCGAATCCCGCCGGGCGGGTGCCGGCCTGTACGACGTGCTGCACCGCCGCGGGGTCACCGTGACGTTCAACGTGGTCGACGGCGAGTCGCACGACTTCGTGGCCTGGCGCCGCAACCTGCGCCTGTCGCTCCCCTGGGTGTCGCAATGGTTCCGGTCGGACGGGGCCACGAGCGGCAGGACCACGGTCGCGGCGCCCGACACGTCGGACCTCCCGCCGCCGTCACCCACCGACGTGGAGCTCGTGCACCACCCGGTGGCGCCACGGGCCAAGCGTCCGGCGGCCGGCCCTACCGGGACGACGAAGCCGGTGGCTCCGTCGATCGCGGTTCCGAAGCGCTGACGCTCCCGCTCGTCGCCTCGGCCCAGTGGCGGTAGCCGCCCACCAGGTCGGTGGCCCGGCGCAGGCCGATCTGGCGCAGGGTGGCGGCCAGGCTGGAGGCATACCCCTCGTTGCACACGAGCACGATGCGCCGATCGGGGTCGGTCGCCTCGGGGATGCGGTGGGGGCTCGTGGATCGAGTCGGACGATATGGGCCTGCTCCAGGAAGGGCTGGAACACATCGTGAGGCTGGAAGCGCAGCCGGCAAGGGCGTAGCGTCTCCTCCTCGAGGGCGGCGGGGTTGACCCAGCGATGTGTCGCCTGGGCCCGCTGGGCGCCGTTCAGCCGGATGGCCAGCACAACTGCGCTGGCCATCGTGGGTTTCGGCGGTCACGTGGAGTGCAACCGGCCCGACAGCACGCCTGCTCTTCACCGGGCGCCCGGTGCCTGATGCCGCTCGCCTCCGCCTCACGAGCCGGGGACGGGGATGGTGCTGTTGTCGTCGCCCCACGGCCACGGCGCCTGGGGTGACGGGCCCTGGGGAACGAGGTCTTCGGCGCCGTAGTACGGGCATGCCGGCGGGTTGGCGTTGGGGCCGAAGGGCATGGGCTCGCCCGTCGCCGTGAACCCCGTGGCCACCGCCGCGGTGGTCTGCGAGCAGGTGACGTGGTCGCCGTACGACACCGACACGTTGAAGAACGCGTTGTCGTTGCCCGGGTTGCTGGCGCTGATCCACGGGTACTCGCTCGTCGGGGCGATGAGATAGCCGAGTTGGTCGTTGGCCAGGCCGAAGGTGTACGTGCGGCTGTTGCCCGTGACCGACTTCTGCACGGCGAAGCGGATGTCGGGGTAGGCCTCGCCCGGGGCGGCGGTGAGCAGCAGGTCGCCCACCCGGTGGGCGGACACGAACGTTCCCACCACGTTGCCGGTCACCCACGGCGGCGTGGCCGACCGGTAGGCGCCGTAGCCGTTGGCCGGCGTCGCACCCGTGAAGCTGACACCCAGCAGGGCGGGGTTGGTGGCCGGCTCGCGGGTGAAGATCTCACTGTTGGCGATGGAGTCGTCGGCGACGGCGGTCGCGTTCCCCACTGCACCCGTGACGAACGGCAGCAGGATGCGCGTGTACGTGTCGATCTTGTCGGCCTCGCAACCCGGGTGGCTGTTCGGTACGCATGTCGGATCGCTGTTGGGGCGGGGCGGTTGGCTGCGTCCCACGTCGGCCACCATGGTGACGGCCACCGGCTCGTCCAGTGCCCGCTCGGTCTTGGTGGCGATCCAACCCGGCCAGTCGGCGGTGTAGCCCAGGTTGCTGGACCCGGCCACGTCGGCGTGGGCCGAGTAGTTGATGAGCGTGCCCAGGTTCTCGCCGAGGGGCGTCACCGCGTGGAGCGCGCGCAACTCGGTGTCCACCGCGTTCTCGTCTACGCCCGTCGCCGCGTCCTTTTCGAACTGGCTGTGGACCAACTTCTCGCCCGGCGTGGCCGTACTGGCGACGTAGCCCCCGTCCTCGGGCGTAGGCATAGTGGGCGTCGACGCACCGGCCAGCAGGTAGGCCGGCTGGGCGTTGGCGAACGCCGCCTTCAGGGCCTTCACCGTCTGGTCATGCACGTACTGGAGGTAGTGGACGGGAACGCCGCCCCACAGGCCGATGAGGTCGGGGCCGCCGTGGCTGTGGTCGCTGTTGACCACGATGCTCTCGATGGGGATGCCCAACTCCAACGCCACCTGCTGGCGGGCGTCCCAGATCCCGCAGGCGCACTGCTTGTACGCGGCGAACGTCCCCTGGTTTTCCAGGTTGGCGAGCAGCAGGGCCTTGCCCCGGTCGTTGATCACGGCCATGGCCCGCACGTACAGGTGCTCGGGGGAACCGTCGGGCAGCGTCATGGGCCCGGTAGACGCCCGGGTGGGGAAGAGCCCGAACCCGCCCAGGTGGATGCTCTTGGCCGCGATGTCGGCGGGGTCGGGGTCGAGCAGTTGCTTGTCGAAGCCGATGCGGAACCGGGGCGCGCCGGCCTCGGCCGCGGCTCGGGCCAGAGCCCGGCCGTCCACCCGCGTGCCGCCCGGCCGGGGGACGAGCGAGCGGTTCCCACCTCGCGCCAGAACAGGTGAGCCTCCGGTGAGAACGACCAGCGCGGCGACGACCGCGGCCAACCGATTGCGCATGCCGCCAGGATTCGGCACAGATCCGTCCGAACCTGCAAGAGGTGTGCAAATCGGGAAGGGTCGGGCCCGAGGCACGTCGAATCGCTTGACCCATGCGCCGCCTCGTCGCCCTCGCTGCCGCGCTTCTCGCTGCTTGCCTGGCCCTCCCCCCGGCGCTGGCCTCCATCGCCAAGGAGGGGAGCCTGGCCGGCTCGCAAGGCGTGGCCATGGCGGGCGTGGGCAACGTCGATGCCACCTGGAACGTGGGCGCCGGCCAGGGCCAGTACGCCGACAACCGGGACGTGGCCGGCCAGGCCCAGGGGGGCGCCTTCGACCCAAACCTGTACGAGACCAAGAACCAGCAGAGCTACGGCGTCCAGTCCCGGATGTCCATCCGGGCTCTGGTGGTCCGGGGCGGCAACGGCGAGGCGGTGGCGCTGGTGAAGGCGGACAACTATCTGGCCCAGGACCTGCTCCAGCGCCGGGTCGAGCAGCTGCTCGCCGGTGGTCCGGCCAGCAAGCTGGGCGTTACCCGCCGCAACATCCTGTGGTCGGCCACCCACGATCACTCGTCGCCCTACAACGTCACGCCGGCCATCGGCGTGCAGTTGTTCCAGGACGCCTTCGACCTCCGCATGTTCGAGTACGAGGCCCGGCAGGCGGCGGCTGCCATCAACGAGGCGGCTGCCCACATGGTGCCCGTGCGCATGGGCGCCACCAGGGTCCACCACGAGGCCTTCAAGGGGAACATCGTCGGGCCGGACCTGGCCGACGATGGCACCCCGGCCGGCTACCCCAACCACTTCGGCGACTTCGATCTCACCGTCATGCGTTTCGATGACATCACCGACGCGGCGGCGCCCAAGCCCTTGGCCACGTGGGTCAACTGGGGCCAACACCCGGAGTCGCTCGACAGCTACAACCTCATGAGCGCTGACTACCTGAGCGCCCTCCAGCGCGACGTCGACCGGGCCACGGGCTCGACCATGGTGTTCAGCCAGGGCGACGTGGGCAGCAGCGAAGGCCCGTACGACGGCACGTTCCGGTCGGCGGACGGCCAGACGCACACGCCCGAGCAACTGCCCGACGGCGTGTACCGCGAGTGGGCCCACATGGGCTTCGCCCAGATGGAGCGGGGCGCGTACGAACTGGCCCAGGACGTGGTCAAGGGATGGCAGCAGATCGGCAGCGGCGACCCCGGCGTGGTCGTCCCGTACACGGCCGACTTCCCCGTGGGCGTCATCGAGAACTGGGTGCCAGGACCGGTGTCGCACCCGTACCCGAGCGTGTCCAACTGCCGCAGCCAGACAACGCTCGACGGCAACCCCGGGGCGCCCGGCGCTCCAGACTGCGAGCGCGGCGGCTTCGCCCAACCCGACGCGCCCATCTACGAGTCCATGAAGGCGGCCGGCATCCCCGTTCCCGACCACTACGCCCCTCCCTCCTTCATGAGCGTGGAGGAGAACAACCGCATCCACCTCCAGGCCGTTCGCCTGGGCCAGGTGTTGCTGGCGTCGTGCTCGTGCGAGGCCCAGGTCGACCTCATCCTCAACCTCAAGAGCCGCACCGATCAGATGCAGCACAACGAGTGGGACGGCTACCCCTGGGACACGTTCTGCGACCAGGTCGATGCCACCACCTACAAGTGCGAGAACCCCCAGAACCACGGCGAAGACCCCAAGGACCGCAGCCTCACCATCAGCAAGGCCGCCTTCGACCACATGAAGGCCCAGATCCACAACGACGCCGCCGGCTGGGACGACCCGAGCAACGCGGTGCAGGCCAACTCCGAGCCCACCGACCCTGCGCAGATCAAGGGCAACTTCACCAAGCAGGAACTCCAGGACGTGTGCGCCCTCGCCCACACGACCTGCAAGGGGTTCGCCCTCCCCGTGGGCCTGGGCCACACGGGTGACTACAACGGCTACACGGTGAGCTACCGGGAGTACATGAGCCGGGACAGCTACCGGAAGTCGCTCACCACCTACGGCCCCCACACGGCCGACTACATGGTCACTCGCCTGGTGAAGATGGCCGCCGCCCTCGACGGCGGGCCCGCCATCACGGCCGAGCCCCTGGACACGTACGCCCAGGCCGACGAGCAGCGCGAGCAGGCCACTGCCGCGGCGCTGGGCCGGGCGTCCAGCGCGGCGTACGAACAGTGGTTGGCCACGCTGCCCGACGACGTGGGTCCGGCCGGCGCCGTCACCCAGCCCGCCAACATCAAGCGCTTCGACGCGGCCACGTTCACGTGGGTGGGCGGGTCCAACGCCATCGACAACCCGCTGGTCACCGTCGAGCGCCAGCAACCCGACGGCTCGTGGGCGGCCTTCGCCGACCAGTCGGGTGAGGTGCAGACGTTCCTCCGGTTCCCCAACGGCGTGACCAGCGTGGCCGACGACCGCACCGGTAGGCAGCAGTGGACGTGGACGGCCAACTTCGAGGCCTTCGACCCGTTCCCCACGGGCGCCGCCCGCCAGGTGGCCGACGGCACGTACCGTTTCGCCGTCAAGGGCAACATCCACCAGGGCGGCAAGGTCAACGACTACCAGCTGACGTCGCAGCCCTTCACCGTGTCGCCCTGGGATGGCATCGCTGTCACCGGCCTGCGGGCCGAGCCGGGTGGCGCCGTGTCGTTCCAGGCCAGTGCCGTGTACCCCCGGACGTACCTGTCGACGGCGGCGCCCAACTTCATCCACGACGACGGCCGAACCGACGTGTGCAAGGAGTGCTCGTTCCGGCCGTGGGCCTCGTCGTCCCCCATCGCCTCGGCCGTGGTCACGGTGGTGCGGGCGGACGGGACGCGCCAGCAGGTCGATGCCGCGCTCGTCGACGGCCGATGGGTGGCACCGGCGAACCTGGGGGCGGGTGACTCGGCCTTCGTGGCCGCCGGCGCCGTGCGCGACCAGTGGGGCGAGATCAACGGCGAGTCGAGCAGCACGGTGCCGCTCTGATCTCGGGTGCGCCGGGCTGCCTGCCGACGGGGAGGAGCGGCGACGCCCGGCGCGCTCGATACCTGTTTCCAGGCTCGTGGCGGGCCGGGCCTCCGCGAGAGCCCACCTGACCGACCTCCGCTCGCTGACCCAGCGACGTCCGACCGCTGGTTCAACATCCCGTCCGTCGGGTGTGCTCGCCGAGCACCCTACCCTGGTCGACGCCCGTACGCTGGACACCCAGTGGCCGACACCGACTCCCTGTCCCTGTTCCCGCCCGACGCCGCCGCCGTTCGTCGCATCAGCATGCTCAAGCTCAGCGCCGAGGTGGCCCGGTCGCTCGCGGGCATCGGGCGCATCGTGGTGGAGGGCGAAGTGGTCAAGCCCTGGCGGGGGCCCAACGGCGTCATCGTGTTCACCCTGAAGGACCGCACCGCTCAGCTCGCCATCCGGTGCCCGGCGGGCAAGAAGGCCCGGTGCCGGGTGGTGGCGGGGGAGCGGGTGGCCGTCACCGGGCTGGTGCAGTGGCTGCCCGAGCGGGGGCAGCTGCAACTGGTGGCCGAGGAGGTGACGCCGGTCGGCGAGGGCGCCATCGCCGCCGCCATCGCCGAGGTCCGCGCCCGGCTGGTGGCCGACGGCCTGCTCGACCGGCCCCGCCGCCCGCTGCCCAGGTTGCCCCGCCTCATCGGGGTGGTGTGCGGCACCGAGGCCGCCGTGCAGGCCGACATCGAGTCCGTGGTGGCGGCCCGCTTCGCCGGCTACCCCATCGAGTTCCTTCCCACCCTGGTGACGGGCGCGGGCGCGGCCGACGCCATCGTGCGTTCCCTCCAGTTCCTCGACGGCCGGCCCGAGGTCGACGTCATCATCCTGGCTCGGGGTGGCGGCGACGCCGCCCAGCTGCTGCCGTGGAGCGACGAGGCGTTGTGCCGGGCCGTGGCCGGGTGCACCACGCCGGTGGTGTCGGCCATCGGGCACGAGGGCGACCGCCCGCTGTGCGACGAGGTGGCCGACCTCCGCTGCGGCACGCCCTCGCTGGCCGCCGGCGCCGTCGTCCCCGACCGGGCCCTGCTGGACGCCCAGATCGACGCCCTGCTGGCCGAGGCCCGCCGGGCCCTGGCCGACCGGTTGGAGCGGTCCACCGTGCGGCTGGCGGCCGTCGACCGAGCCGGCGCGCTGCGGGCCGGCGTGGTGCGGGCCGGCGACCGGCTCGAGCACCTGCGGCACCGCATCGACATGCTGCACCCCGGCCGGGCCGTCGACGCCGCCGCCCAACGGCTGGCCGCGGAGTGGCGCCAGGTCGAAGCCCTCAGCCCCGTGCGGGTGCTGGAGCGGGGGTACGCCGTGGTGCGCAGCACGTTGACGGGCGAGGTCGTGCGCCGGCCCGATCAGGTGGGTGGGGGCGACGAGATCGATGTGCAGGTGGCGGCCGGCCGGTTCGGCGCCCGGGTGGAGGAACGATGACCGAGCAACAGGCGGGGCGAGACCTCGACGCGCTGAGCTACGAGGAACTGGTGGCCGAACTGGAGTCACTCACCCGACGCATGGCGTCGGGCGAGATCGGGATCGAGGAGGCCACCGACCTGTACGAGCAGGCCGGCGCCGTGCACGCCAAGGCCGTCGAGCGCCTCGACCGCGTGCGCGCCCGCATCGAGAAGCTGGCCCCACCCCCCACCGAACCCAAACCGTTCTCGTAACGCTGGCGCCCACTATGACGGCGCCAGCGTTACGAGAAGCAGCGGGGGGTCAGGCGTCGTCGAAGACGGAGCCGAGGGCGGCGGCCTCGCGCTGGCGGAAGGCCACGGCCACGTCGAGCCGCTCGAGCGCTTGGTCGACCGTCTTTTGGCCCATGCGCAGCGGGTGGGCTTTGAGGAACGACTTCACGTCGGCCGCCACCGAGGGCTCGGACAGCACGGTGACCGCCTCCAACATGCGGGGAACGAGGTTGTCGACGAACTTGGCCACGATCTCGTCCCAGTGCTCCTTCACGAACGCCCACGCCAGCGTGCCCAGCTCCCGGTTCATCAGCGCGTAGGCCAGCACGAACGGGGCGTTCTGGGTGCGCACCTCGGTGAGCGACATGTCGAGCGTGCGGCGGAACAGCGGCTCCACCCGGAACTCGGCCAAGTCGTACAGGTAGCGGATCTCCTCCTGGGGCGTGCGGGGGTTGCGGAACCGGTACAGGAACTGCTCGTACTCCGCCTCGCCCCCGGACCGGGCCACGATGGTGGCCACCGCTCCGGCCACGTCGGGGTCGACCGACAGCGGGTTGTCCATGTACGCCTGGTGGAGCTCGGCCGCCTTGCGCTGGACGTCGCCGTCGTTGCCCAGCCAGCCCAGGGCGACGACCAAGAGGGCGCGCAACTCGCCGTCCCGCTCGCTCTCGCCGGGCTTGGCGCTCCAGCCCAACCGCTCGAAGGCGGGCCGCACCAGGGCCCGCACGAATGACTGGAGCTTGGGCCGCTCGGCGGGCGGGATGATGCGGTCGAGCATGCCCAGGGCGGCAACGACGGTTGACCAGATGTTCGGATCGGTCTCGTTGCCCAGCAGGCGCACCAGCTCCACGAACTCGGCCACCGCGGTGGTGCCGGCCTGCACCGACGCCCACGTGTCGCCCACCAGGTTGAAGCGCTCCAGGGCGTCCAGGTTGGTGAGGTCGGTGACCAACGCCCGCAACAGTTCGGGGGCATAGCGCACCCGGTACACGCCGGACCCTCCGGCGTTGACCACCACCCAGTCGGGCTTGCCCGGCAAGGTGATCGTGCCCTCCTGCTCCGTCAACAGGTACCGACCGGTGTGGACCTCGCCGGCCACGCCCGCCCGGTACAGCACGGGCACCTGCCAGCGCGTGTCGTCGTCGTGCTCGACGTAGCGGAACCGTCGCTGGGACATGGCCAGCTGGTTGGCCTCGGACCCCACCTCCACCGACACAACGGGGTAGCCGCCTTGGAAGATCCAGCTGTCCATGATGGCCCGCACGGGCTCGCCCGCCACGGCCTCGATGGCGTCCCACAAGTCGGTGGTCTCGGTGTTGCCGTACTGGTGCTCGGCGATGTAGCGGACGATGCCGGCGTTGAACCGCTCAGACCCCAGGTACTGCTCGAGCATGCGCAGCACGCCGGCGCCCTTGGAGTAGGTGAGGACGTCGAACATACCCTCGGCCTCTTCGGGCTTGCGCACCGGGAACTCGATGGGCCGAGTCGACTCCAGCGAGTCGGTGACCATGGCCGCGGCCCGGGACAGCCCGAAGGTGACCCAGCGCTCCCAGTCGGGGCGGAAGTCGTCGACGCACAGCAGTTCCATGAAGGTGGCGAAGGCCTCGTTCAGCCAGATGCCGTTCCACCACTTCATGGTCACCAGGTCGCCGAACCACATGTGGGCGATCTCGTGGGCCACCACGTCGGCCACCCGCTCCAGCTCCACCCGGGTGGCCAGCTCGGGGTCGATGAGCAGCAGCGACTCCCGGAAGGTGACGGCGCCCAGGTTCTCCATGGCCCCCATGGCGAAGTCGGGCAGGGCCACCAGGTCGAGCTTGTCGCCCGGGTAGGGGATGCCGAAATACCGGGAGAAGAACCGCAAGGCATGGGCGCCGATCTCCAGCGAGAACCCGGCCAGGTCCTGCTTCCCGGGCACGCACACCACCCGCAGGGGCGTGCCGTCGACGTCCACCGCCTCGGTGGTCTCCAGGGGGCCGACCACGAACGCCACCAGGTAGGTGGACATCTTCATGGTGTCGCCGAAGCGCACCGACCGCTTCCCGCCGGCATCCACCGACTGGTCGACGACCGGGGAGTTGGACACGGCCAGCAGCCCGTCGTCGACCACGAGGGTGACGGCGAACACCGCCTTGCGATCGGGCTCGTCCCAGCACGGGAACGCCCGCCGGGCGTCGGTGGGCTCGAACTGGGTGGCGGCGATGACCCGCTCGTTGCCGTCGGCGTCCTTGAACGTGCTGCGGTAGAAGCCCTTGAGCTTGTCGTTGATGGTGCCGGCGAACTGGATGGCCAGCCGGTGGGCGCCGGGTGCGGCCGGCGACGGCAGCGCCACGATCAGCCGCTCGGCCTCAGCGTCGAGCGACACCGCACCCTCAGCCCCGTCCAACTGGGCCGACGACACCTCCAGGTCGGCGGCGTTGAGCACGATCCGGTCCACCGCCTCGAGCACCTCGACCTCGATCACGGCCTCGCCCGTGAAGGTGGCCGTGGCCAGGTCGGGCGCCAGCGTGAGCTCGTAGCGGCGGGGCTCGACCGTGCGCGGGAGGCGGTAGGGCGCAGGCTCGACGGGCACAGACTCGTTGGGCACGGCTAGAGGGTAATGGCCGCCGCCGGGTCGGTAGCTTGGCGGCCATGGCTGACACACCCCCCATCGACGTGCTCGCGGTCGGGAGCGCCATCGTCGACGTGCTGACCCCCGCGGCTGACGACTTCGTGGCCGCCCACGGACTGGTAAAGGGCACCATGGCCCTCATCGACGCCGACGCCGCCGACCGCCTGTACGGCGAGATGGGCCCGGGCATCGAGGTCTCGGGCGGTTCCGCGGCCAATACGGTGGCCGGGGTGGCGTCGCTCGGGAACTCGGCCGCCTTCGTGGGCAAGGTGCGAGACGACCAGCTCGGTGCCGTCTTCACCCACGACATCCGGGCCGCCGGCGTCCACTTCGCCACCCCGCCCGCGGCCGACGGGCCGGGCACAGCCCGCTGCCTGGTCCTGGTCACGCCCGACGCCCAGCGCACCATGAGCACCTATCTGGGCGCGGCGGTGGGGCTCTCGGCGGCCGATGTCGATCCCGCGGTGGTGGGCCGGGC
The DNA here is from genome assembly GCA_035651095.1 of Acidimicrobiales bacterium. GTDB lineage: Bacteria > Actinomycetota > Acidimicrobiia > Acidimicrobiales > JAUTXP01 > DASRGI01. The sequence goes on along the minus strand of DASRGI010000083.1, from coordinate 14,524 downwards.
CCAGGTGACCTACCTCGAGGGCTACCTGTGGGACCCGCCCGAGGCCATCGACGCCCTGCGCCAGGCCATCGCCGCCGCCCACCAGAACGGGGGCAAGGTGGCCTTCAGCCTGTCCGACCCCTTCTGCGTGAGCCGGCACCGCGACGAGTTCCTCGATCTGGTGGAGGCCCACGTCGACATCCTCTTCGGCAACGAGGAGGAGGTCTCCATGCTCTACAAGACCGATGACCTCGACGTCGCCCTCGACGAGCTGCGGGGGTTGGTCGACGTGGCCGCGGTGACGCGGGGCGCGGCCGGCTCCGTGGCGGTGGCGGGGGACGAGACGGTGTCGGTACCGGCCGAGCCGGTGCAGGCCGTGGTCGACACCACCGGCGCCGGCGACCTCTACGCGGCCGGCTTCCTGGTGGGGCTGGTCCGGGGTGTCCCGCTGGTGCAGTGCGCCCGTCTGGGCGGGCTGGCGGCGGCCGAGGTCATCAGCCACGTGGGCGCCCGCCCCCAGCAACCCCTCGACGCGCTGGCCCGCCGGGCCGGCCTGCTGTAGCCGGGCCGCGGTACCGTCGGGCCATGGCCAACGCCTGGCTGGCGCGACGGGTGCTGAACTACGCCCACCAGGGCGGGGCCAAGGAGGCGCCTTCCAGCACGCTGTACGCCATGCGCCAGGCCCTGGCCAACGGGGCCGACGCCATCGAGCTCGACGTGCACGCCACCGCCGACGGCCAGTTGGTGGTGTGCCACGACGCCACCGTCGACGCCACCACCGACGGCACCGGCGCCATCGCCTCGTTACCCTTCGTCGAGGTCCGGTCGCTCGACAACGCCTTCGCCTGGCCCGACCTGCGGGGCCGGGCGCCGGCCGACCGGTCGCTGGGCGTGGCCACCCTGGACGAGGTGCTCGAGGAGTTCCCCGGGATCATCCTCAACCTCGACATCAAGCAGACGGCGCCCGACGTCGAGCCCTACGAAGCCGCCCTGGCATCCGTGCTCCGCCGGCACGGCCGCACCGACGACGTGATCGTGGCGTCCTTCCTCGACGCCGCCACCGACGCCTTCTCGGCCGCCGCCCCCGAGATCCCCACGTCGGCCGGGACCATGGCCACGGCCATGTTCTGGCGGGCCGTGCAGGACGGCACCGACCCGCCGCCCATGCGCCACGTCGCTCTGCAGGTGCCCCACCACTTCCAGGACACGGTGATCGTGGACCGGCCCTTCGTGGAAGCGGCCCACCGCATGGGGGTGGCCGTGCACGTGTGGACCATCGACGAGCCCGACGAGATGCGGGACCTGCTCGACGTGGGCGTGGACGGCATCATCACCGACCGCCCGTCGGTGCTCAGCGGGGTGCTGCAGTCCTCGGTGTCATGAAGGCGGTGGGGATGGTCGAGCCCGCGTCCTTGTGGAGCGTGGCGATGCGGCGGCCGGGCTGCACCGCGTCCTTGGCCGGTAGGAGGCGGGAGCCGAGGTAGGCGGCGGTGGCGTCCAGGTCGGCCACCGTGAAGGCCAGGCCCCAGAAGCGGGCCGGGCCGGCGGGGACCTGCGGCGACGTCACCACCTCCAGCACCACGTCGCCCAGCTTGAAGAACGCCTGGTGCCCGCGGTGGCGGCGCAGCTCGATGCCGTCGGCTTCGAGCGTGTCGATGGTGCGGCCCAGGTCGGGCGTGGCGACCACCAGGTGGTCGAGGCCGGTGACGCCGTTCCGGTGCTCGGCCGCTGGCGCCGCCGCCGGCGGGGGCGGGTCGAAGCGGGGCAGGCCGTCGATCTCGGCAAGCGACCAGGCCAGCACGCCGTCGCCGTCGCCGCCCAAGCAGTGGCGGAGGCCGCCGACCACGCACTGGCCGTCGTCGACCGCGAACCCCAGGCCTGCCCACACCTCAGGCGAGTCACCGAGGAGGAGGGCATCCAGATCCGGCACGGCGCCGACGCTACCGCCGGGTCGCCGGCCAGGACTGCGTCGTGGCCGCGATCGACCGACGTGGTGACGGCTCAGCGTGGCCGAGAGGGCCTACAGCCAGCGGCTGACCCCGCCGTGGCCGGAGCAGGTGCCCTGGCGGTGCTGCGAGGAGCTGTAGGTCCCGTCCTTGCACTGGGCGGTGGCGCCCGCCGGTGGCTGGCCGTCGGACGAGTACGCCGGGGAGTGCACGGTGTTGCCGTCCGAGTTGACGTACGTGTTGTTGTTGCTCAGCGTGCGAGCCGTCGTGCTCGTGGTCGAGCGGGCCTGGGCCGCGGCCGGAGCGGGAGCCGCGGTAGTGCTGGTGGTGGGCGCTGCCGTGGTGGTCGGCGCTGCCCTCGTGCTCGTCGTGGACGACACCGCCGCGGGCTTCAGTTCGGTGGTGGTGCCGGTGTCCTTGTTGCACCCGGCACCGGCCCCGGCCAGCACCACCGTGATCGCCAGCGCGCCCAGGGCGCGCCGGATCAGACCGGCTGAACTGCGCATGTCCTGCCCCCCCGTGATCGTGTTCAACCGATGAGATCGGCGAACACGCAGCCGTGCTTAGCCCCGGCCGCAGTTCGGCTTCTTGCCGTGGTTGGCCTTCTTCTTGCTCCGCAGCTTGCGCTTGACCGTCTTCTTCGACATAAGAAGGGAAAGGGTAGTGGCGCACTAGCCTCGCTCGGAAATGGAGCGAAGCTTGCAGAGCACCCCGTAGGCATGGAGCGCATCGCCATCGTCGGCTTGCCCAATGCCGGCAAGTCATCGCTGTTCAACGCCCTCACCGGTGGGTCCGCCCCCGTGGCCGCTCACCCCTTCTCCACCACGGAGACCAACACGGGTGTGGCCCAGGTGCCCGACGCCCGGCTGCTGGCCCTGTCGGAGATGAGCAAGAGTCGCAAGACGGTGCACGCCACCGTCGAGTTCATGGACATCGCCGGGCTGGTGGCCGGCTCGTCCACGGGCGAGGGCCTGGGCAACCGGTTCCTGGCCGGCATCCGCGAGGCGGACGCCATCTGCCTGGTGCTGCGGGCCTTCGAGGATCCCAACGTCGTCGGCGGCACCGACCCCCTGGACGACCTCCAGGTGCTGGAGCTGGAGCTGGTGTTGGCCGACCTGGCCACCGTCGAGAGCCAGGTGGAGAAGCGGCGCAAGGCGGCCAAGCTGGACAAGTCGCTGGCCGGCGAGGTGGCGGCCCTGGAAGCGGCGGCCGCGTCCCTCCACGAGGGCACGCCCATCTACCGCTCCGCCCTCGACGCCGAGCAGCGCGCCAACCTCAAGCCCTTCTTCCTCCTCACCAACAAGCCCGTCCTGCCCGTGATCAACCTGGGTGAGGACCAGCTCGACCAAGCCGACAGGCTGGTCAAGTCCGTGGCCGACGCCCTGGGCGCAGCGCCCGACGAGGTCGTGCCCGTGAGCGTGCAGCTGGAGGCGGAGGCGGCCCAGCTCCCCCCGGACGAGCGGGCCGAGCTGCTCGAGGGCCTGGGCCTGGGCGAGGGCGCCCTGCCCCGCGTGGCCCGGGCCGCCTACCACCTGCTGGGCCGGCGCACCTTCCTCACCACGGGCGACAAGGAGTCCCGGGCGTGGACGTTCCGGGCCGGAGCCAAGGCCCCGGAGTGCGCGGGCGTCATCCACTCAGACCTGCAGCGGGGCTTCATCCGGGCCGAGGTCATCCACTGGGACGAACTTCTCCAGCTGGGCTCCTGGCACGCGGCCAAGGAGGTCGGCAAGCTGCGTGTGGAAGGCAAGGACTACGAGGTCGTCGACGGCGACGTGCTCGAGATCCGCTTCAACGTGTAGGGCAGACCATGCCGTGGCTCCTGCGGAACGGCGAGGTGCTGGCTGCGCTCGAGGTGGCCGAGTCGCGACCCGACCGGCTGAAGGGCCTGCTCGGCAGGGACGGGCTGGACGGCGCCCTGCTCATCCGGCCTGCCCGCTCCGTCCACACCGTGGGCATGCGGTTCGCCATCGACGTGGCCTTCTGCGACGCCGACCTGCGGGTGCTGGCTACCGTGTGCCGCCTCCGCCGCTACCGCGCCACCGTGCCGCGCCTGCGGGCCCGCAGCGTGATCGAGGCCGAGGCGGGGGCCTTCGACCGCTGGCACCTGTCGCCGGGCGACCACCTGGAGATCAAGGGATGACCCGCATCGCCCTGGTCGGGATGCCCATCGGCAACCTGGGCGACCTCAGCCCCCGGGCCGTGGCCGAGCTGGAGGCGGCGACGGTCATCGCCTGCGAGGACACGCGGAGCATCCGCAAGCTCCTGTCCGCCGCCGGAGTGCGCCTCCGGGGCAGGCGCCTGGTGGTGATGGCCGAGCACAACGAGGCGGCGGCCGTCTCCCAACTCGTCGGGTTGGCGGCCGCCGGGGAGCACGTCGCCGTTGTCACCGACGCGGGCATGCCCGGCATCTCCGACCCGGGCGAGCACCTGGTCGCCGCGGCGGTCGAGGCCGGCATCGAGGTCGACGTGGTGCCCGGGCCGTCGGCGTCGCTGGCCGGGCTGGTGGTGAGCGGGCTCCCGACGCAGCGGTTCGTGTTCGAGGGATTCCTGCCCCGCAAGGGCTCGGCCCGGACCGAGCGTCTACGAGCCGTGGTCGAGGAGCCGCGCACCGTGGTTCTCTACGAGGCACCCCACCGGTTGCGAGCCACCTTGGCCGACCTGGCCGGTGCTTGCGACCCGGGTCGACGGGTCGCGTTGATTCGAGAAATTACCAAACTCCACCAGGAGATCTGGCGGGGGACGCTGGGCGGGGCCGTGGCCCATGCCGCGGCCGTCGAGCCGCGCGGGGAGTACGTGGTGGTGGTCGAAGGCGCCCCGCCCCGAGCGGCCCCAACTGAAACGGACATCGAGAATGCACTCGCCGCATGTCTCGCTACTGGCGTCACCAAGAAGGAAGCAATTTCCTCTGTTGCGACCGAATTAGGTGTTTCTAAAAAGACTGTGTACGCCGCAGCGTTGCGGCAGGGTCAACCCGACTCGTGAGCGGGAGCAACGTCCTGACTGACGAGCGTGTCGCCTGTCAACTCGCTCCGGCATGACGCACACACCAGCTTGCTCTTGTACTCACGCACACCGTCCCGGGAGCCGCAGAAGACGCATCCGGTCTCGATCTTTCGCAGCACGATCGTTCCCTCAGAGACAGAGATCTCCAAGGCATCCCCCGGTTGGATGCCGAACAGCCTGCGGGTCTCCACTGGGAGGACGATGCGACCGAGGTCGTCCACTTTCCGTGCCATACCGGTCGACGTCATGCAATACCCCCATTGGGTTTCGACGGGAAATCAGCAGTCCTACGTACTCTACGCGTGTCGTCAATCGCTTCGCCTATTTCGGGTTTCCCGCCGATGAACGTTTCCGCTATATGAGAAAAACAGGGAGTCCTGATCGTGGCTTGGACTGACAGTCATTGCCATATTCCTTTTGGTGACCCACACAATGTCATCACTGAGGATGCAGTGCACGACGCCCGGCTGGCGGGCGTCACGCGCCTCATCAGCGTGGGGACCGATATGGCACACTCTGCCGCGGTTCTGACGGTGGCGAACGCCCACGACGGCGTGTGGGCGGCCGTGGGCCTGCACCCCCACGACGCCATCCAAGGCGTCGACACCATCGTGCCCCTGCTGGACGATCCCAAGGTGGTGGCGGTGGGCGAGTGCGGCCTCGACTACCACTACGACCACTCGCCCCGTGACGTGCAGCGAGCGGCCTTCGCCGCCCAGATTGCGCTGGCCCACGAGCGCGACCTCGCACTCGTGATCCACACCCGTGAAGCCTGGGACGACACGTTCGACATCCTCACCACTGAAGGCATCCCTACCCGAACTGTCTTCCACTGTTTCACTGGCGGTCAGAAAGAGGCCGGCCGCTGCCTGAATATGGGTGCTCACCTGTCCTTCAGCGGCATCGTGACGTTCAAAGCGGCCGACGACGTTCGCCAGGCCGCCGCCCTCTGCCCGCTCGATCGCCTGCTGGTCGAGACCGATTCGCCCTACTTGGCGCCCGTGCCCTACCGGGGCCAGACCAACCGGCCGGCGTGGGTCCCGGTGGTGGGAGCGGCGGTGGCCGCGGCCAAGGGGGTGGCCGTGGAAGAGGTCGAGGCGGCCAGCTGGGCCAGCGCCGCCTCCGTCTTCAACTTGCCCGATTTGTAATTCGGGCCCTAGGTTCTCCCCCCAAGTCAGACCCGAGTGTCCCGACGGGAAGGGTGGAGTCCTGAGGGAGAGCACTGGGGCGAGGGGCCGGTACGCGGTACCGCTGCTGCTTTGCGGTGCGCTGCTTGTCGTGCCACTCCTCGCCACGCGTCCAAGCCGGACGGCGACCACGGCAGTCGAAGCCGTGCGCGCCCCCAGAGCCGCCGAGCTCGCTGCTCGCCTGGTTTCCGACCGGGCCAGTCGCTCGGAGCACCGCGCCCCGATCGATGCCGCGGCGGAGGGAGCGGCGGTCGACGTCCCCGTGCTGGAGACCACGACCACCGAAGCCCCGGTCACCCAGACGACGCTCACCACCATGGCGGCCCAGGTCGCGGCGGCGGCCACCAAGCGGGTCACCACGACCACCACCACGGCCAAGCCGAAGCCCAAGCCCACCACGACCACCACCACGGCCAAGCCGGCACCGGCCCACAGCCAGACGGGCCAGGCGTCGTGGTACGACACGACCCCGGGCACGTGCGCCCACCGCACCGCCCCCATGGGCACGATCCTCACGGTGACCGACCTGGCCGACGGCAAGCAGATCCGTTGTCGCGTGGCCGACCGGGGGCCGTTCCAGGCCGGGCGCATCGTGGACCTGTCGAAGTCCGACTTCAACGCCCTGGAGCCCACGTCCACGGGGGTGATCGACGTTCGCGTCGAGTGGTGACCCTCTCCCGTCGGCAGGTCCTCGACCTGCTGGAGGGGCACGGCCTGCGGCCCAGCCGGGCTCTGGGCCAGAACTTCGTGGCCGATCCCAACACCGTGCGGCGCATCGCCCGCCTGGCCGGTGTCGGCCCGGGCGACCGGGTGGTGGAGATCGGGGCCGGGCTGGGGTCGCTCACCCTGGCCCTGGCCGAGACGGGCGCCTCCGTGACCGCCATCGAGCTCGACCGCTACGTGCTCCCCGTCCTGCGGTCGGTCGTGGAGCCCCATGGGGTGCGGGTGGTGGAGGGTGACGCCCTGGCGCTGGACTGGGGGGCGGTGCTCGGCGAGGGGGCTCTGGACGGGGCGAGGGCCGGCGGCTGGGTCCTCGTGGCCAACCTCCCGTACAACGTGGCCACGCCCCTGGTGCTCGATCTCCTGGATGGTGTGCCCGCCATCGACCGCATGCTGGTGATGGTGCAGCGGGAGGTCGCCGAGCGCCTCGCGGCCGGGGTCGGTGACCCCGCGTACGGGCTGCCGTCGGTGAAGGTGGCGTACTGGGCCGAGGCCGCCGTGGTGGGCAAGGTGCCGGCCACGGTGTTCGTGCCCCAGCCCAAGGTCGAGTCCGCCCTGGTGTCGCTGCACCGGCGCCCGGCCCCGGCCGTCACCGGAGTGGACGAGGAGCGCCTGTTCGCCCTGGCCCGGGCCGGCTTCGGCCAGCGCCGCAAGATGCTGCGCCGGTCGCTGGCTTCGCTGGGAGTGGACGACGCCGCCTTCGCGGCCGCGGGGGTGCGGCCGGAGGCGAGGGCCGAGGAGCTGGATGTCGTGGCGTGGGGGAGGTTGGCGCAGTGCAGCCCGAGCGGCTCCGTGCCCCGGCCAAGCTGACCCGGTCGTTGCGCGTCATCGGCGTGCGCGACGACGGCTACCACCTGATCGACGCCGAGATGGTCACCGTCGACCTGTACGACGAGCTCGTGTTCGAAGACGGCGAGAACGACCTGCCCGCCGACAACCTGGTGAGCCGGGCGCTGGTCGCCGTCGGCCGCCGGGCCCACGTGCAGCTGGACAAGCGCATCCCCATGGGGGCCGGGCTCGGCGGTGGATCGGCCGACGCCGCCGCCGTGCTGCGGTGGGCCGGGTGTGACGACCTGGCCGTGGCCGCGTCGCTGGGGGCGGACGTGCCCTTCTGCCTGGTGGGGGGCCGAGCCCGGGTGCGAGGCGTGGGCGAGGTGGTGGAGCCCGTGCCCCCGCCGTGGCCGCCGCTGGTGTTCACCCTTCTCACGCCGCCCCTGCACGTGTCCACCCGCGCCGTGTACGCGGCGTGGGACGCGCTTGGTGGGCCGGCGGGCGACGGTCCCAACGACCTGGAGCCGGCCGCGCTGGTGGTCGAACCCGAGCTGGCCTGGTGGCGCGACCGCCTGGGCGAGCTCACAGGGGCGACGCCGTGCCTGGCCGGGAGCGGGTCGACCTGGTTCGTGGAGGGCGAGTTCGAGGGCCCTGGCCTGCTCGTGGTGCGCTCATAGGATCGCGCCCCATGTCCGGACGACGGCGCTGGTGGCGGGGCGCCGTCGAGGCGGTGTGCGTGTACGTCGCCTACTCCGGTTTCGAGCTGCTGCGGGCCAAGGCCGCCGGCACGGAGACGGCCGCCCGGCACCACGCCGCGCAGGTCATCCACGCCGAGCGCTCGCTGGGGCTGTTCCACGAGGCGTGGGTGCAGCACGGATTCCTGCAGTGGCACCGGTTCGTCGAGTTCTGGGACATCTACTACGGCACCGTGCACTTCGTGGGCCCGGCCGTGGGGCTGTTCGCCCTGTGGCGCTGGATGCCGGCGCGGTACCGGCTGTGGCGCAACACCTTCTTCGGGATGCTGCTGGTCGGGCTGGTGGGCTTCTGGCTCTACCCCCTGGCGCCGCCCCGGCTGCTGCCCGACCATTTCGGATTCGTGGACACGGCCGCCCGCATCGGGGGCATGGGCCCGTTCGACAGCGGGTCGATGAAGGACACCGAGAACCTGTGGGCGGCCATGCCCAGCCTGCACGTGGGGTGGGCGTTGTGGTCCACGCTCGCCCTGTGGCCGGTGGTGCGGGGCAGGGCGGCGTGGGTGCGGTGGGCGCTGGCCGCCTACCCGGCCCTGACGGTGTTCGCCGTGGTCGTCACCGCCAACCACTACCTGCTCGACGCCGTGGGCGGGGCGGTGGCGCTGGCCGCCGGCTACGGGCTGACCCTGGCTGTCACCCCCCAGACGCGCAACGACCGCCTCGAGGAGGCGGTCGTCAGCTGACATCGGGCGGCTGGGATTTGGCCGGCTGGGATTGGGCGGTGTGCCCAGTCGCCGCCGGCGGCGAGCGAGCGCTACTTGCCCGCTCGGCGCTGCCAGCGCGTGGCCTTCAGCATCTTCTTGTGCTTCTTCTTCCGCATGCGCTTACGGCGCTTCTTGATCAACGAACCCATGGCGGGGGGACAACCTAGTGGGCAGGCGGGCGCCGGGCGAACTTGGGGCCGCCACCGCCCCGGCCATTCGACCGAAGTGCGTCAGGGTGAAGCGGAACTGCCGGATCGCTCCCGCACGCAGGGCGCCCGGTACCCTGAGACGCGCCGTTGGCGGGTAGTTCAATTGGCAGAACGCTTGACTTTGGATCAAGAAGTTGCAGGTTCGAGTCCTGCCCCGCCAGCCAGCCGCACGTGACTCGCCCGTCCTGGCCCACGCCCGGACGAGGGTCGTTCCGGCAGATGGCCGGCAGATGGACAGCGAAGCCTGGCCATGGCCCGGGACCGACGCCGAGCTGCTGCTGCAACGAGCCGACGCTGCCGTCCCCCTGCGCTACCGGGGGACGGGCTCTTCGTCCAGTTCCGGTTCCTGCCACGACCGGGAGTAGACGTGGCGAGCGTGGTTGGCCAGGCGTAGGCCGAGGAACAGCAGCACCCACACGGGCCAGAAGCTGCCGAAGCCGGTGAACGCCCAGATGGCCATGCACAGGAGCACGATGCCGCCTGCCCGCTGGGCGTGGGCCACGAAGTCGCGGTGCGTGTTCCCGTACTGCCGGCAGCCACCCAACATGGGTCCAGTCTGTCCCCCCGGGCAGGCACGGGCAAGGTGCCATCGGTCACGGGCGTCCGAGTGCCCGTGAGTACCCGCCCCACGCGGTAAAACTGGTTCATGACCGAACGCCCGCTGTCCGCTGTTGTCCTCGCCGCCGGGGAGGGCACACGGATGCGGTCGGCCCGCCCCAAGCCACTGCACCTGCTGTGCGGGCGGCCCATGGTCATGCACGTCATCGATGCCCTGGCCGAGCTGGCCATCGACCGGGCCGTGGTGGTGGTCGGGCACGGGGCCGAGCGGGTCACCAAGACCCTGTCCGAGCTGACCCCGCCCGACTTCACCCTCGACTTCGTGGAGCAGCACGTGCAGCGGGGCACGGGCGACGCCGTGGCCGTGGGCCTCACCGCCTTCCCCGACGACGACCTGGACGACGGCGACATCGTCGTCCTCCCGGGCGACACGCCGCTCCTCCGGCCCCCCACGCTGGCCGCGCTGGTGCGGGCCCACCGGGCCGCCGACGCGGGCGCCACCATCCTCACCGCCAAGGTGCAGGACCCCAACGGGTACGGCCGCATCGTGCGGGACAAGGCCGACCGGGTGGCGCGCATCGTCGAGCACGGCGACGCCACCGACGAGGAGCGCGAGATCGACGAGGTCAACACGTCGATCTACTGCTTCCGCCGCAGCATCCTCGCCCCCGCCCTGCGCCGCCTCAGTCCCGAGAACGCCCAGGGCGAGTACTACCTCACCGAGGTCATCGAGGTGCTGCACGACGCCGGCTACCCGGTGGTCTCCCTCGTGGTGCACGACTCCATGGAGGCGGCCGGAGTCAACGACCGGGCCCAGCTGGCCGTGGCCGAGGCCGAACTGCGGGACCGCACCAACGAGCGCTGGATGCGCCGGGGCGTCACCATGCTCGATCCCGAGCGCACGTACATCGACGCCTCCGTGCAGCTGGCGCCGGACGTCACCCTCTTCCCCGGCACCATCCTCCAGGGCGACACGCGCATCGGCGCCGGCGCCGAGATCGGGCCTGACACCCGCTTGGTCGACTGCACGGTGGGGGACGGCGCGGTGGTGGAGCAGACCGTGGGCCGGCAGGCCGCAGTGGGCGCAACCGCCCAAGTCGGCCCCTTCGCCGTGCTGCCGCCGGGCGCCCATGTGGCGCCGGGTACCGTGACCGGACCATTCTTCACAGCCGGCGACGATTCTGGCGATCACCAGGGGGGCTGATGGAGCTCACACCAACCAAGCGTCTCAAGCTGTACTCGGGCCGCTCGCACCGGACGTTGGCCGAGGAGATCGCCGACCATCTGGGCGTCACGCTGGGGGAGCCCAACCTCAAGGAGTTCGCCAACGGCGAGATCCACTGCCGCTACGACGAGTCCATCCGGGGCGCCGATGTGTTCATCGTGCAGACCCACTGCGGGCCCGTGAACGACTCGATCATGGAGCAGCTGATCATGATCGACGCGGCCAAGCGGGCGTCGGCCAAGCGCATCACCGCGGTGGCGCCGTACTACGGCTACTCCCGGCAGGATCGCAAGGCGTCGGGTCGCGAGCCCATCACCGCCAAGCTGGTGGCCGACATGTTCACCGCCGCCGGCGCCGATCGCATCGTGAGCGTCGATCTCCACAGCGGCCAGATCCAGGGCTTCTTCGACGGCCCCGTCGACCATCTCACGGCCGTGCCCGTGCTGGTCGAGCACCTGCGCACCGAGGCGGTGGGCAGCGACCTCGTGGTCGTCGCCCCCGACGCCGGCCGAGTGCGGGTCGCCGAGGTCGTGGCCCAGCACCTGCAGGCCGACCTGGCGTCCATCTGGAAGCGCCGGGCCAAGGGCCAGTCCAACGTGGTGCAGGCCCTGGGCGTGATGGGCGAGGTGGAGGGCCGGCTCTGCCTCCTGGTGGACGACATGATCGACACGGCCGGCACCATCTGCGCGGCGGCCGAGCGGTTGATGGAGGCGGGCGCGGCCGACGTGTGGGCGGCGGCCACCCACCCCGTGCTGTCGGACCCGGCCACCGACCGGCTGAAGAACTCGTCCATCAGCCGGCTGATCGTCACCAACACGCTGCCGCTGCCGCCCGAGAAGCAGATCGACAAGATCGAGGTGCTGTCGGCCGCCCGGATCATCGCCGACGCCATCGACGCCGTGTTCGAGGACACGTCCGTGTCCGAGATCTTCGGCGGCGAGAACCAGAGCTAGGCCTGAGCTGGGCCCGACCCGTTAGGCGCGGTCAAAGCGCCAGCCGGTAACCTGTTCGGCCGTGCCTGAGATCACCTTGACCGCCGAAGCCAACCGCGAGACCGGGTCCCGCGCCGCGGGGCGCCTTCGGGCCGCGGGCAAGATCCCGGGCGTCCTGTACGGCCACGGGAGCGACCCGGTGCCCATCGCCGTCGAAGGCCGGGAGTTGCGGGCCGCCCTGTCGGGTGACGCCGGCTTGAACGCCCTTCTCAACCTGAACCTGGGCGGCCGCACGCAGCTGGCCATGGCCAAGGACCTCCAGCGCCATCCGGTGCGGGGCACCGTCATCCACGTCGACTTCCTGCTCGTGAACCGGGACGAGGTCGTCACCGCCGACATCAACGTGCAGCTCGTGGGCGAGGCCGTCGAGGTCAACCGGGGCGACGGCATGGTGATGCAGGAGCTGAACCTGCTCACCGTGCACGCCAAGCCGGGCGACCTGCCCCACAGCATCGAGGTCGACGTGAGCGACATGCGCATCGGCGACGCCATCCGGGTCGACGACCTCGCCCTGCCCGCGGGCGTCAGCACCGATGTCGACGGCGAGACCGTCATCGTCGTGGCCCAGCCGCCGCACGTCGAGGCTCCAGCCGAAGGCGAGGCGGCACCCGAGGGCGAGGCTGCCACGGCACCGGCGGGCGAGGTCGGTGGCGAGGGCGAGGCGGCTGCCCCGGCCGAGTCGGGCGAGCCGGGCGGGTCGGCCGAGCCCGAAGCCGGCTAGCGCTGGTCGTTGTTCCGGCAGCGCACGGGCACGCCGGCCGACTGGCTCGTCATCGGGCTCGGCAACCCCGGCGCCGAGTACGCGGGCACGCGCCACAACGCGGGCGCTGACGTCGTCGCCCTCCTGGCCGAGCGCCACGGCGGGCGGCTGCGCCTGGGCAAGGAGCGGGCGCTGGCCGACGAGGTCAAGGTCGACGGCCAGCGGGTGGCCCTGGCCTTCCCGCAGACGTACATGAACGACTCCGGCCTGGCTGCCGGGCTGCTCGTCCGCCGGTACGGCATCGAGGACCTGGAGCGGGTGATCGTCGTGCACGACGAGCTCGACCTGCCCGTGGGCCGCCTCAAGGTCAAGGTCGGCGGCGGGACGGCCGGGCACAACGGGCTGAAGTCGCTGCAGGCCCACCTGAAGGGCAACGGTTTCCTGCGGGTGCGCATCGGTGTGGGCAAGCCCCCGGGCAAGCAGTTCGGGGCGGACCACGTGCTGCGCAAGCCGTCCAAGGCGGAACGCACGGAGCTCGAGATCGTGGTGGTGGAAGCGGCCGACGCCGTGGAGGCCATCATGCGCGAGGGTGTGGCCGCGGCGATGAACCGCTACAACACATGAGAGCTGATCTCATGCGAGTTGCGCCACCATGGACGCCATCGTTCGCGTGCCCCGCACCCGCCGGCTTCGCCGCGTCCTGACGCCGAGGGTCGCCGCCTTCGCGGCGGCCACCCTCCTGGGCGCGTCGCTCGCCGTCCTCCAGGCCGAGCCCGCCCACTCCCGCCCGCCCCTCGTGCACGTGCTCGTGAACGGCGTGGACGAGCAGGTGCCGGGGCCGGTCACCACCGTCGACAGCGCCATCCGGGCCACCGGTGCCCGGCCGCCCCACGGCCGGCTGCTGTCCGCCCTCACCCACCAGGTGGTCGACGCCGACTTCAACCCGCCCGTGCTGAAGGTCGACGGCGTGACCGCGAGCTGGACCACGCCGGTGCGGGCCGGCCAGTCGGTGGAGGCCACGCCCGGGCCCGACGAGACCGAGCCGGTGGTCACCCAGAAGGTCGAGGTCGCCCCCGGCGGGCTGCCGGAGGTGGAAAAGACGCTGTGGTACCCGGGTCAGCCCGGGGCGGACGAGTCGACGTACGGCGCCCTGAGCGGTGAGTTGGTGAGCCGCCAGCGCACGACCGAGCCGGTGGCGCCCCGGCCCGAGCTGGCCGGCGTGGTGGCGCTCAGCTTCGACGACGGGCCCGACCCCCGCTGGACGCCGCAGATCCTGCAGATCCTGAACGAGGAGGGGATCAAGGCCACGTTCTGCGTGGTGGGCTACGTGGCCCAGCGCTACCCCGAGCTGGTGAAGGCCGAGCGGGACCAGGGCCACGTGCTGTGCGACCACACCCAGCACCACATGCTGCACCTGGACACCAAGCCCCACGACGTCGTGGTCTCCGAGATCGACCAGTGCTCCCGCTATCTCACGTCGCTCCTGGGTACTGCGCCCCCGCTGTACCGGGCACCGGGCGGGTTCCTGGGGCCCGAGGTGATCTCGGTGGCCCGGGGCAACGGCATGCGGGTGCTGGGCTGGAGCATCGACCCGCACGACTACGAACGCCCGCCCGCCGACGAGCTGCTCAACCGCATACTGCCCAAGATCCGGCCCGGGTCGGTGATCCTGTTGCACGACGGCGGCGGCGACCGCTCGCAGACGGTGGCCGTGCTGCGGCCGCTGATCCAGCACCTGAAGGCCATGGGCTGGTCGTTCGCCACGCCCATGTTCGGCC